>CANQCS010000028.1 GCA_947589745.1 uncultured Oscillospiraceae bacterium
CGGGCCAGCGAGGATTTCAACTGGAGCGAGATCAGCCCCACCATCTTCGGCGCGGTGTTCGAGAGCACCCTGAACCCAGAGACCCGCCGCTCCGGCGGGATGCACTACACCAGCATCGAAAATATCCATAAGGTCATCGACCCCCTGTTCCTGGACGGCCTGCGGGCGAAGCTGGAGCAGATCAAACAGATCCCCGTCAGAAGGGATCAGGTTGCCCAGTTGGGCAACCTGAGGCGTGAAATTTCACGCCTGCACTTCCTGGATCCAGCGGCGGGATCTGGGAATTTCCTGACCGAGACCTACCTCTGCCTGCGGCGGCTGGAGAATGAGATCTTATCGCTGCTGTACGACGGGCAGATCGTCATGGATATGGACGGACTGATCCAGGTGTCCATCGGCCAGTTCTACGGCATCGAGATCAACGACTTCGCGGTGACGGTGGCCAAGACGGCCCTGTGGATCGCGGAGAGCCAGATGATGAAGGAAACGGAGGACATTGTGCATATGTCTCTGGACTTCCTGCCGCTGAAGTCCTACGCTAACATCACGGAGGGCAACGCTCTGCGGCTGGACTGGGAGAGCGTGGTGCCGAAGCATGAGCTGGACTACATCATGGGTAACCCGCCGTTCGTGGGGTATTCCCTGCAAAGCAAAGCGCAAAAGGAAGACATTCTCTCCATCTATGTGGATGAAAAGGGCAAGCCGTATAAGACCGCCGGGAAAATCGACTATGTTTCCGGCTGGTATTTCAAGGCCGCGCAGATGATGCAGGGAACGAGTATTCGGACCGCGTTCGTGTCCACCAACTCCATCACGCAGGGGGAACAGGTGGCGGGAGTATGGAAACCGCTGTATGACCGGTTTGGTATCCACATCGACTTTGCCCACCGCACGTTCCGATGGGACAGCGAGGCCAGCTTGAAAGCGCATGTGCATTGTGTGATCGTCGGCTTTAGCATTGCGCCAAGTACGGCGCAAAAACGGATATACATTTCAGATAGGTATGTGACGGTTGCTAATATTAATCCTTACCTACTCGATGCAGCAAATTCCTTTATTGAAGGTCGAAATAAACCCCTATGTGCTGTTCCAGAAATGATAACTGGAAATCGGCCTGCTGACGGCGGTCATTTGATCATTGAAGACAGCGATTATGCAGCATTTATTGAAAAAGAGCCAAAAGCTAGGCCTTTCATCAAAAGATTGATAGGTGCCGTAGAGTTTATAAACAATAAGAAAAGATGGTGCCTGTGGCTCGTGGGAATCAGCCCGGCCGAGTTGCGCAAAATGCCGTTAGTATTAGACCGTGTTGAGCGTTGCCGTATCAACAGGCTCAATTCTCCTGATGTTGGTAGACAAAAACTTGCAGATACACCTTCTCTTTTCAGAGAAACAAATAATCCGCACACCTGTGTCGTTATTCCCGAAGTTTCTTCACAGAACAGAAGATATATCCCAATCGGTTTTATCGGGGAAGATGTGATTTGTACAAATAAAATTCAAGTCATTCCGGAAGCATCATTATACCACTTTGGCATTTTAACCTCAAATGTCCATATGGCTTGGACGAGAGCAGTATGTGGTCGCTTAAAGAGTGATTATGACTATTCAAAGAAGGTCGTCTACAACAACTTCCCCTGGCCGACGCCCACGGAGGCGCAGCGGGCGAAGATCGAGCAGACGGCGCAGGCGATCCTGGACGCGCGGGGGCTGTACCCGGACGCGAGCCTGGCGGACCTGTACGACGAGACGACCATGCCGCCGGAGCTGCGGAAAGCCCATCAGAACAACGACCGGGCAGTGATGCAGGCGTATGGGTTCTCGGTGAAGGACATGACCGAGAGCAAGTGCGTAGCGGAGCTGATGAGGATGTACCAGTCCCTGACCGAGCCAGCCGGAAAGTCAAAGAAATAGGATACCGCCGCGCCCCCAATTGCGTAGTGGAACGGAGCAACCGGCACCCGGACTAAGGAAAACCGACCAGCGCACCCAATGCATCGGTTCCGCCGCCGCAAGCGGCGGAACTTGCGCCGCAGCAGGATCTCCTTGGGGACATACTAAGTCAGCCGCTTCGCCCGGCTACACGGGACTCGGCTCGGTTTAGACAAAACCACCCAAAGGGCGAGCGCAAAACAAAACCAAAAAATGAGGAAAGATTTTTAAGAAAACCTAGGTTTTCTTAAATGCCCTTTTGGGTACTTTTCCGGCACGGGAAAAGTACCCAGGGGGCGCACCCATCGGGGGTGCGCATCAGGCCCGGTGGGGGCGGAGCCCCCACGCCCCCAATGTAAAAAGAAAGGAGTCCCCTTTATGCCTGGTTCTTTTATCGACAAAGCAAAGATCACGGTCCGCGCCGGCGACGGCGGCAACGGCTGCGTGTCGTTCCACAGGGAAAAGTATGTGGCCGCCGGAGGCCCCGACGGCGGCGACGGCGGCCAGGGCGGCCATATCATCCTCCAGGTGGATGATAACCTCTCCACCCTGATGGACTTCCGCTACAAGCGGAAATATGTGGCGGAAAACGGCGTGGACGGTATGGGCGCCCGGAAGAGCGGCCGGGACGGCAAGTCCCTCACCATCCGCGTGCCGAGAGGCACCCTGGTCCGGGACGCCGGGACCAACGAGATCATCAAGGATATGTCCGGCGACGAGCCCTTCATCCTCTGCCGGGGCGGCAAGGGCGGCTGGGGCAACTCCCACTTCGCCACCCCTACCCGGCAGGCCCCCCGCTTCGCCAAGAGCGGGATGCCCGGCGAGGGCCAGGAGGTGGTGCTGGAGCTGAAGCTGCTGGCCGACGTGGGACTGGTGGGCTTCCCCAACGTGGGGAAATCCACCCTCCTCAGCGTGGTGTCCCGGGCACAGCCCAAGATCGCCAACTACCACTTCACCACCCTCTATCCTAATCTGGGCGTGGTGTACGTGGAGGACGGCGTCAGCTTCGTCATGGCCGACATCCCCGGCATCATCGAGGGAGCCAGCGAGGGCGCGGGCCTGGGCCACGACTTCCTGCGCCACATCGACCGCTGCCGCCTGCTGGTCCACGTGGTGGACGTGTCCGGCAGCGAGGGCCGGGACCCGGTGGCCGACTTCGACGCCATCAACCTGGAGCTGAAGCAGTACAGCCCGGAGCTGGCCCAGAGGCCCCAGATCGTGGCCGCCAATAAGGCGGATATCATGGAGGACAGCGCGCTCCTGGAGCGGCTGCGGGAGCACGTGGAGCAGCTGGGGTATCCCCTCTACACCATCTCCGCCGCCGCCCACCAAGGGGTGCGGGAGCTGGTGTTCGCGGTGGCCAACCGGCTGAAGGAGCTGCCGCCGGTGGCGGTGTACGAGCCGGAGTACGTCCGGCGTCCGCCCAAGGTGGATATGTCCCAGCCCCTGGAGATCACCGTGGAGGACGGGGTCTATCTGGTGGAGGGGCCCTGGCTCCAGCGGCTCATCTCCAACACCAATTTCTCCGACTACGAGAGCCGCGCCTGGTTCGACAAGCTGCTGCGGGAGTCGGGCCTCTTCGACCGGCTGGAGGCCATGGGCATCCGGGACGGCGACCTGGTGAGCCTGTACGACATGGAGTTCGAATATCAGCGGTAAACGTCACAAAAAGTTTACAAATATTTGCTGTGACGGGTTGTCACGTCAGCAGAAACGTGGTATACTTCATACTCGCGCGGGCGGTGCGCGCCGGCCGCTGAGAATAGTCCGCCGTGTCCCACTTTCAGGATGCACGGTGGGCTTTCCTCTGCGCCGTTTTGGATGGAGAACACACAAGATCTGAAGGAGAGACAAGGAGAAACGACGAAATGATTTTCGGAAAGCACATCAACCGGTACTATCTCAAATATGGGATATGGCTGGTGCTGGGCGTGGCCGCCCTGGCCATGGTGGACTACATGCAGCTGGTCCTGCCCAACATGTACCAGATGGTGATCAACGGCATGAACGACGGCCGGGTGCTGGTGGACGGGACTTGGCTGGACTTCAACATGGACTTCCTGCTGGACCACATCTGTATGCCTATGGTGTGGGTCATCCTGGCCATCGTGGTGGGGCGGTTCCTGTGGCGTATCTGCATCTTCGGCTCCGCCATCAAGGTGGAGACGGATATCCGCAACGAGATGTTCGACCACGCCAAGGACCTGAGCCGGGAATACTACCAGGTCAACAAGGTGGGCAACCTGATGAGCCTCTTCACCAACGACCTGGAGACGGTGCAGGACTGCTACGGCAACGGCTTCCTGATGATGTTCGACGCCATCATCATGGGGGGCATGTCCATCTGGCGGATGTGGCACATGGACCAGATGCTCACCAGCTTCGCCCTGATCCCCATGGCCTGCCTCCTGGCGGCCAGCACCCTCATCGGCAAGTACATGACCAAGAAGTGGGATATCCGGCAGGCGGCTTTCTCCGACCTGTCCGACTTCTCCCAGGAGAGCTTCTCCGGCATCGCCGTCATCAAGGCCTTTGTCAAGGAGGGCAAGGAGCTGTGGGCCTTCCGGCAGCTCAACAAGGCCAATGAGAAGGC
Source organism: uncultured Oscillospiraceae bacterium (assembly GCA_947589745.1). Classification (GTDB taxonomy): domain Bacteria; phylum Bacillota; class Clostridia; order Oscillospirales; family Oscillospiraceae; genus Pelethomonas. The sequence goes on from CANQCS010000028.1 coordinate 4,526, forward strand.
CAACGTGGACTATACCCGCATCTCGGTGCTGCTGCGGATCTCCGTGACGCTGTTCGTGGAGTCCGTCATCTGCATCATCCTGGGCTATGGCGGCTTCCTGGTGCACCAGGGGACCTTCAACGCCGGGCAGCTGGTGGAGTACATCGTCTACTTCAACTCCGTGGTGTGGCCCATCATGGCCGTGTCGGAGCTGATCGACATGACCAGCCGGGGCAAGGCGTCCCTCAAGCGGATCAGCGAGCTGCTGGACGCGGAGCAGGACGTGAAGGACCGGCCGGACGTAAAGCCCCTGGGGCCGGTGAAGGGCGCCATCGAGTTTAGGCACCTGACCTTCCGCTACCCCGGCGGCGAGTACGACGCCTTGGAGGATATGTCTTTCTCCATCAGGGCCGGGGAGAGCATCGGCCTGGTGGGCAAGACCGGCGCGGGCAAGACCACCATGGTGGACCTGCTGCTGCGGACCTACAACGTGCCCGACGGCACCGTCTTCATCGACGGCCACGACGTGAACACCGTCCCCATTCGGGAGGTGCGGGACGCCGTCGCCTACGTGCCCCAGGATAACTTTCTCTTCAGCGACACCATCGCCAACAATATCGCCTTCTGCCGGGACGGCGCGCCCCAGGCGGCCATTGAGGACGCGGCGGTGCTCAGCGACGTAGACGGCAACATCCGGGAGTTCTCCCAGGGTTACCAGACCGTGCTGGGCGAGCGGGGCGTCACCGTCTCCGGCGGCCAGAAGCAACGCATCTCCATCGCCCGGGCGCTGATGAAGGACGCGCCCATCCTGATCCTGGACGACTCGGTTTCCGCCGTGGACACCGAGACGGAGAAGACCATCCTGGAGAACCTGGGCCGCTCCCGGGCCGGGCGGACTACCATCCTCATCGCCCACCGCGTGTCCACCATCGAGCGGCTGGACCGCATCATCTACATCGACGACGGCCGCATCGTGGCCATCGGGCCCCATCTGAAGCTGTACGAGACCTGTCCCAGCTACCGCCACATGGTGGACCTCCAGAAGCTGGAGGAGGAAGGAGGCAAGCGCAGTGCGTGAATATCTCCCCCTGCTGATCGTGGGCGCTATCATCGGCTCCTTTGCCGCCATCTTCATCATCGCCTACGCCGGGATCAAGAACAAGAAGGAGGCCATCGGCTTCGACCGGAACGTGCCGGACGGCGAGATCATCCGGCGGCTCAGCAAGTACGCCCTGCCCTACTGGAGGAGCTTCCTGCTGGTGCTGCTGACCATGCTCTTCTCCATCTCCTACGACCTCCTCTCCCCCTGGCTGATTGGCCGCATCGAGGGGCTCATCAAGGAGGACTTTGAGCTGAACCGGCTCTTCATGATGGTGGCCATCTACGCCGGCATCCTGATCGTGTCCCTGGTCTGCACCTACTTCCAGTCCATCATCCTCCAGCGGACCGGCCAGAAGATCCTCTCCGCCCTCCGCGAGGACATCTTCACCCACATTGAGAGCCTGAGCCACAACCAGCTCAACCAGATCCCCGTGGGCAAGCTGGTGACCCGTGTCTGCAACGACACCAACGCCATCTCCATGATGTTCACCAATATCCTGGTGAATCTGGTGAAGAACGTGTTCATCGTCTTCGGCGTGCTGGGCGCCATGCTGATGCTCAACTATATGCTGACGCTGATGATCCTGTGCTTCGTGCCCTTCCTGGTGCTCTTCACGGTGATCTTCCGCAAGTTCACCCGCCGGGTGTTCCGCCGGGTGAAGGACCGCACCACCGATATCAACACCTACCTGTCCGAGAACCTGTCCGGCATCAAGATCACCCAGGTCTTCAACCGGGAGGAGGCCAAGCTGCGGGACTTCCTCCGCAAGAGCGAGGAGCTGAAGAAGGCCAAGCAGGACCAGATCTTCGTCTTCGGCATCTTCCGGCCCATGGTGTATATGCTGTACATCTCCTCCATCCTGTGCCTGCTGTACCTGGGTGGCCGGGGGTATATCAAGAGCACCGTCTTCATGGGCCAGATGGTCACCAGCGAGATCGTGGTGTCCTTCTATATGTACGTGTCCAAGTTCTTCAACCCCATCCAGACCCTGGCGGAGATGTTCAACTTTCTCCAGTCCGCCTTCGCCTCGGCGGAGAAGATCTTCGGCATCCTGGACATGGAGCCGGAGCTGGTGGACGAGCCGGACGCCATCGACCTGCCGGAGATCCGGGGCGAGATCGAGTTCAAGGACGTGTGGTTCTCCTATGTGCCCGGCGAGTGGGTGCTGAAGGGCGTCAGCTTCCACGTCCAGGCCAAGCAGACCGTGGCCTTCGTGGGCTCCACCGGGTCCGGCAAGACCACCATCCTCTCCCTCATCTGCCGGAACTACGACATCCAGAAGGGCCAGATCCTCATCGACGGCATCGACATCAAGCACATCAAAATCGCGTCGCTGCGGAAGCACTTCGGCCAGATGCTCCAGGACGTGTTCCTGTTCTCCGGCACCATCCGCAGCAACATCGTCCTGCGGGAGGAGAGCTTCACCGACGAGCAGGTCATGCAGTCCTGCCGCTACGTCAACGCCGACCACTTCATCGGGCGTCTGGAGAAGGGCCTGGATGAGCCGGTGCGGGAGCGGGGCAACAACTTCTCCGCCGGCCAGCGCCAGCTGCTCTCCTTTGCCCGGACCGTGCTCCACCGCCCGGCGGTGATGATCCTGGACGAGGCCACCGCCAACATCGACACGGAGACCGAGATCCTCATCCAGGACTCCCTGGAGAAGATGAAGAACATCGGCACCATGCTGATCGTGGCCCACCGGCTGAGCACCATCCAGCACGCGGACAACATCATCCTCCTGTCCCACGGCGTCATCCAGGAGCAGGGCACCCACCAGGAGCTGCTCCACAGGAAGGGCCGCTACTACCAGCTCTACATGCTCCAGTTCGACGAGCAGGAGCGCAGGAACGCCCTCCGGAACGCGGAGATCGCATAATTCTTGAAAAAAGTAAACATAGGAAAACGCTGCCCCGCCTTCCGGCGGGACAGCGTTTCCATATATGCGGCACTATCTGACCTTCACCGCCGTGCCGTAGGCGATGACTTCGGCGGCCCCCTGCATGACGGAGGAAGACCCGAAGCGGATGTTGATGACAGCGTCCGCCCCCAGGGCCTCCGCCTCGTCTACCATGCGCTTGGTGGCGATCTGCCGGGCCTCCACCAGCATCTCCGTGTAGCCGGTGATCTCACCGCCCACCAGGGTCTTCATGCCGGCCATGAAGTCCTTGCCGAAGTTCTTGGACTGGACCACCGTTCCCTTCACGATGCCCAGGGGTTCGATCTCCCTGCCGGGGATATAGTCAATATTGAGCAGCAGCATCAGATTCTCCTCCTTCGATCTCTCGATATCTCTGTTTTAACGCCCACAGCGCGGGCAGGAACAACAACATACAGCCGGCCGCCGAGACTGCGCAGATCCATTTTGCCGCTACCGGCATGTCCGGCAGGAAGCACAGCGCCAGCAGCCCGGCCGCCAGAGGCAGCAGGATCGCTCCCAAAAACAGCACGCCCCGGCGGGCCTCCCGCTTTTTCCGGCGGTGGCGCGCCTCAATACTTTCTGGCTTCATCCTCTTCACCTCCGTCGATTTCCTTCAGTCTTGCCTTTAAATTGATCCAGATGGGGAGGATGCTCCCCAGTTCCAGGACCAGGATCACCAGCAGCAGCTTGGACGGGAGGCTGTCCGGGGGTCTCCCCATCCGCAGCCACAGCAGCAGGGCCGCCGCGGCCAGGCGGATGATGGTAGCGGACACCGCGCCCAAGAATGCCTCCCGCTTCCGCTCCCGCTGGGCGTCAGTACTTTTTGGCTTCATCTTCTTCCCCGCTGTCGATCTCCTTCAGCCGCTGGCACATGGCGACCACCACGCCCACGATGATGGCGCCCACCGCCAGGACATAGACGCCCAGGATGGGGAGCACCACCCATCCAATGGCCTCCACGTTCGCGAAGCGGATGACGCCCATGGCCGCAAGGATGACGAGCACGATGGGCAGCAGCACCGCCGTCACCAGGATGCCCACCACCACGGGGGCGATCTTCTTTCTAGTATTGTTTTGCATCGTCGATCTCTCCTTTCCCGATCTCTTTGATCCGCTGGAATAGCGCCAGCAGCACCCCGCCGATGACCCCCAGGGGCACCGCCAGGAATATCACCATCAGCCACCACGGCGGCGCGTTCTCCGGGGAGGACAGGATCGCCCACAGGAACACCCCGATGACGGCCGCCATCAGCGCCACCATCACCGCCGCCGCGGCCACCGGGGCCACGTACCGCACCCGGATGTCCTGGCGGCCGGTGTCCTGGAAGGACGCCCCCGCCTGCTCCAGCTGCTCCATCTCCTGGAGCACCGCCTGAGCGTCCAGCTCACTGAGGGGCATCTCCCGCTCCTTCAGCAGCTGGCACAGGCGGATGGACTCCTCCAGGTTCTGCTTCTCCCGCTCCAGGGTCACCAGATGGCGGCGCATCCCGTCGCCTACGGTCTGCTGGCCCTCCTGCATCCGCCGGATCTCGGAGATGGGCACCCCCAGCTTGCGGAGGAGCTTTACCCGGCGGAGGGTCTCCACCTCGGCGTCCCCATAGTCCCGGTAGCCGTTCTCACTGTTGCGGCGGGGGGACAGCAGGCCCTGCTCCTCGTAGAACCGGATGTTCTTTTTGGTCACCCCGACCAGGGCCTCCACCTCGTTGATCTTCACCAGCAGCACCTCTTTTCACCCCTATTGTAATCCTTCCACCAGGGGGAAAGTCAAGGGGATGGCTGGATTTTTTGCAGATTTTGGTAAACTTTCGTGGCCAGACAGGCCACCAGCGCCGTGACAGCCACCGTGGCCAGCTCCGCCGCTGCCACGCCCGCTGTGGCGTTGAGGACCACGGCCAGGAAGTCCACCGCCGCGTGGGCCAGAACGGCAACGCAGAACAACCGCCCCTTTCCCGGCTGCCGCACGGCGACGAACACCAGCACAGAGTTGCACACATGGAGTGCCACCGCCGCCACCCGCTCCAGGGCCGCCCACAAAAACATCCCCGCCGGGGCAGCTGCCACGGCCTGGGCCGCTGAGAGGACCGCCGGGTCCGTGATGGCGCCGCTCTGCAGCATAGACAGCAGGAGCAAGTTGTTCACCATGGTCACACCAACCACCAGCACCGCCTCCGCCCCGCCGTGGCCCGCGCCGTAGGCCAGGGCTGTGGCGGGGGCGGTGTGCTTTTTCAGGAAGAAGCGGAAGGCCACGAACCGTCCCGTCTCCTCAAAGAGCCCAGCCGCCAGTCCGCCATAGAGGCCGTAGAGCCAGATGGTATTTTGGACGGCCCCGCCCAGGGGACTTCGGAGCACCAGGGTGTGGAGGAGCTGTTCCAGCACCAGGGCGAAGAGGACGAAGGTCCCCGCGCCGGTGAAGAAGTCGGACCACCTCCCTCCCATGCGCCGGTACCACAGCATCAGGCCCAGCGGCAGAGCCAAGGTCAGTAGCCCGGTGAACGCGATCGCTGCCGTCTGCATGGAAATCATCTCCCTTCTGTTTTCGGGGCCGCGGCGCCGCCGCGCCCCTGGATGAGGCTACCATACACCATCCAGAAAGTGGAAGGTCAAGTGGTTTTTGAAAATTTTTTTCAAAAATCTTGACGTTCCACAGGGGGGATAGGGGGCGGAGCCCCACAGTGCCAATCTGTAGGGGCCTCCGGCCCCTACCACCTCTTATAAATATTTTTAGTGCTTGCCAGCACCCTGGGGTACTTTTCCCACGCGGGAAAAGTACCCAAAAGGGCGCCAGCCCGTAGGGCTGGACCTCTAACTAATTTTTGTTAAGGGCAGATGGATGGTGGGACTAGGGGCCAGAGAAAGCATTCATCGGGGGTGCTGTTTTGTTTTTGCCGTATTCCTACTGCTGGTTGCTCCGTTCCACTACGCAATTGATAGCGCGGTTCTTGTCGGGCCGTCAACGGAAATCTGTCCTGTGCGTAGTGGAACGGAGCAGAATGCAGTACGACGCGGGCCGTATGCGGAAATCCACCAATTGCGTAGTGGAACGGAGCAACCAGCAGTAAGACAAAGTAAAAACCGACCAACGCACCCAATGTGTCCGTGCACCAGCGCTTCCCTCTCCTTGGGGACATACTCACTGTAGCCGCTTCGCCCCTATACACGGGACCCGGCCCGGTTTAGACAAAACCAGCCAAAGGGGGAGCGTAGACAAAAACAAAAAATGAGGAAAGATTTTTAAGAAAACCTCGGTTTTCTTAAACGTGCTTTTGGGTACTTTTCCCACGGGGGAAAAGTACCCCAGGGGCGCACCCATCGGGGGTGCGCATCAGACCTGGGTGGGGGCGGAGCCCCCACGCCCCCCCGTTTGACATCCGGCAGATTTAGGAGTACAATACCAGCAGATATTTTAATAGGAGTGATCATGTACGTCATACTTCACTTATAAGACCGACGTCCGCTATAGCGACGTCGGTCTGGACAGTCGCCTCAGTTGGCAGGGGCTGCTGTGTATCCTGCAGGAGGCCGCCGCCGTGGCCTCCGACGAGGTGGGCTACGGCATCAAGGATATCCCTGTCACCGGCGTCCACTGGATCTTGAGCGGCTGGCGGGTGCAGTTTCTGGAGCGCCCCGCCTGGCGGGCCCCTATCACGGTCCGCACCTGGCCCAGGACCTTCGATGGGTTCCTGTCGGAGCGCGACTTCCTGGTGTACAGCGGCGACACGCTGGTGGCCCGGGGGTCCTCCCGGTGGTTCCTCATCGACGCAGTCACCGGGCACATCACCCGGGTGACGGACACCGTCCGCAGCGCCTACGCCACGGACAGCCGTACCGTCTTCGACGAGCCCCTGCCCTCCAACGGCAGGAGCCCCGCCAGCGCCGCCGTCACGTTCCAGTCCGTTGTGAGCCGCCGGGACATCGACACCAACCACCACGTCAACAACATCCACTACCTGGACTACGCCATGGAGGCCCTGCCGGAGGAGGTGTTCCAACATCTGCCTGACACGGTGGAGATCGTGTTCCGCCGCCAGATGCGGCTGGGGTCCCCCTTCCGCTGCCTCTACTCCCGGACGGAGGACGGCAAGCACCTGGTGGAGATCCAGAGCGACGGGAGCAACGGCAAGCCGGTCCACAACGCCTTCGTATGGTTCTATGATGGGAAATAGTAAGATTTGAACTGGAGAAAAGAGGGAAACACATGAACGATCTGCTGACCTTTCTCGCGGGCAGTCCCAGCCGCTTCCATGCGGTGGCGAATCTGTCCCGGCGGCTGACCGAGGCGGGGTACATCCGCCTCTCCGAGAGCCGGACCTGGGAGCTGGCCCCCGGCGGGAAGTACTTCGTCACCCGCAACGGGTCCGCCCTGCTGGCCTTCCGCGTGCCCAGGCGGGACTTCACCGGGTTCATGCTCTCCGCCAGCCACAGCGACCACCCCTCTTTCCATGTGAAGGAGAACGCGGAACTGCCCGGCGTGGAGGGCTATGTCCGGCTGAACACGGAGCGCTACGGCGGACAGCTGTTGTCCACCTGGGCGGACCGGCCCCTCACCGTGGCGGGCCGCGCCCTGGTGCGGGCGGGAGACGCCATCGAGACGCGGCTGGTCTACATCGACCGGGACCTGCTGCTGATCCCCAACGTGGCCAGCCACATGAACCGGGCCGCCAACGACGGCTTCAAGTACGACCCCAAGTGCGACACTTTGCCCCTGCTGGGCATCGGCGAGGCCAAGGGGACTTTCCGCGCCCTGGTGGCCCAGGCCGCCGGGTGTGAGGCCGGGGACATCCTGGGCACGGACCTGTACCTGTGCCTGCGGCAGAAGCCGGTGCAGTGGGGCGCGGAGAACGAGTTCATCTCCGCCGCCGCCCTGGACGATCTCCAGTGCGCCTACGGGTGCTTCGAGGGCTTTCTGGCCGCCGCGGACAGCGACAGCGTCCCGGTGTACGTCCTGCTGGACAACGAGGAGGTGCACAGCCTCACCAAGCAGGGCGCCGACGGCACCTTCCTCCGCGACCTGGTGGACCGCGTCTGCGCAGCCCTGGGCCGCGACAGGGCCACGGCGGTGGCCAACAGCTTCCTGGTCTCCGCCGACAACGCCCACGCCGTCCACCCCAACCACCCGGAGTACGCGGACCCCACCCACCGGCCGGTGATGAACGGCGGCGTGGTCATCAAGCACGGCGTGCGGTACGCCACCGACGGCGTGGCCCAGGCGGTGTTTATCTCGCTGTGCGAGAAGGCGGGCGTGCCGGTTCAGTACTTCGCCAACCGCTCGGATCTGCCTGGCGGCGGCACGCTGGGGTTGATCTCCAGTTCCCATGTGTCGCTGAACACCGTGGACGTCGGGCTGGCCCAGCTGGCCATGCACTCCTGCTTTGAGACCGCCGGGGCCAGGGACACCGATTATCTCATTGCCGCCATGAGGGCGTTCTATTCTTCCTCCTTCCGGGAGGAGAACGGGGTGTTCCTCCTGGCGTGAAGGGGGCTCCGCCCCCTGGGGTCGTCATGGTGGGGACCTCCGGTCCCTGCTGACCCTGGGTTACTTTTTGTGCAAACAAAAAGTAACCAAAAAGTTGCTCAAGGGGGCGAAAGCCCCCTTGAGAATCCCCGGGGATGACGTTCAGGGCAGATGGCCGGTTTGGACTAGGGGCCAGGGAAAGCTTTCATCGGGACTGCCTCCTTGTTTTCCGTAGTCCGACTGCCGGTTGCTCCGTTCCACTACGCAATTGAGGGCGCGCTACGTGTTGGCGCCTCCACATGAGAAAGATCTGGCGGATATCGCTTGAATAGAAAAGGGGCAGAACAGACAGCTCCTATAAACTCCCGTTCATAGTTTTACGCATCGAAGGTGCACCAGACAAGTGAAAAAGCCCCCGGCTTTCTCGGGAAAGCCGGGGGCTTTTGCGGGCACGAACTCGGTGCTTAGAACACCATGATCCGCATGATGATGGCGAAGATCATGCACAGGATGGAGAAGCCCCAGATGTAGAAGAAGGAGGCCTTGATGTGGTCCTTGATGTCCACGTCGGCCAGGCCGACGCCCAGCAGGGTGGCGGGCACCATGGGGCTGATGAAGGTGGCGCAGTTGCGGCAGACCACCATGGCGATGGCGATGTGGATGGGATCGATGCCGAAGCCCTCGCCGATGCCGATCATGACGGGCAGCATGCCATAGAAGTAGCTGTCGGTGTCGAAGGCCAGGGCCAGAGGCACGGACAGGACGCCGATGACGATGGGCAGGTGACGGCCCAGAACGTCGGGCAGGATCATGGTGATGATGTCGGCCATGCAGGTGACCACGCTGGGGATCTCATCGACTTCCTTGACCAGGATACCCATGAGGACGGCGGCGCCCATCAGGGTGGAGCACATCATCAGAGCGGGACCGGCGTGGAGGTTGATGATCTTCTTGTGCATCTTGGCGGTGAAGCCGTAGTTGACGAACAGAGCCACGGCGACGCCCAGCATGAAGGGCAGGTAGTCGGGGAACCAGCCCTTGATGAGCAGGGCGATGACGCCAACAGTCAGCAGGATGTTGAAGGCAAACAGCTTGGGACGGGCCAGGTCGTTGGTCTCGGCGGCAGCGGCGGGGGCGTCGCCGGTGAGGGTGACAGTGCCCTCGGTCTGGGCCAGCTTGCCGGCCAGACCGGCGCCGCGCTTCTGCTCCTGAAAGCCGGCCAGGACGGCGTGGGCCAGGACGATCACGATACCGAAGATCTGGATGGGCAGCAGGGTGTGCCACAGGCTGGCGGGCTCAATGCCCAGCACGGTGGCGGCGCGCATGGTGGGACCGGCCCAGGGCATCAGGTTCAGGATGCCCATGCCCATGACGGCCACGCGGAGCAGGGTGGTGGGACGCATGTGCATCTTCTGGTACACCGGCAGCATGGCGGGGACCACGATACAGAAAGTGGAGGCGCCGCCGCCGTCCAGGTGGCCGATGAGGGCGATAATGGCGGTCATGACGGTGACACCGATGACGTTATCGCCCACCAGCTTCATCAGCTTGCCGATGATGACGTCGAACATGCCGGCGTCGGTCATGATGCCGAAGTACAGCACCGAGAAGACGAACAGGGCCGCGGTGGGACCGGTACTGGAGAAGCCGGCTTTTACCAGATCGCCGATCTGGTCCAGGTTGTAGTAGCCGCCGATGCAAAGGGCAATGGCCAGGATGGCCGGGAACACGATGAACGCCACACTGGGGACGGTACGGCTCTGGAACAGCACCACCACGATGACGGCGATGCACAGGAAGCCGAGTATGCCGACAACAGTCGTACTCATATGTTTTACCTCTTTCTCAATATCGCAAAATATGTCTCAGGCAGGGACCTGCCGCCGGAGGTGTCTCACGTCTCCGGCGGGGAGCCCCGCGCCCAGGGGGTGTCTCACGTCCCCTGGGGCGGGATCGTTTCTCTCTGGTATCTGCCGGGGTGTCTCACGTCCCGGCGGATGTTTTCCGGGGAGCTCAGTCCTCGGGAATAGTATAGGGCTTGATCTTGCGGACCACGTCCAGAATGGTGCCGTCGCGGGCCTCCAGGACGGCCACCACCTTGTCCTCCCACTGCAGGTCGTCGGGACGGCCCACCAGGGAGTAGGCCTTCTCCTTCAGGCTCTCGATGGTGACGTGGGGGATGCCCGCCTTGTCCAGGCACTCAATGAGGTCGGGACGCAGGGGGTTCACGGCGATGCCGTAGTCGGTGACCAGCACGTCAACGCAGTCGCCGGGGGTGGTGACGGTGACCACGTGCTCGCACACGGTGGCCATGCGGCCGCGGGTCAGGGGGGTGACGATGATGCAGACCTTGCTGCCGGCGGCGGTGTCGGGATGTCCGCCGGGGGCGCCGCGGAGGACGCCGTCGGAGCCGGTGAGCACGTTGACGTTGAACCCGGTGTCGATCTCCAGGGCGGCCAGGACCACGAAGTCCAGCTTGTTGACGAAGGCGCCCTTGTTGGCCGGGTTGGCGTACTGGCTGGCGCTCATCTCATAGTGGCCGGGGGTCTGGTTGATGGAGTTCACGGCGTCCAGGTCGAAGTCCTGCACGTCGATGACCTTGCCCACCTTGCCCTTCTTGAGGAGCTCCACCATGGGCCCGCAGATGCCGCCGATGGCCCAGCCCATCTTGATGCCCTGCTCGTCCATGTACTTCTCCAGGAACAGGTTGGCCGCCAGGGACGGGCCGCCCACGCCGGTCTGGAAGGAGAAGCCCTCCTTGAACCAGGGGGTGGCGGCGATCACCTTGGCCACGTTCTCGGCCATCATCAGATCCCGGGGGTTCTGGCTGATGCGGGCGGCGGCGGAGGCGATCTTCTTGGGGTTGCCGATGGAGTCCACGACCACGACAGCGTCCACGTCAATGGCCTCCACGGAGGCGGGCATGTTGGGGAAGTCCACCAGGCAGTCGGTGACGACGACGACGTGGTCGGCGTACTTGGCGTCGGTCATGGCGTAGCCCATGCTGCCGCAGTTGCTCTTGCCGCCGATGCCCCGGCAGTTGCCCACGCAGTCGCTGGTGGGAGCCGCGATGAAGGCGATGTCGATGTGGACCTCGCCGCCCTCGATGGCACGGGGACGGCCGCCGTGGCTGCGGATGATGGCGGGGGTCTTCAGCTTGCCGGCGGAGACCACCTCGCCCATGCGGCCGCGGATGCCGGAGGTCTGGATGCCGACCACCTTGCCCTGCTCGATGTAGTTGGCGATGGGGTCGTGGGCGTTGCCCAGACTGGAGGCGGCGATGGTGATGTCCTCCAGGCCCATCTCCTCGATGGCCACCTTCATGACCTGGTTGACGACGAAGTCGCCGTCCCGCAGGTGGTGGTGGAAGCTGAAAGTCATGCCGCTCTTGGCGCCGCACTGCTCCATGGCGGTGCGGATGGAATCCACCAGCTTGCTCTCCTGGGGCGTCTCATACCGGCGGGTGCGGGGAGATGCCTTCTGGATGTACTTGCCATCCATGTAGTTCTTGCCCTGATAGACCTCCTTGCCGTTGGCAAGCAGGTACTCGGGGATGTCTCTTCCTACTGCGTTCTTCATTACACCAGATCCCCCTCATACATTCCGCAGGCCCGCGCCAGCTTCAGGGTGCGCTCGGCCCCGGGGATAAACGCGATATCGATCATCTTGCCGTCCACGGTGAACACGCCCACGCCGGCGGCGGACTGCTCCCGGTACGCCCGGACGATCTTCTCGGCCTGGATGACCTCCTTCTCGGTGGGAGCGAACACCTGGTGGACCAGGCGGATCTGCTTGGGGTTGATGAGGCTCTTGCCGTCAAAGCCCATGGCCTTGTTCTGCAGGACCTCGGCCCGGAAGCCCTCCTCGTTGTCCAGGTCGGTGAACACGGTGTCGAAGCACTGGACACCGGCGGCACGGGCGGCCACCAGCATCTGGCCGCGGGCGGCCAGCATGTCCACACCGTCGGGCTGGAACACGGTCTGCATGCACTTGCGGAAGTCGCCGCCGGAGATGGCGACGCCGAAGAGCCGGTCGGAGGCGGCGCAGATCTCGTAGGCGTTGAGGATGCCCTTGGGGCTCTCCAGAGCGGCCATCAGCAGGGTGCGGCCCTTCTCGACGCCGAACTCCTCCTCGGCCTTCTCCACCGCGGCCTCCACGGTGTGGACGTCGTTGGCGCTCTCGCACTTGGCGATACGGATGCCGTCGGCCCCGCCGGCCACGCAGACGCGGATGTCCTCCTGCCAGTGGGGGGTGTCCAGGCCGTTGATGCGGACGATGACCTCGGTGTCACCGTAGTCAATGGTCTTCAGGGCGTGGTACAGGGAGAAGCGGGCGGCGTCCTTCTGGTTCTCGGCCACGGCGTCCTCCAGGTCCAGCATGATGGAGTCGCAGCCGTAGATGTAGGCGTCCTTGATGAGGCCCGGCTTCTGGGCGTTCATGAACATCATGGTCCGGCGCAGGCGGAACCGCTCCGGCTTGGGACGAGGGATCATCTCACAGCACCTCCCCAAGGGATATTGGCAGCTGACTGACCGCAGCTGCGGAACACAGCACACTCCACGCGGGCCTTCAGTGTGCAGTCCAGGGCGCCCTTGTCAACGACAGTGACCTTGGCGCTCTGCACCTCCAGCCGCTCCAGGGTCTCCAATACGGTCTCGCGGATCTGACGGCCGTACTGGTTCATCACACTGGACTGGAGCGAGAGCTGGATCTTGCCATTGCCGGGTTCCACGGTGACCTGGGCGTCGCTGGACTCCAGGGTCCCGGCCATGGCGGGCTTCAGGATTTCCATGACTCGTGTCTTCCTCCTTTTTTCGACATCGGCAGGCGATTTTGTCAAAGGGTATTCTCCGCCTACCGTAGCATCGATAAACTATCATAAAAATTTTCGGAAAGCAACTACTTTTTTGTTTATATCCCATATAATTTTTGATTATCTGTGGACAGATGTGCGTGAGACGGGGAGAATGCGGCGGGAGAAAAATTTCAAATCCGCAGGGCGCGGCGCTGGCTTGACACGGCGGGGCTGCGATGGTACAATTGATACGTTCCGCGATGCTGCGGGTGGGTATGGCGGAGGTCGTAGACGCGAAGGATTTGGGTGCTGTCACCTGATGGAGGGTTTATAGTAGGAGATACGCATTGTGGCGCAGCGTGATGATTTTCCGGAAAGTGTGAAAGAACAGATAAGGCTTTGGAGTGGATGTCGCTGTTCTAATCCCAATTGTCCTCACCCTGAAGAAGTCCTCTCGATAAGCCCTGAGTCGGGCAGAAGTATCAATACGGGCGTGATAGCTCATATTTGTGCTGCCTCACCCGGAGGGCCGCGCTATGACGCCTCCATGACGAGAGAGGAACGGAGAGGAGCGGGCAACGGAATGGTATATTTGTAATGCCTGTTTGCGGGTGAGTTGATATTTTTTCGCGATTGTCCGGGCGGAAAGCTGTTGAAAAACTTGGAGAGCAATGATGTTTCTCTCCAGTACTGGCAGAGCATAAAAAGCTTGCCACAGACATTTGTCCCTTTCCTGAGAAATTGAAATCATAAGCGGATTGGAACAGTTGAGCTGTGATTGGGCACGGTGTTTTAGCAAAAATGCGTTTCGATGGGCTGTGACTATCCGTGCAGTTCGGTTGCGAATCAGGTTCCTTGCGTATCCAGAAACCTAGTTGTAGAATCTGCTCTGTCCACGGTAACGGTATAGATATGCAAAGCAGCGCGCGAAAGCTTTATCGGTCGCCTCGGTATAGTCGAAAGTGCTCAATAATTTTTGATAGCCGGCCCATCTTGCAGACGGTAAAACATATGGACGGGATTCCCGATAAAGGGTGTTCCAGGCATCCGTATTTCCGTCAAGCGCGTCCCTTGCCAGGCAAAAATCCCGCAACGGGTGTCTTCAGTTGATTCCTTAATCTTTGTCATTTATTATAAATCTCCGGAGCCTTTCTACGGCGGACCGACAGATACATTACAGTCATTGTCGGAGAATGTCAATCATGGAGCAGAGAATTGTGGTAAACTGTTTGAGGCGAAAAGTAAAAAGAAACAGCGGCAGATATTGGGCTGATACCTGCAAAAATTTAAATACGCACCTGAGGTGGAATTGGTATACACAATGGATTTAGGTAACGTCACCCCAGTGAAAGATTTTTGAACCGAATATGGCATGACCCGCGAAAACTGAATACGCACCCGTGGTGAAATTGGTATACACGATGGATTTAGGTTCCATTTCGGAGACGAGTAGGGGTTCGAGTCCCCTCGGGTGCACCACCTTGCTTGGTCGTGTTGGAGAACAACAGGCCGTGCAACTCGGAAAGAAACACTCCCTGTTATTGGGGAGTGTTTCTTTGTTTCTGCACCAATTTTGCTCTGAGCGGTCTAATACTAATCACCAATAAAACACTTTAAAACAGAAAGAAGATATGGTATACTGCCGAGGATGATGAAAATGTACAGATACACAGAAGGGGAAGCCAGATCTACTGTGTGCTGAAACGGCATAACTGGCAGAAAGTCATGCCACGGAGCAAGCATCCGCAGAAAGCAGACGAGGAGACGATCGATGCCTCAAAAAAATGAACGATCTGGTAAAAGAACTGCGGTTCTCCACGGGAAAGAGGGTGCGGCTGATGTTTCAGGCCGAGGCTGGATTTGGCCGGATCAACAAGCCCAGGTATTGCTGGTGTGAGAAAGGAGTCCGGCCCGTCGTTCCCTGCCATCACATAAGAGAATGCAGATACGCCTATGGTGCTGTGGAGCCTGTTACAGGAGAGAGCTTCTCCCTGGTGCTGCCGTACTGCAATACGATCTGTATGAATGGATTATTAAATGTTTTAATTAGTGTTTAGTATTAGTATGTCCAAAAGAAATACCAGCAAGAATCCCTTGGCTTGCTCCACGTTTCTGGGTGCTACTTACCCACGATTGTTCATGGCCACATCGAGTGTCCATGAACAATCAATATTTCATTGCCTCTCGATGCGGCAATGAAATATCGTCGTGCGATTCTGCCTGCCTCGCAAGTACACGTGACTCTTCTATTCCGACAAGCACCGCGCCATCAATTGCGTAGTGGAACGGAGCAACCAGCAGTACGTCTACGGAAAAACGACCAACGCACCCAATAAGCCCCTGCACCAGCGCTTCAATTTCCTTGGGAACATACTAAAATAGCCGCAAATTCTCATACACGGGACAACGCCCGGTTTAGACAAAACCAACCACAGGGCGAGCGCAAAACAAATCAAAAATTTTAAGTGAGTCCAGCCCTACGGGCTGGCGCCCTTTTGGGTACTTTTCCCACGTGGGAAAAGTACCCCGGGGTGCTGGCAGGCACCGAAAGTCAATTTAAGAGGTGAAAGGGGCCGGAGGCCCCTTTTGGACAGGATTAGGGGGCTGCGCCCCCACACCCCCCTTGGGGCGTAAGGAAAAAGCCCCCGGACCCGCCGGGTCCGGGGACTTTTGCTTACGCCTCGTAAACAGAGACCTGCTTCCGGTCGCGGCCCAGCCGCTCGAAGCGGACAACGCCGTTGGCCGTGGCATACAGCGTGTCGTCACTGCCGATGCCCACATTCACGCCGGGGTGAATGTGCGTCCCACGCTGGCGGACCAGGATGTTGCCGGCCAGAACGTGCTGCCCGTCAGCCCGCTTGGGCCCCAGACGCTTGCTCTTGGAGTCACGGCCGTTCTTGGTGGAACCAACGCCCTTCTTATGGGCAAAGAACTGAAGACCAATCTGTAACATGACCAATTGCCATCCTTTCTGTAAGATGCTTGCCGGGGAACAGGAGGCTTATTCCGCCTCCATCACTTCAACATTGCCGGGGTACTCCCCGTGGAGCTCGCTGAGATACACCATCATGCCCGTCAGCAGATTCTGACAGGTATCCTCTGCCGTGGGTCCCAGGGAACCGGGGAGACGAAGAGAGATTGCGGCGTTCCTCTCGTTCACCTTCACCGCCGCGCACAGGCCCATCACGTCGTTGATGACGCACTCGACCAGGCGCACCGTGCTGGTGACCGCCGCGCACACCAGATCCTCGCCCGCCGCGGCGCTGCGGCTGTGGCCCTTGGCGTCGAACCCGGTGATCCGATCCCCCTCCATATAAAATGTGACAGTCGTCATGCCTCAGGCGGTGATCTTCTGGATCTCGACCTTGGTGTAGGGCTGACGATGGCCCTGCCGCTTGCGGTAACCCTTCTTGGGGTTGTACTTGAAGATGCGGATCTTCTTGCCCTTGCCGTTCTTCACGACAGTGGCCTCCACCTTGGCGCCGGCCACGGTGGGAGTGCCGATGGTGGCGTTGTCGCCGTCCAGCACCGCCAAGACCTGGTCAAAGACCACCTGCTCGCCGGCCTCCACGTCCAGCTTTTCGATGAACAGGGCCTCGCCCTCGCTCACCTTGTACTGCTTGCCGCCGGTCACAATGATTGCTTGCATTCTCTTTGCACCTCGCTTTCCTTTATTATGAGGCACTTTCCGCGCCTCTTTACGGGCTCGCTCTCGTAGGCGGCGCTCCTTACACCGGTTTGGCGGTGCAGCGCGCACTTATGCCCATTCAAAGCGGCTTATTTAGTATACCAGTCAAAAACCGGTTTGTCAACATATTTTTTTAGAAAGTGACCCCCATGGCGCGGCAAATCCGATTTTTTCCTTTACAACCGCCCGATTTTGTGGTACCATTCAGGCAATACAAATGCCCGTCAAATAGAAAAAAGGAGAAAGCGATATGGCCTACTACTACCCCGAGCCCTCCCATACCTTCAGCGAGTACCTGCTGGTGCCCGGCTACACCTCCCCGGAGTGCATCCCCGCCAACGTCTCCCTGCGCACCCCCCTGGTGAAGTTCCGCAAGGGGGAGGAGGACTGCCCCTTCATGCTCAGCATCCCCATGGTCTCCGCCATTATGCAGTCCGTGTCCAACGACACCCTGGCCGTGGCCCTGGCCCGGGAGGGCGGTCTCTCTTTCATCTACGGCTCCCAGTCCGTGGAGGACGAGGCGGCCATGGTGGCCCGGGTGAAGAGCTACAAGGCCGGCTTCGTGGCCAGCGACTCCAATCTGTCCCCGGACGCCACGCTGCGGCACGTACTGGAGCTGAAGGCCCGGAAGGGCCACTCCACCGTGGCCATCACCTCCGACGGCACGCCCCAGGGCAAGCTGCTGGGCATCGTCACCGGCCGGGACTACCGCGTCAGCCGCATGGACCCCGCCACCCCGGTGCGGACCTTCATGACCCCCCTGAACCGTCTGGTCACCGCCCCCGAGGGCACCACCCTCAAGGCCGCCAACGACATCATCTGGGACCACAAGCTCAACTCCCTGCCCATCGTCTCCGACGACGGACGGCTCCTGTACTTCGTCTTCCGCAAGGACTATGAGCAGCACAAGGAGAACCCGGACGAGCTGCTGGACAGCCACAAGCGCTATATGGTGGGCGCGGGCATCAACACCAAGGACTATGAGCAGCGGGTCCCTGCCCTTCTGGACGCCGGGGCGGACGTGCTGTGCATCGACTCCTCCGAGGGCTACACCTGCTGGCAGGAGCGGACCCTCCGCTTCATCCGGGAGCGCTACGGCGACACCGTCAAGGTGGGCGCGGGCAACGTGGTGGACCGGGACGGTTTCCTGTTCCTGGCCAAGGCCGGGGCGGACTTCGTCAAGGTGGGCATCGGCGGTGGCTCCATCTGCATCACCCGGGAGACCAAGGGCATCGGCCGCGGCCAGGCTACGGCCCTCATTGAGGTGGCCCAAGCCCGTGACGAGTACTTCGCTGAGACCGGCATCTACATCCCCATCTGCTCCGACGGCGGCATCGTCCACGACTACCACATGACGCTGGCCCTGGCCATGGGCGCGGACTTCATCATGCTGGGCCGGTACTTCGCCCGCTTCGACGAGAGCCCCACTGCCCGTGTGCTGGTCAACGGCCAGTACATGAAGGAGTACTGGGGCGAGGGCTCCAACCGCGCCCGGAACTGGCAGCGCTACGACCTGGGCGGCGGCAGCAGCCTGGCCTTTGAGGAGGGCGTGGACTCCTACGTCACCTACGCCGGTCCCCTGAAGGCCAACGTGGAGAAGAGCCTCTACAAGGTGAAGTCCACCATGTGCAACTGCGGCGTCACCACCATCCCCGACCTCCAGCGGGAGGCCCGCCTGACCCTGGTCTCCGCCACCTCCATCGTGGAGGGCGGCTACCACGACGTGGTCCTCAAGACCCACGGCTCCTCCGCCCAAAACGTCTAGTTACTTTTTCTTGAAAGAAAAAGTAACCAAAAAGAACTTTAACATCGCTCTTTAGTCGCTGCGTTACCCACATTTTCCGCACGGTGACGGCAGCGGTCTCGCATCAAAAAATAGGGACTTGGTCCTCGACAGTGCTGCGGCGGCATCGCCGCGGAAAGGAGATATCCATGCCTACCCCCCACAACTCCGCGCAGCCCGGCGATTTCGCCAAGACGGTCCTCATGCCCGGCGACCCCATGCGCTCCAAATTCATCTCCGACTCCTACCTGGAGGACGCCAGGCTGGTCAACAACGTCCGGGGCGTCCAGGGCTATACCGGCACTTTCCGGGGCGTCCCCGTGTCCGTCATGGCCTCCGGGATGGGGATGCCCTCCATGGGCATCTACGCCCACGAGCTCTACAGCCAGTACGGCGTGGAGAACATCATCCGCATCGGATCCGCCGGGGCCATCAGCGACCGGCTGAAGCTGAAGGACGTGGTGGCCGCCCAGGCCGCCTGTACCGACTCCAACTTCGCCCACCAGTACGGCCTCCCCGGCATCTTCGCCCCCATTGCGGACTTCACCCTGCTGGAGACCGCCGTGGCCGCCGCCAGGGACCTGCGGATCAAAATGCCTGTGGGCAACGTCTTCTCCTCCGACACCTTCTACGACGCCTCCAACTCCACCATGAAGTGGGCCTCCATGGGCGTCCTGGCCGTGGAGATGGAGGCGGCGGCCCTGTATATGACCGCGGCCTCCCTGGGCAAGCGGGCCCTGGCCATCTGCTCCATCTCTGACAGTCTGGTCACCGGGGAGGAACTCACCGCCGCCCAGCGGCAGACCGTCTTCACCAACATGATACGCATTGCGCTGGAGACGGCGGTCAGAATAGGCAGCCGGTAAACACAGCGAAAACAGGGGACGGCCCGCACCGCCCCCTGTTTTTTCGCGTTTGTGCCGCCGCAACCGAAACTTTACGCCCCGCAACGCAAATGCAACAGAAAATTGGTAGTCGTTGCGCCGGTCTCCCGGGTATAATGACACCACATTTTCAAGGAGGTGCTCACCTATGAGCTTTGGCGACAATCTGCAATTCCTGCGCAAGCGGCAGGACCTGACCCAGGAGGCGCTGGCGGAGAAGCTGGAGGTCTCCCGGCAGTCGGTATCGAAATGGGAGTCCAATGGGGCCTACCCCGAGATGGGGACCATCCTCCAGCTGTGCGACATGTTCTCCGTGGACCTGGACACCCTCCTCCGGGGCGACGTCCAGGCGGCGCTGTCGGAGGATACGGCGGGGTACGACCGCTTCATGACCCGCTTCGCCTTCCGTGTCGCCGGGGCGGTGGCCGCCATCCTGGCGGGGGTAGCGCCGCTGTTCGTCCTCAACGCCCTGGACCTCCCGGAGATGGCCAGCGGCGCGGCGCTGCTGTGCGTGATCGCCGCCGCCGTGGTGGTCCTGGTGGCGTCCGGCATCCAATACGACTACTTTACCAAGAAAAACCCGGTGGTGACCGACTTCTACACCGACGAGGAGAAAGAGGCGTTCCGTGGGAAGTTCATCTGGCTCATCGCCGGCGGCGTGGGGGCCATCCTGCTGGCCGTGGCGCTGCTGTGCCTGTTCTTCGCCGTTTTCCCGGAGCGGGAGCCCTATGAGTCCATGGCCAGGGCCGTCCTGTTGCTGGTGGTGGCGGGGGCGGTATTCTGCTTCATCCTGGGCGGACTGCTGGAGGCGAAGTACGACATTGAAAAGTATAATCGCCGGCGCCAGCGGGAGCTCCACCCCACGCCGGAGCAGAAGCGGCTGGACAACATCACCGGGGCGCTCTGGGGCGGCGGTATGGTGGGGGCCACGGCGCTCTATATCGCCATTGGGTATTCCTTCAAGCAGTGGCAGCTTGCCGCGGTGATCTATTCGGTGGCGGCGCTGCTGTGCGTGGTGGCGACGATCTTCCTCCGTCGGAACGAGGAGGAATAACACCGCACTTTTTACTCCAAATAGTCAACTTTTCCTTGCCAACGGCGAAAAAAGGGATATAATGGGGAGGACCATTTGATACCAAGGAGTGTCCCACATGAACCGCAAGACCCTGGCAGCCGCCTTCCCCCACACCATCCCCGTGCTGATGGGGTATCTCTCCATCGGCATCGTCTACGGCTGGATGATGTCCGCCGCGGGATTCGTCCCGCTGTGGACCGCTCTGGCCTCCGTGACCGTTTTTGCCGGTAGCGGGCAGATCCTAGGCGTGGACCTGCTCTCCCGGGCCGCGCCCCTGGCGGACATCGCGTTCCTGACCCTGGTCCTGAACTTCCGCCACCTGGTCTACGGCCTGTCCATGCTGGAGAAGTTCCACGACGTGAAGGGGCTGCGGAAGCTCTACCTCATCTTCTCCCTCACCGACGAAACCTACGCCCTGCTGTCCGGCGTCCGCCCGCCGGAGGGCGTGGACGCCCACGACTTCTACTTCACCGTCTCCCTCCTGGACCACCTCTACTGGATCGCGGGGTCCGTCACCGGCGCGGTGGCGGGGTCCCTCATCACCATCAACACGGAGGGCATCGACTTCGCCATGACGGCCCTCTTTCTGGTCATCGCCACGGAGCAGTGGCTGTCCGCCGAGCGGCACCTCCCCGCCCTGCTGGGGCTGGGCGGCACGCTGCTGCCGCTGCTGCTCCTGGGTCCTGACGGCGCGGGGTTCCTGATCCCGGCGCTGGTGATCCTGGTGGGCGGCCTGCTGCTGCTCCGCCCGGTGCTGGAGAAGCCCCGGCGTCTGGAAGGAGGCGAGGGCCTGTGACCACAACACAAATTGCTGTCTCCATCGCAGTGATGGCGGCAGTGACGTTTTTGACCCGCGCCCTGCCCTTCCTGCTGTTCGACCGCGGGGCCCAGCCGCCCAAGGTCATCCACTACCTGGGGGAGTATCTGCCTCCGGCGGTGATGGCCATGCTGGTGGTGTACTGCTACCGCAGCATGACCTTTGATGCGGCCGCCAACTGGGCGCCCGGCGTCATCGCCGGGATCACTGTTGTTCTGCTCCATATCTGGAAGCGGAACAATATGCTGTCCATCGTGGGAGGCACCATCCTCTACATGGTGCTGGTGCAGGCCGTATTCTAATCGGTGGATAGGCGCAGGGGGGGCTCCGCCCCCCACCGGGTCTGATTTGCACCCCCAGGCGGGGTGCGGCCCCTGGCCTACTTTTCCCCCACGGGAAAAGTAGGCAAAAGCGTGCTCAAGAAAACCAGGAATGGTTTTCTTGAGAATCTTTCCTTATTTTTTGTTTAGTTTTGCGCTCGCCCTGTGGCTGGTTTTGTCTAAACCGTGCCGGGGGCCGTGTATGGGATGTTGCGGCTACCCGAATATGTTCCCAAGGAGATTGAAGCGCTGGTGCAGGGGCTCATTGGGTGCGTTGGTCGTTTTGTCCGTTGACCTACTGCTGGTTGCTCCGTTCCACTACGCACAGGACAGATTTCCGTATACGGACACGGCAAGAACCGCGCCATCAATTGCGTAGTGGAACGGAGCAACCGGCAGTAAGAATAAGGAAAAACAGGCCAGCACCCCCGATGAATGCTTTCCCTGGCCCCTAGTTCCACCATCCACCTGCCCGTAACGTCCTTCCCAACGGCAGGGATCCTTAAGGGGGCGCGAGCCCCCTTAAGCGCACTTTTGGGTACTTTTCCTGCGAGGGAAAAGTACCCCAGGGTGCGCAGGGACCGCTAGGTCCCTACCATCCACCGAGGGGCTGGAAGCCCACGGCACCCAGTCCCTCGACACGCAAAAAAAGGCAGTCACCTTTCGGTGACCGCCTCTTTTTTGCGTGTGAAAGAAATTATTCGTCGATCTCGATGACGACGCCGGAACCAACGGTACGGCCGCCCTCGCGGATAGCGAAGCGGAGGCCCTTCTCGATGGCGATGGGGGTAATCAGCTCCACCTTCATGTCGACGTTGTCGCCGGGCATGCACATCTCAACGCCCTCGGGCAGGTTGATGACGCCGGTCACGTCGGTGGTACGGAAGTAGAACTGGGGACGATAGTTGTTGAAGAACGGGGTGTGGCGGCCGCCCTCTTCCTTGGACAGGACGTACACCTGGCCCACGAACTTGGTGTGGGGGTGAATGGAGTTGGGCTTAGCCAGAACCTGGCCGCGCTCGATCTCGGTCTTGGCAACGCCGCGGAGCAGGCAGCCAGCGTTATCACCGGCCTCGACGAAGTCCAGGGTCTTGTGGAACATCTCCATGGAGGTGACGACGGTGGTGCGCTTCTCCTCGGTGAGGCCGACGATCTCGACGGTCTCGCCAGCCTTCAGGACGCCGCGCTCCACACGGCCGGTCGCCACGGTGCCGCGGCCGGAGATGGTGAACACGTCCTCAACAGGCATAAGGAAGGGCAGGCTGTCATCACGGGGAGGAGTGGGAATCCAGGTATCAACAGCGTCCATGAGCTCCTTGATGCAGGCATACTCGGGGGCGTTGGGATCGGTGGACTCGGACACCAGGGCGTTCAGAGCGGAACCGCGGATGATGGGGGTGTCGTCGCCGGGGAAGCCGTAGAAGTCCAGAGTCTCGCGGACTTCCATCTCGACCAGCTCCAGGAGCTCCTCATCGTCGACCTGGTCGCACTTGTTCAGGAAGACCAGCACGGAGGGCACGTTCACCTGGCGGGCCAGAAGCAGGTGCTCCTTGGTCTGAGCCATGGGGCCGTCGGAGGCGGCGATGACCAGGATGGCGCCGTCCATCTGAGCGGCACCGGTGATCATGTTCTTGATATAGTCGGCGTGGCCCGGGCAGTCAACGTGGGCATAGTGGCGGGCCTCGGTCTCGTACTCCACGTGGGCGGTGTTGATGGTGATGCCGCGCTCGCGCTCCTCGGGAGCCTTGTCGATGCTGGAGTAGTCGGTGTACTCAGCCTTGCCCTGGAAAGCAAGATACTTGGTGATGGCGGCGGTCAGAGTGGTCTTACCATGGTCGATATGGCCGATGGTGCCGATGTTGACATGGGGCTTGTTTCTCTCAAATTTCTGCTTGGCCATTTGGGATTATCCTCCTTAAACAGTTGAATGATTTGATGGTGGTCAGCGCCAAACGTCATAACGCTGATATTCTACAACATTTCCGGGAAAAAAGCAATCCTAAAAAAGGACACTTTGGCTACATTTTTGCGATTTTACCGCATGGCGCGGCCGCCCATGCGCTGATCGATGATCTTATCCCGGATATTCTTGGGGATCTCGATATAGTGGCTGGGCTCCATGGTGTACTGGCCCCGGCCCTGGGTGCGGGAGCGGAGGTCCGTGGCGTAGCCGAACATCTCGCTCAGGGGCACGAAAGCGTCGATCTGCTGGGCGCTGGAGCGGGGCTCGAAGCCCTGGATCTGTCCGCGGCGGGCGTTCAGGTCGCCGATGACGTCGCCCATATACTCGTCGGGGACGATGACGCACACCTTCATGATGGGCTCCAGCAGCGTGGGCTCCGCCTTCATGCAGGCCTCCTTGAAAGCCATGGAACCGGCGATCTTGAAGGCCATCTCCGAGGAGTCCACCTCGTGGTAGGACCCGTCGTACAGCGTGACCTTCACGTCCACCACCGGGTAACCGGCCAGTACGCCGGAGAGCATGGCTCCCTGGATACCGGCGTCCACGGCGGGGATATACTCCTTGGGCACCGCGCCGCCCACGACCTCGCTGGCGAACTCATAGCCCTTGCCGGACTCGTTGGGCTCCACGCGGATCTTGACGTGGCCATACTGGCCCTTGCCGCCGGACTGGCGGACGTAGCGGGTGTCCTGGAGGACCGTCTTCTTGATGGTCTCCTTGTAGGCCACCTGGGGCGCGCCCACGTTGGCCTCCACCTTGAACTCCCGCATCATGCGGTCCACGATGATCTCCAGGTGCAGCTCGCCCATACCGGCGATGATGGTCTGCCCGGTCTCCTCGTCGGTGTAGGTCTTGAAGGTGGGGTCCTCCTCGGCCAGCTTCATCAGGGCAATGCCCATCTTCTCCTGGCCGGCCTTGGTCTTGGGCTCGATGGCCACCCGGATGACCGGGTCGGGGAACTCCATGGACTCCAGAATGATGGGGTGCTTGTCGTCACAGAGCGTGTCGCCGGTGGTGGTGTTCTTCAGGCCCACCGCCGCGGCGATGTCGCCGGAGTACACCGTCTCGATGTCCTCCCTGTGGTTGGCGTGCATCTGGAGGATGCGGCCCATGCGCTCCCGGTGACCCTTGGTGGAGTTGAGGACAGCGGCGCCGGTGTTCAGCGTGCCGGAGTAGACCCGGAAGAAGCTGAGGCGGCCCACATAGGGGTCGGTCATGATCTTGAACGCCAGGGCGGAGAAGGGGGCGGAGTCGTCGGCGGGACGCTCGTCCTCCTTGTCGGTCTTGGGGTTCACGCCCTTGATGGCCGGGATATCCAGCGGGGAGGGCATATAGTCCACGATGGCGTCCAACAGCTTCTGGACGCCCTTGTTGCGGTAGCTGGTGCCGCAGACCACGGGGACCATCTCCACCTCGCAGGTGGCCTTGCGGATAGCGGCCCGGATCTTGTCGCCGGGGATCTCCTCGCCGTTGAGATACATCTCCATGATCTCATCGTCGTACATGGAAACCGCGTCCAGCAGCTTTTCCCGGTACTCGTTGGCCAGATCCACCATGTCCTCGGGGATCGGCTCCACCCGCATATCCTTGCCCATCTCGTCGTAGTAGACGTCGGCGTCCATCTCCACCAGGTCGATGATGCCTTTGAAGTCGGCCTCTTTCCCGATGGGGAGCTGGATAGGGACTGCGTTTGCTTTCAGACGGTCCTCGATCATGCGGAGGACGTTGTAAAAGTCGGCGCCCATGATATCCATCTTGTTGACGTAAATCATGCGGGGGACCCGGTAGTGGTCCGCCTGGCGCCATACGGTCTCGGACTGGGGCTCAACGCCGCCCTTGGCGCACATGACGGTCACAGAGCCGTCCAGCACGCGCAGGGAGCGCTCCACCTCAACGGTAAAATCCACGTGGCCCGGCGTATCAATGATGTTGATGCGGGTCTGGGGAAACTGGTCCTTCGTACCCTTCCAGTAGCAGGTGGTGGCGGCGGAGGTGATGGTGATGCCGCGCTCCTGCTCCTGGGCCATCCAGTCCATGGTGGCTGTGCCCTCATGGGTCTCACCGATTTTGTAATTGACACCCGTGTAGTACAAAATGCGCTCGGTAGTAGTGGTTTTGCCAGCGTCGATGTGAGCCATGATGCCGATATTCCGTGTGTTTTCCAGTGATACCTTTCTCGGCATAAAATGTCTCCTGTCTTACCAGCGGAAGTGCGCGAATGCTTTGTTGGCCTCGGCCATCTTGTGCGTGTCCTCACGCTTCTTGACGGCGGAACCGGTGTTGTTGGCGGCGTCCATCAGCTCGCCGGCCAGGCGCTCGGCCATGGTCCGCTCGCTGCGGTTGCGGGCGTAGCTGGTCAGCCAGCGCAGACCGAGGGTCTGGCGGCGGGCAGGCCGCACGTCCATGGGGACCTGATAGGTGGAACCGCCCACACGGCGGGACTTGGTCTCCAGGCTGGGCATGATGTTGTCCATGGCGGTGGTGAAGACCTCAAGGGGCTCCTTGCCGGTCTTGTCCTTGACGATGTCAAACGCGCCGTAGACGATCTTCTGCGCCACGCCCTTCTTCCCGTCCAGCATGATGGAGTTGACCAGCTTGGTCACCAGCACGCTGTTATACATAGGATCGGGCAAAATTTCTCTCTTGGGAACATTACCTCTTCTGGGCACTATGCTTCCCTCCTTCATGAATATTTATGAAATCATAGGTACTCTCCGGGTTTCATCTTCCCGGCGTTCTGCCCTGCCAAAGAGGCATCGCCACAGTTTATCGTCAGAAAACTATGTCAACCTGTTCGGCAAAGCGATCATACTTCGCTCCGCGACCGGAAGTACCCTCCGGTCCGGCTCAGAAGAGCCGCAGGGGGAGCTTACTTCTGCTTGGGCCGCTTGGCGCCGTACTTGGAGCGGGCCTGCATCCGGCCCTGGACGCCCTGGGTATCCAGCGTACCGCGGATGATGTGGTACCGGACGCCGGGCAGGTCCCTGACACGGCCGCCGCGGATCATGACCACGGAGTGCTCCTGGAGGGAGTGGCCAACGCCGGGGATATAGGCGGTGACCTCGTAGCCGTTGGTCAGGCGGACACGGGCGATCTTACGCAGAGCGGAGTTGGGCTTCTTGGGGGTCATGGTACGCACCGCCGTGCAGACGCCGCGCTTCTGGGGAGAGGGCAGGTCGGTCTCCTTGTTCTTCAGGGTGTTGAGGCCAAACTGCATGGCGGGACTGGTGGACTTGTAGGTCACCTGCTCGCGGCCCTTACGAACCAGCTGGTTGAAAGTAGGCATAGTTTTCTCCTTTCTTCAAAGATTCGGGAGCGCCGGCTCCCGTATATTTTTGACAGGATGCGGAAAAAGTATCCTGCAAAAATCACATCGGGTGGAATTTATTTCAGCAACGTCACCACGGCGGCACCCACCTGGATGCCGGCAGCCTGTCCCAGCTGCCGCATGGAGAAGTCCATGCTGACCGGGATGCCCTTCTCCCGGCAGAGCTGGGCGAGGGGTGCGGTGAGGACGCCGTCCGCATCGGAGGCGAGGAACACCTCCCTGGCCAGGTCCTCCCGGATGGCCCGCCGGGACTGCTTCACACCGACGACCTTTTCCTTTACTTGCAGCTTACTGAGCAAGGGGACCCCTCCAGAAAATTGGACACACCAAAATTCGCGGATCATTCCACGCGATTGTTTATTATAGCACAGGGAAATATCGGAGTCAAGTACTATTTTTAATCATGTCACGGCATGTCACGGCATTGTGCACGGCATGTCACGGCAATCATGCCACAGCTTCCTATTAAACATACAAATCCCAAATACGAATTGCAAATTGCAAGAAAATAAGGTATAATAAAAAGTGAGAAAAAAGGGAGATGATAGATATGATACTTTTTCTTGAAAGAAAAAGTATCAAAAAGAACTTTATCCTCGCTCTCAAAGCGTTGTGATTCCTACATTTTCCGCACAGTAACGAAGTGTACTTTTAATGAGAGAATAGTATGAAATGCATTTTTGGAGAAGAAGATATGCGAGCAATTCAGGCGGCCAGACGGAAAAACCGAGATAAGAACGCAGAAAGAAGAT
>CANQCS010000029.1 GCA_947589745.1 uncultured Oscillospiraceae bacterium
GAACGTTACTTTTCCCTCGCGGGAAAAGTAACCAAAAGCGCGTTTAAGAAAACCGAAGGTTTTCTTAAAAATCTTTCTTTCATTTTTTGTTTATGTTTGCGCTCCCCCTTTGGCTGGTTTTGTCTGAACCGGGCCGGGTCCCGTGTATAGGGGCGAAGCGGCTGTTTGAGTATGTCCCCAAGGAGATCCTGCTGCGGCGCAAGTTTCGCCGCTTGGGGCGGCGAAACCGGACATTGGGTGCGCTGGTCGTTTTTACGTATTCCGTCTGCGTTCTGCTCCGTTCCACTACGCACAGGACAGATTTCCGTCTACGGCCCGAACAGAACCGCGCCCTCAATTGCGTAGTGGAACGGAGCAACCAGCAGTAAGACTACGGAAAAACAATGAGGCACCCCCGATGAAAGCTTTCCCTGGCCTCTAGTTCTACCATCCATCTGCCCTTAACAAAAATTAGTCAGAGGTCCAGCCCTACGGGCTGGCGCCCTTTTGGGTACTTTTCCCGCGTGGGAAAAGTACCCCAGGGTGCTGGCAAGCACTGAAAGACAGATTAAGAGGTGGTAGGGGCCGGAGGCCCCTACTGATTCGCATTTGCCCGAAGGGGTTGCTTTTTCAGCCGAATGCCGTATAATGTAAAGGACCGCGATTCCATAGTGTTCCATATTGAAAGGCTATTATAGAAGTATGAAAAATCACCCGAAACATTTCCCCAAGTTGCGTATGCCCTGGCCGGCAGCCCTGCCGGCGGCAGTGCTGCTGGCCGGATTCATCACCCTTTTGAGTCTGTGGTGCCAGCCTGGGCCTTTGCAGCACACGGTGGACTGCTTCCTGCGCTCCCCGGCCCTTATCGTCCTCAACGCCCTGCCGGTGGGACTCCTGCTGCTGACGGTTGCGTTCCTGTTCCGGAACCTGTTCTTCGCGGCGGCGGCGGTGAATCTGTTCGTGGGCGGCCTCTCCATCGCCAACCGGATCAAGATCACGGTCCGGGACGAGCCTGTGTTCCCTAGGGACTTCGCCCTCCTGAAGGAGGTGGGCAGCGCCGTGGAGAGCTACGATATCCACTTTCCCGTCTACGTGCTGGCCGTGGTGCTGGGGGTGACGGTAGTGCTGGCGGTGCTGGGCGTGCTCGTGGGCGTGAAGCCCTGCCCGGTGGAGAAGCTCCGGGGCTGGAAGGGCAGCCTCCTGGGGGCCGCCGGGTGCGGGGCGGCGCTGGTCCTGCTGATCGTCACGGTGCTGGGCTCCGACGCCCTGTA
Source organism: uncultured Oscillospiraceae bacterium (assembly GCA_947589745.1). Lineage (GTDB taxonomy): Bacteria > Bacillota > Clostridia > Oscillospirales > Oscillospiraceae > Pelethomonas. The sequence continues at coordinate 1,251 of CANQCS010000029.1, forward strand.
CAACAGCTTCCCCACCACCAACGCCTACCGCATGTCGGTGCTGTTCAATGAGAACGGCTTCCCCTACAGCTACTGCCGCCAGTTCACCACCTACCTGGTGGACAAGCCCGAGGGCTACAGCCGCGGCGAGGCCGAAAAATGGGACAGCGCCCCCGGCGAGGGCGGGCAGGAGAAGGATATCAACGTGGTCATGGTGATGGACGAGGCATTCTCCGACCTCACCGACGCGGCGGTGTTCCGCTTCGAGGACGACCCGTTGGCCAACCTCCACGCCATCCAGGCGGACCACCACGCCGTCTCCGGCCGCGTGGTGGTGCCGGGCTTCGCCGGAGGCACCGCCAACACGGAGTTCGACGTGCTCACCGGGATGCAGACCAACGCCCTCAGCCCCACCACCACCTCCTCCATGCGCACGGTGGAGCGGAACCTGGACAGCGTCTTTCGGGTCTTTGCCGCCGGCGGCTACCGCACCTCCTTCTTCCACCCCGGCAACGACTGGTTCTACAACCGGGAGAACGTCTACCGCTGGCTGGGGGCGGAGTACACCCTGTTCAAGGACCAGATGCCGGACCTGACGTATAAAGGCACCTGGATCTCGGACGAGTATATGACCGGCCTTATCCAGGAGGAGTTCGAGACCGCCGTGGAGGAGGGCCGGCCCCTGTTCCACTACACCACCACCATCCAGAACCACATGTCCTACACCGCCAACAAGTACGGCGACGGCTATGTCTGCCCCCACGTGGACCTGGCCGTGCCGGTGTCGGAGGAGGTGCAGACCATGGCGGACGTATACACGGACGGCGTCCGGGACGCCGACGCCATGCTGGGACAGCTCCGGGACTACTTCGCGGCGCGGAGCGAGCCGGTGCTGCTGGTGTTCTTCGGCGACCACCTGCCCTACCTGGGGGAGAACCAGTTCGGCTACGGGGAGCTGGGCCTGGACATGGGCCTGCCCCAGGAGCAGCGGGAGGACCCGATGTCCGTCTATGAGACGCCCTATGTGATCTGGGCCAACGACGCCGCGGCCCGGGCCCTGGACTGGGACAAGGCCGTGGAGGCCCTGGCCCTGCCGGAGGACGGCAGGCTCTCCGCCGCCTTTTTGGGGGCCGCGGTGCTGGAGCTGACGGGCCGGGGGCGGGAGACGCCCTGGTTTGCCTTCCTCAATGAGCTGCGCCGGGAGGCGCCGGTGGTGCAGGAGCCCGTCTATGTGCTGGCCTCCGGCGCCGAGACCATGGCCCCGGACGAGGCCCTGCGCCAGGATGTGGCCAAGTGGCGGAAGTGGACCTACTACAAGCTGCGGCAGAAGACCTTGAAGGACTGACCGGCCTACCGGTACGAAACGGCGCCAACGCACGCCGGATGATGATAAAAGGAGGATACCCCATGAAGCTGATGATCGCCTCGGACCTCCACGGGTCCGCCTACTACGCCAGGAAACTGATGGACGCCTACGCCGCGGAGGCCCCGGACAAGCTCCTGCTGCTGGGAGACCTGCTCTACCACGGCCCCCGCAACGCCCTGCCGGAGGGCTACGACTGCATGGCCGTGGCCGGAATGCTCAACTCCGTCAAGGACCGCATCGTCGCCGTCCGGGGCAACTGCGACTGCGAGATCGACCAGATGGTCCTGGAGTTCCCCATGATGGGGGACTACGCCCTGCTGTGCGTCAACGGCCTCACCCTCTACGCCACCCACGGACACCTGTGGGACGCCGTCAACCCGCCGCCCATGGCCCCGGGCACCGTCCTGCTCAACGGCCACTTCCATGTGCCCACCTGTGAGCAGCACGACGGCTTCCTCTACGTGAACCCCGGCTCCACCTCCATCCCCAAGGACGGCAGCGTGGGCAGCTACCTGGTCCTGGAGGACCAGACCTTTACCTGGAAGGACATGGACGGACACGCCTACAAGAGCTTTACGGTGCCCTTTCTGGAGACTCCGCGCCTGATCCTGCGGCGGTTCCGGGAGGAGGACTTTCCTGACTTCCGGGTCATTGCCATGGATGAGGAGCGCAACCACATGATGGCCAATCCCCAGATTTCGGATGAAGCGGAGGCCCGGGACCTTTTCCACTGGCTGAAGGACAAGGAGCCCCGGGGCTACGCCGTGGTCCTCAGATCCACGGGCAAAGTGGTGGGGGATCTCACCATATACGACCGGCCCAACGTCAGTGACCGCCCGGAGCTGGCGGGCAAAAGAGGCCGGGAGCTCTCCTTCTCCATCGCGGGGCCCTACCGGCGGCAGGGCCTGATAGAGGAGGCCCTCGGGGCAGTGATTTCGCATCTCTTCCAGGCGGAGGGCGCGGACTATATCGCCAGCGGCTACTTCGACTTCAACGAGCCGTCCCGGAGGCTCCACGAGAAGCTGGGCTTCACCCAGCTGGACACGGGGCGCGTCCGCCTGCTGGACACCGGGGAGGAGGCCGTGCTTATCAATACCATCCGCTGGAGGCTATGAGCCGGGACCTGCCCGGAGCATCGCTGATACTTTTTCTTGAAAGAAAAAGTATTAATTGAAGAGCACTATAGAACAAAAAAAGAGGCGGCTGGAATTCCAGCCGCCTCTTTTGGGTGCCTATATAGAGATGAATGCCGTTTGTTTAGAACATATCCTTGCAGTACCGCTGGAGGATCGCCGCCAATTCGGCGCGGGTCGCGGTACCCTGGGGATTCAGCTTGCCGCCGGAGCCCTCAATGAGGCCGGTAGCAACGGCCCAGTTCATGGCCGAGGCCGCATAGCTGGACACGCTGGCACCATCGGCGTAGCTGGCGATCTGGTTGCTGTACCGAGAGGGCTTGCCCTCATAGCGCCACAGCATGGTCACCAGCTGCTCACGGGTCACATCGCCATCGGGGTCGCTGCCATCCGTAATGCCCTTGCGCTGCGCCCAGACCCGGCTGCGCTCATACCAGACGCCGCTGCCGTCAACGACATCGAAGCCGTCAATACGGGCCAGGATGGTCCAGATCATAGCGCGGGAGGCGGCGCCGTTGGGATCAAAGCGATTGGCGGAAACGCCGGTCATCAGACCGCGGCGCTGGACAAACTCCACGCAGTTGGAGAACCAATCACCGTCATCAACGTCGGAGAAAGCGATCTTGGCATAATACGGCGGCGGGACAAAACCATCGCTGGTATCGATGTCAGGCACAGTGACGCTGGGGACCTCAGTGGCGATCTTCTTGAAGGAGACATCGAGCCAAATCGGGAAGTCCGGCATGATGAAGGAGTACGTGCCATTCACGGACTCAGTCAGCAAGACCCAGTTATCTGCAACCTTAAGCTCATCCAGAGTATATCCCGCATTGGGAGTAACAATCAGCGTAACATAGTCGCCAGGCGCAGCGGTCTGCGGGAACACGGTAACCTTACCACCCTCGACAGTGGGGACGGTAATGAACTCGTAAGTATTCGGCTGATCCTGGTCCGGCGCGTTCGGGTCGATCCAGGCAAACCTGGCGTAGAGCGTGGTGTCCTGGGTCACCGTGGTGTTTTCATCGACCTTAACGTTGTTATTCGTATACCAACCGACGAACTTATACCCATCCTTTACCGGGGCAACGGGGGGTGCGACCTTGCCATCTACTGCCGGGATAAGTTTCGGCGCATTGGTGCCGTCCGCCCACTTGGCGCCGTCATCAGACAGCACGAAAGTAATGGTTGCGTCCTCAACATCTGGCGCAGGCCTGCCGTCAGAATCGTCGCCAGTCGGATAAATCTGCTCGATGATTTCAGCGGAGGGGCCGATCACGGTCTCGTTCGTGCTGGCCGCCCACCCTTCGTCGATCTCGCCGTCGCTATTCTCGTCGATGTAGAGCGCAAAGTCGGCGCGCCAGTCGGTGGCGCTTGTGGTGATAACTGTGCCCAGCGTAATGGGAACATTCAGGAAAGCGCGGTATTCCTGCTGGCCCTCATGATAATACGTGATTCGGAAGTCCATGGTTCCTTCCCCGGTTCCGACCATTTTGACGTCGTAATTCCGGTCGTTGTCCAGGCGGAAGACATAGGACCAGCCGTCTTCGACCTCGGTAACGGTCACATTACCAAAGGACGTTTCTCTGTTGGTTCGGTCGAGAGTCACTCCATCGAGGGAAATGCTCACATCAACGGGGCACTTAATCACGATCGTGGTGCGGTTCTGTGCGGTAACGCCGCCTGCCATGTCCTCATAGGCGAACACCAAGTCGTCCACATTGCCGTCGTTCACCAGCCAGAAGCAGCGCTGATCAACGGAATCGAAGGAGGCGATATGCTTCATCAGGTCATACGCGGAGGAGTTCGTGGTGAGGCCGAAGCCGAGGGAATAGATCGTATAACCGTTTGTCTTAAGATAGGTGTCCGCCAACTGGTAAATGGCGGAGTCGTACCGATCCAGGTCGATCTGATCGCCTTCGTCGGTAATAGCTGTGTACGCCGTGGAGGTTACGCCCTCATTGGCCTCGCCGTCGGTCATGACGACGATCGCCTTTTCATCGGCGATGCTGGCCGCCAAGATATCGCCGGCATCCTTCATGCCGCCGTACATATTGGTGTTGCCCGTCGTACGCAGACCCTCTACCTGGGTAAGAAGCGTCCCAAGATCACTGGTCAGATTCTGGATCACCCTTGAATTTGAACCATATGTCACAAGGGCGACCTGCGTGTTGTGGCTCCCGTCAAGAACCTTCGTAAGAAAGTTTGTCGCGGCCTTTTTGGTATTGGTCAGTCTGTTCTGGGAAGCCATGGAACCGGAGATATCCAGAACCAGGACAATATCCCGGCTCAGGTTCTGCGGGGCGGGAGTGCCCGGCGCGGGAGATTCATTGGCATAGTCAGAAGTCTCATAGGAGTTATAGACAAACCAAGTCTTCCCGTTGTATTTTTCGGCAAACGCCTCATAGGTGTAGAACCGCAGATAGAGCTGATCGCTTTCAGCAGAACGAACATAGTTGCCGCTGCTGTCCTTTTTGGCGCCGCCCCAGTACTCGGCGATATAGAAGCCGGCTTGGCCATTCTCGGTCCCGTCACACAGGTAAATAACGGAGTGCGGCTGGTCATTGGTCCTCAAATGCTCACCCGGCTGCACATAATTGGCCAAGAAGTCCTTCAGAGGCTGGACGTTGTCTTTGTTCAGCTTTACGCTCGCGCCCTTCTTTCCAATCGTTCCGTATACGGAATACGTGAAGAACTGGGCATAGGACATGCACCCCGCGCTGCCCCAGCCCCAATTAACTTTCCTGCCCCTGTCCACAACGGAGCTACCAAACTTGTCGGCATTAGTGATGGGCCAAGCCCATTTGCCGAGTGTCTCAGAACTTCTGAGGGTGGTACCTGTGGCGTCGTGCTGCGGCAGCAGATCCGAATAGTCCGAATCGTAGATCAGGTCTTTGATCGCGTCGCTCAGCTTTTGGGAGTACCCGGTCGCAATGGTGTTTAGGATTTCCGGGGCTTTCCCAAATGAATAAGATGTTGCCTGCGCGGTGGGTGCAAGCCCTCCGGCCAGGGTCAGTACCATGCAGAAGCACAGTAAAACTGACAGTACACGTTTTTTCATGCGCATTCCTCCTAAATCATTTTACCACAGAATGGTTATTTGTGCTTAGCCGGATCCCCAGCTTTCACATATGAGATTATAGCATGAGTGTTCTCCTAATGCAAGAAGAATTTCTCTAATTTTTAGCTGTTGACACTCCATATCCGCACAATAGTTTGCTGGCGATACTGAGTGTGTCTCATTATAAAAGCTATCCTCTTTGAACGGAAGCGACCCATGGATCAATACAAATTCTGCCGCGTCTGCTACGGTGGCAAATTTTTGCGGAAAAAGACACCGCGTGTCCCTCTGTACGGGCGTTTCTCCGTCCGGATGGAATTTCTGCTGTTTTATCACCGCGGACACTTGCGGCCGGGGTATTTTTATGGTAAACTATAAAGACAACTTCTGAGATCTGAAAAAACGAAACGTTTTGGCAGAAATACACGGTAAACGCGAGGAAAAAACTATGGAAATCACACAGGGCGTGCGCTTCGACACATTGGGCCTCTCCCCGGAGGTCATGCGCGCGCTGGAGAAAAAGGGCTACGAGGTGTCCACCCCCATCCAGGCCGGGTGCATCCCGCCCATGATGGCCTGGGAGGACGTGACCGCCAAGGCCCCCACCGGTACCGGCAAGACCTTCGCCTTCGGCATCCCCATCATCGAGCACATCGACCCGGAGTCCGAGGCGGTGCAGGCCGTCATTCTGGCCCCCACACGGGAGCTGGCCCTGCAGATCACCGGCGAGATGCGGGACCTGGCCCAGTTCAAGCCCGGCATCCGCATGGTATGCCTCTACGGCGGACAGGCCATCGGCAAGCAGCTGGACGCGCTGAAGAAGCGGCCCCAGATCGTGGTGGCCACGCCGGGGCGGCTGGGGGACCACCTCAAGCGCCGGACCGTCCGGGTGGACCAGGTGCAGACCGTCATCCTGGACGAGGCGGACCGGATGCTGGACATGGGCTTCATCCACGACGTGACCCGGCTCCTGGACCAGATGAAGCACCGGAAGAACCTGGGCCTCTTCTCCGCCACCATCAGCCGGGAGGTCATGGATATCGCCTGGGTCTACCAGCGGGACGCGGTGGAGCTCACCGTCCGCCCCGAGGAGGAGAACAAGCCCGACATCCTCCAGTACCGCCTGGACCTGACCATGGACCGGAAGGTGGACGCGGTGGAGAACATCCTGAAGCAGGAGGGCTACGACCGGGTGATGATCTTCTGCAACACCAAGGGCAACACCGAGCGGTGCGCCAAGCTGCTCCAGATGCGGGGCGTGGACGCCCAGTGCATCCACGGCGACATCCCCCAGGACAAGCGGGAGAAGGTCATGGCCCGGTTCCGCCGGGGGGAGCTGCGGGTGTTCGTGGCCACCGACGTGGCGGCCCGGGGCATCGACGTGGACGACGTGGACGCGGTCATCAACTACGACGTGCCCGACGAGAATGAGTACTACGTCCACCGCATCGGGCGGACCGGCCGGGCCAAGCGCCACGGCGTGGCCTATACCTTCGTCACCGACTACCCCGGCATGGTGCGCCTCAACGACATCGCCAAGCACACCAGGAACGACATCCAGCCCATGAGGTTCGACGAGGACGGCAAGCTGGTGCCCGCCGGGGGAAAGTAATTCCCAAATCAAGCACACAAGGAGACTCTATGCGAAAAAGCGTTATGGCGTTGCTGCTGGCGCTGGCTCTGCTGCTGTCCGCCTGCGGCGGGCAGCCCGACGGCGGCGCGCCGGACAGCCCGGAGGAGACGGGCCCGCTCACCCTGACGGTGGCAATGCCGTGGAGCCAGATGACCCTGGACCCGGCCATGAACACCGCTCCAGGAGGCGAGATGATCCTGTACCACCTCTTTGAGAATCTGCTGCGCTGGGAGGACGACGGGAACGGCTGGGCCGTCCTGGCCCCCGGCCAGGCGGAGAGCTGGGAGGCGGAGACCGACTACGCCGGCAACACCACCTACACCTTTACCCTGCGGGAGGGCCTGCAGTGGTCTGACGGGCGGGCCGTGACGGCGGGGGACTTCGTGGCCGCCTGGCGGCGGCTGGCGGACCCGGCAAAAAACCTCCGCCATCGGGAGCTGCTGCAAGCGGTGAGCGGCTACGGCCAGGTCCAGGAGACCGGGGACACCTCCCTGCTGGCGGTGTCCGCGCCGGATGACCGGACGTTTGTGGTGTCCCTGGACGGCAGCTGCCCCTACTTCCTGGCCCAGGTCTGCGCCGGGGCGTACACCGTGCCGGTGCCGCCGGACCTGGAGAAGCGGAGCGGCTGGGGCGCCACCGCCTCCGGCACCGTGACCAACGGGCCGTATACCGCCGTCAGCTTTGAACGCTCCCTGGTGGTGCTGGAGCGCAGCGCCACCTACTACGCCCCGGCCGCCGGGGGACCGGAGGAGCTACAGTTCACGTTGAGCAAGGGGTCGGAAGCGGACTATGAGAGCTTCCAGGCCGGGGAGTTGGACCTGATCACCGATCTGCCCAGCGAGGCGCTGGAATCCCTGGCCGCAGATGAGACCTGGACGCCGGAGGCGGTGACCCAAGTCTCCGCCGTCCTGCTCAACACGGAGCAGCCCCCCTTTGACGACCCGGACGTGCGGCGGGCGTTCCTGCTGGCGGTGGACCATCAGGCGGCCGCGGCGGCGGTGGGGCCAGCCGCCCGTCCCGCGGTAGGGATCGTCCCCTACGGCGTGGGCGACTGCATTCCCCGGACGGAACCGGAGGCCGGGGACGGCGAGGACGCCGCCGCCGAGACGTCCCTCCCCTACTGGGACTTCCGCGCCCACAGCCTGGAGCGGGTCACCGTGCCCGCGGCGGGGGACTATGAGGAGAACTGCCAGGAGGCGAAGGCCCTGCTGGCCCAGGCCGGATATCCCGGCGGCAGGAACTTCCCGGCGGTGGAGTATATCTATGTGGAGTCTGAGACCGGAGGGGCCCTGGCCGCCAGCCTCCAGGCCATGTGGCGGGAGCAGCTGGGCGTGACGGTCAGTGTCCGGGCCCTCAGCCAGGAGGAGTACGACGCCATGCTCCTGCCCGCCCCGCCCGAGGAAAACCCGGAGGATGGTACGGAGGGAAGCGCGGCGGAGGACACCGAGGAAACTAACCCTGAGGAGGAGACGCCGCCCCGGACCACCGGCGCTTACACCCTGGCCGGGACGGCCTATTCCGTGGGGCGGTGGGACGCCTGCGGCCTGCTGTCGCTGTGGCACAGCGGGGAGAACCCCTCCGGCTACGCCAGCGACGGCTTTGATATCCTGCTGGATTCCGCCGCCGGGGCCGTGTCCGCCGAGGCCTGGGACGCCTATCTCCACGACGCCGAGGCGGTCCTGCTGAACGACGCGCCGGTGATCCCCGTCTGCTACGCGGGGGGCGCGTACCTTTTGGGTGAGGGCCTCACTGGCCTCTGCCGCGCCCCGGACGGGGTGTATTTCCTCAGCGGCGTGCACAGAGGAACAGCATCATAAATGACCGGAGGTCCGCAGGGCCTCCGGTTTTTTGCCGGGAAAATTTGGCGTTATGCTCCGCCGGGGAAACAGGCGCGCCGAAATATCGGTTGTAACCGCCCCGTGTTTGTGATACAATAGGGACGATCTTACGGAGGGGAGGGCTGCGTCGATGCGAAGAAAAAAGAGAGCCGTGCTGGCCTGGCTCATGGCCCTGGCGCTGGCGGCGGCCCTGTCCCCGGCGTCGGTGCGGGCTTCGGCGGGGGACATCTACTTCACCGCCGCCAACGACACCGCCATGGATCTGGACGCGGAGACCATGCCTTTCTGGGCCAACGGCGCCATGTATGTGGCCAGCCGCCTCTTTGAGGGGACGGACCTGGGCGTCAACTACGTGCGCAACGACAGCCTGGGGCTGGCGATCCTATACAGCGCCCAGACGGACCTGCGCTTCGACCTGGCGGGCCAGAGCTGCTATGACCGGGACGGCAACGAGTACGACAGCTACGCCGTGGAGCGGGGAGGCGTGGTGTTCTTCCCGCTGCCGCTGGTGTGCAGCGTCTTCGGCCTGACCTGGAGCTACAACGAGACCGACACCGCCCCCCTCATCCGCGTCACCAGCGACAGCGCCATTCTGGACGACAGGAGCTACATCGACGCGGCGGCCAGTCTGATGGCCAACCTCTACAACGCCTACCTCCGGTCCCTCGAGACCGCCGAGGAGCCGCCGCCGGAGGAGCCCATCCAGGCGGCGGAGGGCCAGAAGGTGTACCTGCTCCTGGCCTGTTCCTCCCCGGAGCAGGCGCGGGGCCTGCTGGGGCGGCTGGACGGCGTCCAGGCCACTTTCCTCCTGACGCCGGAGCAGATGGAGGACGGGGACCTGCTGCGGGGCCTGACGGCTCTGGGCCACGGCGTGGCGCTGTACAGCGCCGCGGAGACGGAGGACGAGCTCCGGGACCAGCTCCGGCGGGCCGGGGACCTGCTGTGGCAGGCCGCCTGCTGCCATCTGGACCTGGTGTGGTACGAGGGCGGAGCCCCGGTGGAGGCAGTGCTGGAGGAGAGCGGCTGCGTCCGGGTCACGGCGGAGCTGGACCGGCGGGCGGAGGGCCTGGAGGACCCGGAGCAGGCCGGGGAGCTGATGCAGGAGATCGGAGGCTACCGGGAGGACCTGGCCGTGTGCCTCGGCGGGGGGCTGGACGGGCTGGCATTCCTGCTGGACGGACTGGAGGAGGGGCAGTACCGCCTGTGCGCGTGGCGGCTCAACGCCTAATTTACAAAAAGTTCAAGCAATCTGAACTCCAGGGGATATAATAGGCTTAAGAGCGCGCCCGGGTTTCGTTCTCCGCCTGTTTTGTCCATGAACGGCGGACGGGACGGGCGCAGTCCTATATCATCAGGAGCGGTCCCCCGCGCGGGACCGCGTGGGAGGGTGTCATGGCCAGAAAGATCTTGGTCGTCGAGGACGACCACAATATCTCCGACCTCATCCGGATGTATCTGGAGCGGGAGGGATTCGAGGTGCAGGCCGCCTTTGACGGCGGCACCGCCCTGGAGATGTTCCAGTCCATGCAGCCGGACATGGTGCTGCTGGATATCATGCTGCCGGTGATGGACGGCTGGACGGTCTGCGGAAAGATCCGGGAGAAGAGCCGCACGCCCATCATCATGATCACCGCCAAGAGCGAGGTGTTCGACCGCATCCAGGGCCTGGAGATGGGGGCGGACGACTACGTGGTCAAGCCCTTTGAGATGAAGGAGCTCATCGCCCGCATCAACGCGGTGCTCCGCCGCACCGAGATCCCGGACGACACCCGCAAGCGGCTGGTCTTCGACAAGCTGGAGATCAACCTGGACTCCTACGAGCTGACGGTGGACGGCAAGAAGGTGGACACCCCGCCCAAGGAGCTGGAGCTGCTCTACCACCTGGCCTCCACCCCCAACCGGGTCTACACCCGCAACCAACTGCTGGACGAGGTGTGGGGCTTCGACTACTTCGGCGACAGCCGCACCGTGGACGTCCACATCAAGCGCCTGCGGGAGAAGGTGGAGAACGTCTCCGACCAGTGGGCGCTGAAGACCGTGTGGGGCGTGGGCTACAAGTTTGAGGTGAATCCCAAGGCGGCGGCGTCCAAGGCCAGATAGGAGGCGCGGCCATGCGCAGATTCAGGGGCATCTACTGGAGGACCTTCACCGTCACGGTGGGCATGGTGGCGCTGACGCTGGTGCTGCTGGGCACCTCCTTCTTTGCTCTGAGCTACAGCTACACGGTCTCCCAGAAGCGCAGCGAGCTGGAGGACAACGCCGGTGTCATCGCCCAGATGGCGGTGGACGCCTTCAACAAGCCGGAGATGGTCCAGGCGTGGGGCAGCCTGCGCTCGGACCTGAACCAGATCGTGGAGGTGGCGGAGCAGATGAGCGACACCGACTTCCTCATCTGGATCCCCAACCTCCGGGGCTTCATCAGCACCAACAGCGACATCGCCAACGCCGAGCTCACCCTCCCCAAGGCCATGGGGGACCGGCTCAGCAAGGGCGAGACCTACGTGGGCACCAGCGACCTGGGGGTCTATGAAAAGGCCCGGTTCGTGGTGGCGGTGCCCGCCCGGATGGCGGACGACGGCACCGAGGTGGGCCCCGTCCTGGCCGTGGCGGAGCCCAACAGCACCACCCAGATGTGGCGGGCCTTCCTGGGCATCTACGCCATGACGGCCATCACGGTGCTGCTCATCGCCTTTGTGGCCTCGGCCACCACCGCCATGCAGCAGACCAAGCCCATCCGGGACATGTCCTCCGCGGCCCGGAAGTTCGCCGAGGGCAACTTTGACGCCCGGGTCCACGACACCGGGCGGGACGACGAGATCGGGGAGCTGACCGAGGCATTCAACACCATGGCCGACTCCCTCCAGCAGAACGAGCAGCGCCGCCGGGAGTTCATCGCCAACATCTCCCACGAGCTGAAGACCCCCATGACCACCATCGCCGGGTACGCCGACGGCATCCTGGACGGGGTCATCTCCCCGGAGGAGGAGCGGCAGTATCTCCAGATCATCTCCGGCGAGAGCCGCCGCCTCAGCCGCCTGGTGCGGCGGATGCTGGACGTGAGCCAGCTCCAGAGCATGGACCTCATCAAGCAGAAGCACCCCTTCGACCTCAGCGAGGCCATGCGCCGGGTGCTGGTGAGCATGGAGAAAAAGATCACCGCCCGTGGCCTGGACGTGGATGTGGAGATCCCGGAGGAGGAGGTCATCGTCCTGGGGGACAGCGACCTGCTCACCCAGGTGGTCTATAACCTGCTGGAGAACGCCGCCAAGTTCGCCTCTCAGGGCAGCACCCTGTTCCTGGGCCTGCAGAAGCAGGGGGAGAAAGCGGTGGTCACCGTCCGCAACCAGGGCGAGACCATCGACCCGGAGGAGCTGCCCCGGATCTTCGAGCGGTTCCACAAGACCGACAAGTCCCGCAGCGAGGACAAGGACGGCGTGGGCCTGGGCCTGTACATCGTCCGCACCATTCTGGAGCAGCACCAGGAGAAGATCACCGCCACCAGCGAGAACGGCGTGACTACCTTCTCCTTCACCGTCCAGCTGGCCCAGGAGGAGAAAGCGTCAAGCAAGAGCGTATAGCGTATGAGGACCTGAGACATGGATGAGTTTTGTATCGAACAGAGCTGCGAGGTCGTGCTGACCTACCGCCAGCCGGAGCCGGAGGCGCCGGCAGACCCGGTGGTCCTCCGCTACGAGCGGGAGCTGCCGGAGCAGATGCGCCGCCGGCCGGAGCCAGAGCCGGAGACGGAGGAGGACGAGGACCCCTTTGTCCCCCGCGCCCCGGTGCCCAAGGCGCCTCCCCCTGCCCTCTGGCAGAGCGCCATCGCGCCGCCGGAGCGGGCCAAGGGCAAGGGCCGCTGGGGGGTGCGCCTCTTTGTGGCCGTCACCCTCATGGTGATCCTGGTGGGCGTGGGCACCGGGCTGTGGTATGTGCGCAGCTACGGCTGGTCCCTGCCAGGCGGGAGCGGCGGGGACAGAGGCCCCTCCGGCATCCGCCCGGACGACGAGCGGCCCCCCTACGGGGACGACTTCTACTATTACTGGGACGAGGAGGACACCGCGCCCAAGGAAACCACGGTGCCCCGGTATCCCACCGGCGGCAGCACCCGGCTGACCCTCCAGTCCGGCTACGGCCGGGCGCCCCTGACCATCCAGGAGATCTACGCCGCGGTGAACCCCTCCGCCGTGACGGTGCTGGGCCAGGACAAGGAGTCCTACAGCGTGGGCACCGGTATCATCTTCAGCGCCGACGGCTATATCCTCACCAACCACCACGTCATTGACGGTTGCAGCGCCTGCACGGTGTGGGTGGACGGCGACTACGGCGTGGTGACGGAGCATGAGGCCCTGCTGGTGGCCAGCGACCCGGAGATCGACCTGGCGGTCCTGAAGATCGACGCCCAGGGCCTGCCCGCCGCCGAGTTCGGCGTGTCCGACGAGCTGGTGGTCGGGGACCCGGCCTACGCCATCGGCAACCCCCTGGGCACGGAGCTCCGCAACACCCTGACCCCCGGCGTGGTGTCCTACGTCAACCGGGAGGTGGATGTGGACGGGGTGAACATGACCCTGATCCAGACCAGCGCCCCCCTGAACAACGGCAACTCCGGCGGCCCCCTCATCAACCAGTACGGCCAGGTCATCGGCGTCAACACCATCAAGATGATGAGCGAGACCAACACCATCGAGGGCCTGGGCTTCGCCATCCCCTCCAGCCTCTTTGTCCGGTGGGTCAACGAGCTCATCGAGTTCGGGGAGATCCAGCCCCAGCCCACACTGGGCGTGGAGATCATGCGCATCCCCGTGGAGCTGCCCGACGGCAACACCGGCCTGGAGGTCAGCAGCGTGACCCCCGGCGGCAGCGGGATGCGGGCCGGCGTCCAGGTGGGCGACTACGTGATTGAGTTCAACGGCCAGCGGGTGTACAGCGTGGACCAGATTCTGGCCATCCGCCGGGACCTCCATGTGGGGGACAACGTCATCATCCGGGTGTTCCGCAACGGGGAGTACCTGGACCTGAGCATGGTCATGATGGCGGGATCATAATACTTTTTCTTGAAAGAAAAAGTATCAAAAAGAACTTTAATATCGCTACCAAAACATTGCAATACCGACATTTCTCACACGGTAACGATGCCTTGTTCTGATTGGAGAGCAATATAAAGCATCGATTGGAAAGAGAAGAGCCGGCCCTGAAAACGGGGCTGGCTCTTCTCTTTTATCATATAGTGGTACTGTTACCCCAAGCGCCGTTTCATCTGCTCGGCGTTGACGGCGTAACCCAGGGCGGTCTCCCGGTCGATGAGCTTCTGCTTGTACAGGTTCAGGATGGACTGGTCCATGGTGATCATCCCCTCGCTGCCTCCGGCGGCAATGGCGTTGTCGATCTGGTGGCTCTTGCTGTCCCGGATCATGCTGCGGATGGCGTTGTTCATGTGCATGATCTCGTAAGCCGGCACCAGGCCGCCGTTGACGCTGGGGATCAGCTGCTGGGACACCACCGTCCGCAGCACCGCGCTGAGCTGGATGCGGATCTGTGCCTGCTGCACCGGCGGGAAGGAGTCGATGATGCGGTCGATGGTGTTGACCGCGCCGCTGGTGTGGAGGGTGGCGATCAGCAGGTGGCCGGTCTCCGCCGCCGTCATGGCCGTGCGGATGGTCTCGTGGTCCCGCATCTCCCCCAGCAGGATCACGTCCGGGGCCTGCCGCAGGCAGGAACGCAGGGCGGTCAGGTAGTTCTCCGTGTCGATGGCCACCTCGCGCTGGCTGATGATGCTCTTATCGTCCCGGTGGAGGTACTCGATGGGGTCCTCCAGGGTGATGATGTGGCAGCTCCGGGTCTGGTTGATCCGGTGGATGATGCAGGCCTGGGTGGTGGACTTGCCGCTGCCGGCGGTGCCGGTGACCAGCACCATGCCGTGGTCCACTTCCGCCAGATCGATGACCTGGGGCGGAATGTGGAGCGTCCGCCAGTCGGGGATGTCGAACGCCACCACGCGGACGACTGCGGCCATGGAGCCTCTCTGCTTGTAGGCGTTCACCCGGAACCGGGCCAGCCCGGCCATGGCGAAGGAAAAATCGTCGTCGCCCCGCATACGGTAGGCGCTCATGTCCCGCTTGGCGTGGGTGTACAGACCGGTGATGAGGCGCTCGGTCTCGGGGGGAAACACCTTCTCCGTGCCGATGTGCCGGATCTCCCCCTTGACTTTATAGCTCACCGGGCCGCCGGCCACGATGAACAGGTCAGACGCGCCGTCCTCCACGGCGGTCCGCAGATATTCGGTGATCTCCATACCAAAATTCTCCTCTATATTAAACAATGATTTGGATGTACATACTGCTGCCGCGGAAAAATACCGGCGTCTCGGTAATTCAGAAGCGGTATCAGAACAGCTCGCCGTCCCAGACGGTGAGGCTGTCGTCCGGCACCCAGTCGGCGGTGGACACCGCCTGCCAGCGCAGGATCTCATAGTCGTCCCCCAGCCCGCCGTGGAAAGCGATCTCCACCCGCAGCTCCTGGGTGTCCGAGATGGGGCAGGCGTAGCTGATAACGGTCCCCCCCGGATCGCTGATGGCGGTGGTGATGGGCACATCATTGGGGACCTCGCCCCTCCGCAGCTGGGCCAGGATGGTCTCCGCCTCCACGTCGGCGGCGTAGTACCCGGCCACGGAGGCCGCCGCCGCGTCCCCCAGGTGCCGGTCCGCCCGCACGGTGGACAGGGACAGCAGGGCGAAGACCGTCAGGCACAGCACCGCGAAGATGACCAGCAGGGAGCTGCCCCCCACCACAGGGGGCGAGAAGCGGCGTTTCTCCTCGTTCATGCGCCCACCTCCGTCTGCCACGCTGTCTGGATATCAAACAGCACGTCCTCGCCGTCCTGGCCGGTGACCCACACCCGGACCAGTCCCAGGCCGGGGACCCCGCCGGTCGCCTCCTGGGCGGCCAGCAGGTAGACGCTCTGCCCGGCGTCGGATACCAGGTTCCAGTCCCCGTCGTAATACAGCGCCAGGGTCCGGGTTTCCGGATCGTAGCTGCCGCCCAGCCGCTCCGCCGCGGCGGCCAGGACCGCGTCCGGAGCGCCGCCCTGTTCTCCCTCGTGCTTGATGACCTCGGCCGCGGTCTGGGCGGCCACGGCGGCCCGGTCCCGGGCCTCGCCGTGCCGGGAGGTCTGGCCGGACCACACAAAGGCCCGCAGGCACAGCGCCGCCGCCAGCGCGAACACCAGCAGCATCACCGTCTGCTCCATCAGCGCCAGAGGCGCTTTGCTCCTCATGGCGCCGCCTCCTCTCCCCGCAGGGACAGGACCAGCTGCGTCTCCGTCCCGGTCCCGTCGGTGAGGGCAATGTCCAGAAGGCCGTCGTCCAGCGTCAGCTCCATGTCCCCCGCCTCGATGACCTTCTCCCCGTCTCCGGGCAGGAATTCGCCCTCCACCGCGGTGAAGAGCTCCCGCAGCCAGCCGTCGTAGCTGTAGATCCGGGTCACGTACCGCTCCCCGTCGATGTCCTCATACAGCTCCAGCGCGTCCACGCCGCCGAAGTCCGACACCGCCACGGCGCTGCCCGCCTGGGCCTGCCGGACCTTGGTGGCCACGTACTGGATGCCGGTGCGCCGGGCGTAGGCATCCCGGTCCCGCACGGTCAGGCGGTGGTACACGTCCGCCCCGGTCAGCAGCACCGACAGCACGCACACGGCGAACACGCCGAAGAGCACCAGGGCGATCAGTCCTGTCACCTCATGTTTTTGTTCCCGGCGACGCCTCATCGCTCCTCACTCCCCCGTTTCCCGGACCGCGCCCTGTTCCCCGGTCCGATCCAGCACGGTGAAGTCCGGCATCAGGTTGGACGCGAACACCCGGTAGTCGATGACATACCGCGCCTCGTCCACCTGCAGTCCGTACTTCTCCTCCATATACTCCACCGTGGGGGGATAGATCCCCTCGGCGGCGTAGCAGGCCGCCGCCGTCCGGCGGATGGACTCCTCCAGCTGCCTCCGGCCCTCCTGGCCGCTGCTGCTCTCCAGGTTGGACACGCCGGTGAAAAAGAACAGCAGCACCGCCAGCGCCGCCAGCGGCAGAAGGATCCCTCGCAGCGCGCCAAAGAGGTGTTTCCCCGTTTTTCTCCTCATAGCCGCTCACCCGATGGACGCCATAATGTTCATCAGCGGGATCATCACCGACAGCAGGATCAGGCCCACCAGCACGGAGGTGACCATCACCAGGGCCGGCTCCACCTGCCCCACCTTCTCCTCCAGGGCCATCTCGCTGTCCTCGGACAGGCGGCGGGCGATTTGCTCCATGGCCGCGTCGCCGGTGCCGCTGCGGAGGCCCAGCTCCAGCAAACTGCACTCCGCCCGGGGCAGCACCTCCGAGGCCTTCATGGCCGCGGACAGGGACTCGCCCTCCTCCAGGCGCTTCAGGCAGTCCAGGCACCGCGCCTTGGCCGGGGGCACGCTCTCCAGCAGCCCCGCCGCCATAGAAAGCGCCTCCTCCACCGGCAGGCCGCTGCTGAGTCCCATGGACAGGGACTGGGCGAACCGGGCGGTATTGATCTTCCGGGACACGCCCTTATCCCCCATGCGGTTCCGCCAGAGGCCCATGACCTTATCCCGGAAGGACGGCGTGGCGGCGAACACCGCCAGGAACACCACCACGGCCCCCAGCACCACGCACAGCACCGGCATGGCCGCGTCCAGGGCCTGGCCGAAGGCCAGCAGCCCCCCGGCGATGCCCGTCAGGCTGCCGCCCAAACTGGCGTACACCTCGTTGAACACCGGCAGCACCCGCACCAGCAGCACCACGATCACCGCCAGCATGATCACCAGCAGGATCGCCGGGTACAGCAGCGCGGAGCGGACCTGGTGGTTCAGCCGCACCCGGTCCTCGTAGTGGCGGGAGAGGGCCGCCAGGGCCTCCTCCATCCGTCCGCCCTGCTCGCCCACCTCTACCAGGCCGCAGACGTAGTCCGGGAACCGCTCCGACGCCCGGAACGCCTCCGCCAGGGACGCGCCCTCGTCCACCTGCTCCGCCATGGACAGCAGCAGCTCCCGGCTGGGGCCCTCCGGCTCCTCCTCCGCCAGCAGGGACAGCCCGTCCCCCGCGCCGATCCCGGCGTGGAGCAGCAGCGACAGCCCCTGGCACAGCGAACTGATTTCCTCGTTCGACAGCTTCTTCTTTTCCATACTCCTACCTCTCCCTTCTTTTTCTTGAAAGAAAAAGAAGCAAAAAGAACTTTTACTTTCGCTCTCGGGGCGCTGCGTGGTCCGGGTATGCCGCACGGTGACGGTAGAAGCTCCCGGCGGATTGCGGCGCCCCCTGTTCCATTATTGTATACCATTTTTCCCCGCTCGTAAAGAGGCAATTCGCCGCCCTGGCCGCTGCTGCCCGCGGGATGAAACAAACTTCTATAGATAGCATGAAATGGTAATTATAACCTATATCTTCCAATTATTTCCTGCCCGCTGCCGGTTTTCCGGGAAAGCTTTGCCGAATTCATCGGAAAACCTGTCAAATTCATCGGATCGCTCCACAAATAAAATTTTGTGCTATACTGAACACGATCCCAAGAACCGGCGGAGGCGCGGACCGGTACATGGAGAAAATACGCGAAATGCAAAAATTTTCCCCTGAACGGCACTTGCAAATCTGTCAGCCCGGGAGTATACTGTTAATTGTCGGATTGACACTTTGTGGAAACTGCCCCCGCCGGGACCGCGGCGGGGCGAGAGAGAACGGGGGTGACGTAATCAGCGGCGGTAAGGGAAAGATGAGCAATATATGCGGCTGTCTGACGGCGGCACACCCCCAGCGGGTGTACGAGCCGCCCTGACGCGGCGGCGGAGCGGAAAAAGTTTTTTTGCTCCGCAAAAAAGACCACACGGTACTCCGTGTGGTCATAGGGAACTGAAAAGGCAAACCGGGGGAAACCCCGGGACGCAAAGCCACGGGGCCTACGGCGCGGAGCGCTACGGCAGCCCGGCCGCCACGTTCGTTCTTGACAGCTCTTTGAAAACTTGATAAAAAAGAGGAGGACGAAAATGGCAACAAGAACTAGCAAGAACCTTTTGCGCAAGACCCTGAGCCTGTTCCTGGCGCTGGTCATGGCCCTGTCCGTGATGAGCGTCCCGGCGTTCGCGGCGGGGAGCGAGAGCAAGATCATAAAGTCTGCTTTCCAAAATGCTCAAAACCTTGATCAAAGTGATACTTGTTACGGAATAGTTTCTCTGGACGGAACCAATAGTGTCACCGATTCAGGTACTCCCCAAGTATGGCCAACCGGCATGTGGGACGGGCCAGCTTATGTGACAGGATATAACTGGGTGCATATCACTAACACTAACCCTAATGTTGCCACGGCAACATATACTACCTCGGGTGGACAACTCTCTATTACTATTGTACCAGGTACAATGAGCGGTAGGACAGAAATCTCAGTTGGTGTGGATGCCCAATACCCACATTACAGCCTGGGAACATTTAATATGGAGTTGAATTTCGACTACACTGTGACCAATACTGGCACCGGCGGCGGCACCGTTACTCCGCAGCCGGGCAATAAGCCCACTCCTCCCCGTGGAGGAGACTTCAAAGTCCAAATATTGTGTAAGGAAAATGATTATTATCATTCTGCACAGGCCAATTTTATGGACGGTGAGAATGGCGGTTGGACTGTTGGAGAAGTCGTAGCGAACGATGGTTCAAGATTCAGCAGCACTACATATCCCTGGCAATGCACCTTTACACTGGTTAACGATTTCTGGGTAAAAATGTGGAATGATGATTGGGCTTCAGAAGACGGCAAACATTATCTTGCCTCTGAAGATGCCGAAAGTATAACTTTCTACTATAATAATAATACTAAAAGTTGGCAGTTTTCTGGTGACGATCATCCATTACACGTTTATATTACCGAAAAGGCGCCAGCCCCTGAGCAATTCACCGTGACCTACACCGACGGCGTGGATAACGAGACCGTTTTTGCCGACCAGACCTACACCGTCAAGGAAGGCGCCGAAACTCCCGCGTTCAATCAAGACCAATCTGCTCAGAACGTCGATGACAACGGCAACCCCACCCGCGAGGGCTACAACTTCGAGGGCTGGGCCCCCACCGTTGCGGAAACCGTGACCGAGGACGCCACCTATGAGGCCACATGGAGCAAGGTGGAGGAGCCCGAGACCCACATCACCGTCAAGTTCAACGACGGCGAGGCCGATGGCCACGCGTTTGCGGAGCAGACTTACACCACTGAGAAGCGCGAGAGCGGCAATTATACCGACCTGTTCAACACCCACACGAACATGCAGTATGCTCCGCACGATGAGAATGGTAACCCCGTCCGCACCGGCTACATCTTTGATGGTTGGGAAGGTAGTCAGGACGGGAATACCGTGACCTACACCGCCAAGTGGAAAGAGGACGTCCCGGAAGGCCCCGCGCCCTCTCTTGAGGTACTCCAGTACTACATCACCGGAGTCACCGTGAATTGCGTGACCGAGAAAGGCAAACACAATTCTAAGACCTACCAGGTCCTTGAGGGCAGCTACACGGTCAGCGGCCCGCAGAGCCATAATGGCTCCGGCGATTGGTATTCCGTCACCATCAATCCGGACCAGTATGTTGCGGCGTACAGCGGAGCAAATGGGACGCATACCCTCTCTGCCAACTCCGCTGCGCAGGAGTTCTGGTTCAAGCACACCGAGCCTGCTGAGGGTATTAATGCATGGAAACTCGATGGATTTACCACCCATCACGAAACCGCCAACTTCGACGTCGAGCACGAGACCGGCACCGATCCCGGCCCCGGCGGCCAGGGCGGCGAGAACGAGCCCGTAATGCCCACTGATATTTACGCGGGAAGCTGCAACGTCGCTTTCCAAATTATCTGCGAAACGAACGATTCTCATAGCCGCGAAAATGCTCGTTATTATGCAACCTATGCCCCCAAGAGCAATTCCCTTGAGAACGTTCAGCCTAAGATGGTAGCGAATGACGACGGCACCTATACCTGGACTTGGGAGGTCGAAGCATACCTCACGGATAGCGCAATTGAAACGTGCATCAGCAAATATAGTAAAGACGTGAACATCCCGCACACATTCAAATCCGTTGTTCCTGAGAACGCTACTAAAACAATGCTGCACATCTCCGTTACTGCAGCGGCAGACGGCAGCATTATTGAAGGCAATTATACTGCAACTCACGGCGTCAAAAGGTGGGTGGATATCACCGATGAAAACGGACACACCAGCCTGGAGATCCACGTTGAGTGCCACGAGGGCAACCACACCGTGACCTTTGACCCCGCAGGGGGCGCTTGGGACACGGATACCAGCAGCAAAACCGTGACCGTGCATGATGTGGACACTACAGACGGTGTGGATCCCACTGTCGGCGAGAACAAAATGCCCGCCGATCCCACTCTCGACGGCCACATTTTCGGCGGCTGGGTTGATAGTAAGGGGAATACTTTCACTAAGGACACCCCTGTGACCGATGACACCGCAGTCCATGCTACGTGGAAAGAGGACTCCAACGGCAACGGCATCCCGGACAACAAGGAAACTCGTTACAAAGTAACCTACATGCCCAGCCTCAGTGAGAGCGTGGTCGAGGGGTTGCCTGCTCCTGTCAGCGATTGCCTCGACGGCACTACCGTTACCCTGAGCACTGACAAGCCCACCAGCGAGGGTTACGTATTCCTGGGCTGGACTCTGTATGATTCCCCTGCCGTCGTAACCAATGGTAACCAATATACGCTGGTCACTGAGGTTAAGATCAATAAGGGCAACGTGAAAGTTTTCGCCGTCTGGGCAGAGGACAAGAACAACAACGGTACGCCCGACTATGATGAGGACCCCGTTACCCTGACCTATGACGCCAACGGCGGCAACGGCGCACCGGAAGCGAAGGAATATCTCCCCGGCACCACGGCTACTGTGAGCGAGCAGGGTCCCACTACCGCCCCCGATGATTGTCTGTTCGTGGGTTGGTCCGAGACTCAGATGGAAAACCTGACCGCCGCCGATAAGGGCAAGACCGTTACAACTGTCAGCGGCGACATCACGATGGACAGCAACAAGACCCTTTACGCTGTCTGGGCCGAGGATAAGGATGGCGACGGGGTGGCCGACTACTTAGAGGGCGCTTTTAAGCTGACCTACGACGGTAACAGCGCAGACGCTCAGAATGTTCCCAGTGATGCTACCGCGTATGTTAACGGTACGACTGCTACCTTGAGTGAGGGTGGACCCACCCGCGAAGGCTATGTATTCCTTGGCTGGACCGCTGTTCCGACCGCTGACGTCCAGCGCAACGGCACGAAGCCCGAGACGATCACCGAAGTCACGATGACTGCCGACACGACCGTCTACGCCGCTTGGGCCGTTGACGAAAACGGCAACGGCATCCCCGATTGTGACGAGAGACCTATCACTGTTACTTTCGAGGACGGCCAGGGCGGCAACCTCGAAACTTACCCTGACGTTCTTCCGAGAACTGACGGAAACTACGAGGACCTCTACCAAGGTGCCCCCCCCACCCGCGACGGCTACACCTTCGACGGCTGGAGTGAGCCTGTGGCTGACGACAACGGCAACGTGACCTACACCGCCCAGTGGACTGAAACCACCGAACCTGGCGGCGGCGGAACGACTCCCGGCGGCGGTGGAACGACTCCTGGCGGTGGAACGACCCCCGGCGGCGGCGGAACGACCCCCGGCGGCGGTGAAACCGAACCCGGCGGCGAGACCGACATTCCCGACGAGCCCAACCCGCCTCTGGCCGATGCCCACACCGTGACGGTCCACTATGTGGACGACGAGGGCAACACCATCGCTCCGGACACGGACGATAGTTGGCCCGAGGGCAACCCCTACTTCGTGGACATCCCGGAGATCGAGGGCTACACCTACGACCACGCCGAAGGCGAGACTTTCTTCCCGGACCTCACCGAGGATGTGGAAGTGACCCTGGTCTACACCGCTGACGTCACCGACATTCCCGACGATCCCGAGCCGCCTCTGGCCGGTACACACACCGTCACCGTCCACTATGTGGACGAGGCGGGCAGCACCATCGCCGAGGACCTGGTCGTGGATTGGCCCGAGGGCAGTCCCTACCTCGTGGAGACCCCGGTCATCGACGGCTACACCTACGACCATACCGTCGGCGACACCTTCTACCCCACCCTCACCGAGGATGTGGAGGTGACCGTGGTGTACACCCGGGATGAGCAGGAGCCCGCGACCTATACCGTCACCGTGCGGTATATCGACACCAACGGCAACACGCTGCTTCCCGCCAGTGTCACCACCTATGCCGCCGGAGCGGCCTACACCGTGACGGCCCCCAGCATCAACGGTTATCTCTACTACTACGCCAGCGGCGCGGTGAGCGGCATCGTCACCGGCGACGTCGCCGTGACTCTGGTGTACGTACAGGATACCTACGTGCCCTCCACGACGCCCACCTATCCCACGGTTCCCAGTGATCCGACTCCCAGCAATCCCAGCGTGGACATTCCCGACGCGGACGTTCCTCAGACCGATCTCCCCGATACCGGCGATGACGGCACCGTGGATATCACCGACGAGGATGTGCCTCTGGCCGGCGCTGAGGGCCTGAATACCAGGGACCACATCAACTACATCATTGGCACTCCCGAGGGCAAGGTTCTGCCCAACAACGCGATCACCCGTGCCGAGGCGGCCACCATCTTCTTCCGTCTGATGACTGAGCCCTACCGTGTGGCCAACTGGTCCACCGTGAACAGCTTCAGCGACGTGAAGAGCGGCTCCTGGTACAACAACGCGGTTTCCACCTGTGCCAACGCCGGGAAGCTTCTTGGCACTCCCGACGGCAGCTTCCAGCCCAACCGCTCCATCACCCGCGCTGAGTTCGCCACCATCGCCGTTCGGTTCATGATGGATGGCTACAACGCCGATGTGGAAGTCAGCGACTTCTCCGACACCGTGGGTCACTGGGCCTCCGCCAGCATCCGCCGCGCCGTCCAGGCCGGCTGGATCACCGGAATGCCCGACGGCACCTTCCATCCGGACGATCCCATCACCCGCGCCGAAGCGGTGACCATCGTCAACCGGATGCTGGGCCGTGTGCCTCACAAGGACGGCCTGCTGGCCGGTATGCGCACCTTCTCCGACAACATGGATCCCAACGCCTGGTACTACCTGGCCATCCAGGAGGCTGCCAACTATCACGACTACGGCCGTGAGGAGGCGGTTTCCCGTGAGAATTGGAGCATGCTGAACGAGAACATCGATTGGAAGCAGCTGGAGAAGGAGTGGGTCGCTAACGGCGGCTACGCCACCACTTCCGTTGCGGCCGAGTAAACCGCATTTCCGATTTCTTTCTCCCGTCCGGCCGAGCCGGACAAGAAGGGCCCGGGTGCATCGCACCCGGGCCCTTCTTGTATTCTCTTGATACTATTCTCTCATTAAAAAGTGCACTTCGTTACCGTGCGGAAAATGTAGGAATCGCAACGCTTTGAGAGCGAGGATAAAGTTCTTTTTGATACTTTTTCTTTCAAGAAAAAGTATGAGTGGGAGATCAGAGCTGAACGATCCAGCCCATGTCGTCCTCGACCACGCCGGTCTGCATACCGTAGATGTAGTCGTACAGCTTCTGGCTGACGGGGCCCACATCGCCGCCGTTGATGACGATGTCCTCGCCCTTGTAGCGGAGATAGCCGATGGGGGAGATGACGCAGGCGGTGCCGGTGGCCCAGGCCTCCTGGAGGGTGCCGTCCTTGCTGGCCTTCTCGATGTCCTCGATGGACAGGCGGCGCTCGCTGACCTGATAGCCCCACTTCCGCAGGATGGTGATGGTGCTGTCGCGGGTGACGCCGGGGAGGATGGAGCCGCCCAGAGGCGCGGTGATGACCTCGTCGTTGATCATAAAGAAGGCGTTGGAGGTGCCCACCTCTTCCACGTACTTGTGCTCGTGGGCGTCCAGCCACAGGACCTCCTTGCAGCCGTTCTCCAGGGCCTTCTTGGTGGCCCGCATACCGCCGGCGTAGTTGCCGCCCACCTTGGCGAAGCCGGTGCCGCCCACAGCGGCGCGGATGTACTCGTCCTCCACGTAGATGTGGCTGCCGGTGAGGCCGCCCCGGTTGATGTCGTAGTAGGCGCCCACGGCGCAGAGGATGATGATGAAGTGGTAGTGCTCCGCGGGCTCCACGGAGAAGCTGACCTCATCGGAGATGATGTAGGGCCGGATGTACAGGGCCGTGCCGGGCTGGGTGGGGATCCAATCCGCGTCCACCTTCACGATGGCCTTGACGGCGTCCAGGAACAGCTCCTCGTCCATGGGCGGGATGCACATACGCTCGTTGGTGCGGTTGAGGCGCTTGGCGTTCATGTCGGGGCGGAAGAGGTTGATCTTGCCCTGGGGGGTCAGATACGCCTTCATGCCCTCGAACATCATCTGGGCGTAGTGGAGCACGCAGCTGGCGGGGTCCAGGCTGATGGGGCCGTAGGGGACGATGCGCCCGTCGTGCCAGCCCTGGCCGGCGTCGTAGTCCATGATGAGCATGTGGTCGGTGAAGTATTTGCCGAAGCCCAGGTTACTCTGATCCGGCTTGGGCTTGGGGTGCTGGGTGCGGGTCACGGGAAATTCATAGGACATGGGAATTGCCTTCTTTCTGTAAAATCAAATACAATTTGTAGAATTCAATAGAAATATGACGATTCGTAGTTTTAATTGCAGCGGTAGAGCTCCGGCCGCCGGTCCCGGAAGACATTGATGGAGGAGCGGATGCCCTCGATCACCGAGAAATCCAGGGTGCCGGTGATGGTGGCCTCGCCGTCCCCGGCGTGGGCCAGGTACTCGCCCCAGGGGTCGATGATGGCGCTGTGGCCGCCGCAGCGGGTGTCCCCGGCGGTGCCCACGCTGTTGCAGAGGGCCAGGAACATCTGGTTCTCGATGGCCCGGGCCCGGGCCAGGGTTTCCAGGTGCATGGTCCGCTTGTCGGGCCACTGGGACACCACGAACAGCAGGTCCACCCCGCCCAGGGTCAGCGTCCGGGTCAGCTCCGGGAACCGGATGTCATAGCAGATGATGAGGGCGCACCTGTGCCCGTCCAGGTTGAAGCGGCACAGCCGCACACCGGGCGTAAAGGCTTTGTGCTCGCCGGAGGGCGTAAACAGGTGGGTCTTGTCGTATTCCGCCGCCAGGGCCCCGGTGCGGTCAAAGACGTAGGCGGTGTTGTAGAACCCGCCGCCCCGGTGGTTGGCCACGCTGCCGCAGACGATGTTCACATCCAGCTCTCTGGCCAGGGGGGAGAACACGGCCTTGGTCCGCTTCCCGTCCTCGTCGGCGGAGGCGGCCAGGTCCTGGGGGAAGAACCCGGTGTTCCAGGTCTCCGGCAGCACCACCGTGTCGGGCTTTTCCCACTCCACGGCCTCCCGGACGAGGGCCTCGGCGTGGGCGAAGTTGTAGTCCGCCTCGCCCAGCCGCATATCCATCTGGATGCAGGAAATTTTCATCTCTTATACCATTCTCCTATTAGAAGTATACTTCGTTGCCGTGTGGGAAATCAGGTATCGCAGCGCTTTGAGAGCGATAATAAAGTTCTTTTTGATACTTTTTCTTTCAAGAAAAAGTATTACCCCTCGTAATCCCGGCCTGCCTCCAGAGCCTTCATGTTCAGCTCCACCAGGTTGGCCTTCTTGGGCGGGACCAGCTTGGCCATGGTCTCCGCCGTGCCGTCGAAGGTCAGGTTGGGGTTGTTCTTCAGCACGCAGCCCATCATCACCATGTTGGCCAGGGTGGGCACCCCGGCGTCGTTGGCCATCTGGGTGGCGGGGATGTAGTAGGTCTCCACGTCGGTGCGGGCCACCTTCTCATTGATGAGGGTGGAGTCCACATAGATCTGCCCGCCGGGGACCACGGTGTCCACGTACTTCTGGAGGGAGGGCAGGTTCATGACGATGAGCACGTCGGGCTTGGTGACGATGGGGGAGCCCACGGGGTCGTCGGAGAGGATCACGTTGCAGTTGGCGGTGCCGCCCCGCATCTCGGGGCCGTAGGAGGGCAGCCAGGAGACCTGCAGGTCCTCCAGCAGGCCCTTGTAGGCCAGGAACTTTCCGGCGAACAGGATGCCCTGTCCGCCGAAGCCGGCGATCAGGATCTGGGTGGTCTTCATTTCGCTTCCTCCTCCTTTGCCGCGCTTCTGTCCTTATAGACGCCCAGGGGGTAGTAGGGGATCATGTCGCTCTCCACCCACTCCAGGGCCTTCTGAGGCGTCATGCCCCAGTTGGTGGGGCAGGCGGAGATGACCTCGATGAGGGAGAAGCCCTTCTTGTCGATCTGGTTCTGGAAGGCCTTCCTGATGGCCTTCCCGGCGGCCTTCACGTTCTTCACGTTGTTGACAGCCACCCGGGCGATGTACTCCGGGCCCTCCAGGGTGGCCAGCAGCTCGCAGACCTTGATGGGCCAGCCGCAGTGCTTCACGTCGCGGCCGTAGGGGCTGGTCTGGGTCACCTGGCCGGGCAGGCTGGTGGGGGCCATCTGGCCACCGGTCATACCGTAGATGGCGTTGTTGACGAAGATGACGGTGATGTTCTCGTTCCGGGCCGCGGCGTGGACGGTCTCGGCCATGCCGATGGAGGCCAGGTCACCGTCGCCCTGGTAGGTGAAGACGATGTTGTCGGGGCGGCAGCGCTTGATGCCGGTGGCCGTGGCGGGGGCCCGGCCGTGGGCGGCCTCGATCATGTCGCAGTTGAAGTAGTCGTAAGCCATCACCGCGCAGCCCACGGGCGCCACGCCGATGGCCTCGCCCTCGATGCCCAGGCCGTCAATGGCCTCGGCCACCAGGCGGTGGATGATGCCGTGGGGGCAGCCGGGGCAGTAGTGCAGCACCGCGTCGGTGAGGGCGTGGGGCTTCTGAAATACAATCGCCATATCAGTTTTCTCCTTTCTGCGCCTTGCGGATGCTCTCCAGCACCTGGTCCGGGCTGGGGATCATGCCGCCCGCCCGGTTGCAGAGGCTCACGGGCCGCTTGCACTCGATGGCCAGGCGCACGTCGTCGATCATCTGGCCCATGTTCAGCTCCACGGACACGAAGGCCTTGACCTGGTCCGCGGCGGCGCGCAGCGCCTTCTTGGGGAAGGGCCACAGGGTGATGGGACGGATGAGGCCCACCTTGATGCCCTCGGCCCTGGCGGCGGCCACAGCGTTCTTGGCCACGCGGGAGGCGATGCCGAAGGCCACCACGCAGAGCTCCGCGTCCTCCATGCGGTACTCCTCCCACATGGGCTCGTTCTCCTCCACGACGGCGTACTTCTCGTACCGCTGGAAGTTCTTCTGCTCCAGCTCGTCGGGCTTTAAGTACAGGGAGTTGACGATGTTGTGGGGCCGTTGCATCTTGGTGCCGGTGAGGGCCCAGGGCTTGTCATAGGTCTCGATCTCGGCGTCCTCGAAGGTGATGGGCTCCATCATCTGTCCGATGGTGCCGTCGGCCAGGATCATGGAGGTCATGAGGTACTTGTCCGCCAGGTTGAAGCCCTTGATGGTGAGGCTGGCCATCTCCTGGACGGAGGCGGGGGCCAGGACGATCATGTGGTAGTCGCCGTGTCCGCCGCCCTTGGTGGCCTGGAAGTAGTCGGACTGGCTGGGCTGGATGCCGCCCAGGCCGGGGCCGCCCCGCTGGACGTTGACCACGAAGGCGGGCACGTCGGAGCCGGCGATGTAGCTGAGGCCCTCGCTCTTCAGGGAGATCCCGGGGCTGGAGGAGGAGGTCATGACCCGCATCCCGGCGGCGGCGGCGCCATAGACCATGTTGATGGACGCGATCTCGCTCTCGGCCTGGAGGAAGACGCCGCCGATCTTGGGCATCTTCTTGGCCATGTAGGCGGCCACCTCGGTCTGGGGGGTGATGGGGTAGCCGAAGTAGTGGCGGCAGCCGGCCCGGATCGCCGCCTCGGCGATGGCCTCGTTGCCCTTCATCAAAACTCTTTCTGCCATAGTTTCCTCCTTACTTCTCCACGGTGATGATGCAGTCGGGGCACATGGTGGCGCAGAACGCGCAGGCGATGCACTGGGACTGATCGGTCATCACCGCCGGGGAATAGCCCTTTTTGTTCAGCTGATCCCTGGCGATGGCCAGGATGTGCTTCGGGCAGGCGTTGACGCACAGCCCGCAGCCCTTGCACAGGTCTGTCTGGAATGTTACTTTTGCCATAGAGTTTCCTCCTTTAATAAATCCTGCGGGGTTCTATTCGGGGGACTGGGTGCCGTGGGGCTTCCAGCCCCTCGGGGGTGGGTAGGGACCTTCGGTCCCTACTGACCCTGGGTGACTTTTTGTGCGGACAAAAAGTCACCAAAAAACCGCCAGCCCTACGGGCTGGATCCCCTATGTTCTGTCAACTGCCGTGCTGACAGGAACGTCTGGAGGGCCTATTTGTCTGCTATTTGTTATTAAATTGCGTCCTGGCGCTCCGTGCTACTACGCGCGGGACAGATTTCCGTATACGGGCGAATAGAGCCATCTATCCATGGCGGAGTGGAACGGAGCAGGATGCAACCGGTCAATATTCCGAAAAGCACCGCGCTCTCAATTGCGTAGTGGAACGGAGCAGACAGCAGCCGGTAAACGTTCCGAAAAGCACCGCGCCGTCAATTGCGTAGTGGAACGGAGCAACCAGCAGTCGGAATACGGAAAAAGAGGGCAGTGCCGTTGAAAGCCTTCTCTGGGTCCTACCTACCCACGATCTCCCCCAAAGTAAGGGGGTCCAGCCCGTAGGGCTGGCGCGCTTTTTGGTGACTTTTTCCCGCGTGGGAAAAAGTCACCCAGGGTCAGCAGGGACCGAAGGTCCCTACCATCCACCGAGGGGCTGGAAGCCCCACGGAACCAGGCTATCCGAAGATGGGCCTTGGTTTGGGAGCCTGTTTCCGCTGTTCCGGCAGGTCAAAGTATTTGGCCTGCAGGACCATTGGCAGCAGATCCGGGACCCCGGAAAGCCCCTCCGCCACGGCGGATTCTGCCGTGGTCATCCAGATGGGCAGCCCGCTGAGGAGGGACAGCCGCTCCATATAGGGAATGGCGTCCAGCACCGCCCTGGCGGTGGTCTCATGGGCCAGGTTGGCGTTGTTCACGATGCCGGTGAAAGGGACGCCCCCGGCGGCCTCAATCTCCCGCATCACCTCCAGCGCCTCCTCCGGCGTCCGGGTCAGGGGGCGGTAGGGGTTCGCCACGAACGCCATCTGGAAGTCGTTCTCCTCCAGGATATAGGGCGCGTACCGCCCCAGGGCGTAGGCCCCCCGGTCGTCGCCGCCGATATCCATTACCGCGTACAGGCTCTTGTCCTCCACCAGCCGGTAGGCCTCCGCCGGCAGCGCCGGCAGGTCCACGTTGGAGTTGGCAAACTGGGGGGAGATCAGCTCTACCCCCGCCTCCGCCAGCTCCCTGGCACTGTCCTTGGTGCGGAAATAGGGGTTCACGATGTCCAGGTCCGCGATGGCCACCTTCTTGCCCTCCCGGGCCAGGTGCAGGGCGTAGTTCACCGCGATATTGGTCTTGCCCGAGCCGTAGTGGCCCGCGAACAGGGTAACGCGCTTGTGTTCCATAAAAGCACCTTGTTTTTCAATGACAGTTTCAGAACGGATGTTTCACGTGAAACATTCTGATTCACGGGGCGATCAGAGCTTGTTGCGCATGATCTTGCCGCTGGTGGTCTTGGGCAGCTCGTCCCGGAAGACCACGATGCGGGGGTACTTGTAGGGGGCGGT
>CANQCS010000030.1 GCA_947589745.1 uncultured Oscillospiraceae bacterium
GGTATAGCTCAGCTGGGAGAGCGCTTGAATGGCATTCAAGAGGTCAGCGGTTCGATCCCGCTTATCTCCACCATCACTCGGTGAGTGAAATAAAAACTCGTTTCCTTGGAAACGAGTTTTTATTTTATGCCGTTTTCCCGGAGCGGCCCTATCACAGCATACCCCAATCTGCAGCAAAATCCAACCGCAAATTTTACAGCAAGCTACCTCCATCCCCCGGAGACCGTGTCCCGCTCCGGTGATAAAAAAATTCCATTTTATTTATGGTAGTGCATTGCCGCGCCGGTTGCAACAGAAATGCTGTTTTTGCCTGGAATATTTTGTCAATTCAGCAAAAATAATGAAATTGCCGGCAAGATAATTTGTTGCAAACATTCAAGGAAAATG
Source organism: uncultured Oscillospiraceae bacterium (assembly GCA_947589745.1). GTDB lineage: Bacteria > Bacillota > Clostridia > Oscillospirales > Oscillospiraceae > Pelethomonas. The sequence goes on from CANQCS010000030.1 coordinate 388, forward strand.
GTATCATAATAGAGGCGGTTATACCATTTCCGCACACGAGGGCTGAAAGAGGAAGAAAAGCGTGAGAGATGGAAAAATTTGCAGAGGGCAGGGGCCGGCGAGAAGCTGTGCTTCCTGCTGACCAACGCGGGCGGCATCCCGCTGATGTTACTGTTGAGCATGTTCCTGAGCATCTTTTCTACCATTCTTCATTCAGAATAGTATACCGTTACCGTGCGGGAAAGACAGGAAGAGGGAATATCCCGTAAGATCAGAATTAGTCTTGTTAAAGGAGGTTGCTATGAAATTCGTATTTATTGAACCGGAGCTGGAGCCGGTGGATCAGAAGACGGTCCCCAACGCCTCCTATCTCCGCAAGAGCTTTCAGGTGGGGCCGGGCCTGAAGGCGGCCAGGATGTACAGCACGGCCCTGGGCGTCTACATCCCCAGCCTCAACGGCAGGGAGCTGGACGAGCGCCGTCTGCTGCCGGGCTTTACCGACTACGACAAGCGGGTGCAGTACCAGGAGTACGACATTCTGCCCTATGTGACGGAGGGGGAGAACGTGGCGGCCTGCGTCCTGGGGGACGGCTGGTACCGGGGGAACCTGGGCCCCTTCAACAAGCGCTTTGTCTACGGGCAGAAGACCAAATTCGCCTGCGCGATCCACCTGACCTATGAGGACAGGGAGGAGTGGATCAATACCGGCGAGGACTGGCGGAGCTTCCAGGACGGTCCCCTCCAGGCCAACGACCTGAAGAAGTACGAGGTCTACGACGCCGGGAAAGAGATGCCCGGCTGGAACGAGGCGGGATTCGACGACAGCGGCTGGCACGGATGCCTGCTGTCGGAGTACGGGGGAGCGGTGATCCCCATGGAGGGCGAGCCCCTGCTCATGCAGGAGCGGTTCACCCCCAGGGTGCTCCACACCCCGGACGGGAACACGGTGCTGGACTTCGGGCAGAACCTGGCGGGCATGGTGGAGTTCACGGTGACCGGAATGGCCGGGACCACCGCGTCCATGGTCCTGGGCGAGACCCTGGACAAGGCGGGCAACTTCACCATGAAGAACCTCCAGGCCGAGGGAAAGTCCGGGGAAAAGATGGGGGTGGGCCAGAAGCTGACCTACACGCTGAAGGAGGGCACGCAGACCTACCGGCCCCACTTCCTCATCAGCGGCTTCCGGTACGCGAAGCTGGAGGGCTGGCCGGAGGAGGTCCGGGCGGAGAATTTCACCTCCGTGGCGGTGTACTCCCGGCTGAGGGAGACCGGGACCTTCACCTGCTCCAATCCGGCGGTGAACAAGCTGCTCCAGAATATCCGCTGGAGCCTGAAGTCCAACTTCGTGGACATCCCCACGGACTGCCCCCAGCGGGAGCGGGCCGGATGGGCGGGGGACATCAACGTGTTCATGGAGACCGCCAACTATCTGACGGACACCAGGGCCTTCCTGCTGAAGTGGATGCACGACTTCATGGGCGCCCAGATGGAGAGCGGCAACCTGCCGGTGATCGCCCCCAAGGTGCCCCTGTTCGGGGACGGGACCTCCAGCGCGGGCTGGTCGGACGCCATCGCCACCATCCCCATGGCCCAGTACCAGTGCTACGGGGACACCGGGCTGATGCGGGAGGCCTATGACGCCATCAAGCGCTACGTGGAGTGCTGCCGCCAAATGGCGAAGAAGACCCATCCGATGAACCGCCTGAAGCGGGGGTACCACCGCCAGTACATCGTGGACACCGGGTTCCACTTCGGCGAGTGGCTGGAACCGGGCAGCTCCAACGGGGGAGACGCCCTGAAGGCCATCGCCCTCCCGGACGCGGAGGTGGCCACGGCCTGGTTCTACTACTCCACCAGCACCCTGTCCCGGATCGCCGGGGTCCTGGGGGAGAAGGAGGACGAGGCCCGGTACGGGGACCTCGCCCAGAAGATCAAAATGGCGTACCGCAAGGAGTTCCTCAGCGGAAAGCTGCCGGACAGCCCCAGGCAGTGCAAATATGTCCGCCCGCTCTATATGGGGTTGGCGGATACGAAGACACAGAAGCGCCTGGCCAAAGAGCTCAACGACCTCTGCGTCAGGAACGACTACAAGATCGGCACCGGCTTCCTGACCACCTATCAAATATTGAATGTCCTGACGGACAACGGGTACCCGGAGACGGCCTACCGGATGCTGGAGCAGGAGGAGTGCCCCGGCTGGCTCTACGAGGTGAAGCAAGGAGCCACCACCATCTGGGAGGGCTGGATGGCCGTCAAGGACGGCGACCCCCAGATGCAGTCCCTGAACCACTACGCGCCGGGGGCCGCCCTGAGCTGGCTGTTCTCCCGCTGCGCGGGCATCCGCCCCGCCAAGCCGGGCTATCAGGAGATTCTGGTCCGGCCCATCCCGGGAGGGACCTTCCGCTATGCCAGGGCGTCCTACGACAGCGTCGTGGGCAGGATCGTCTCGGACTGGGAGTGCCAGGACGGACACTTTGTCCTGCGGGTGGAGCTGCCGGAGGGGATCCCCGCCACGGTGGTGCTGCCGGATGGGAGCCGGTACGAGAATGCCGTCACCGGCACCTATGAGTGTACGCTGCCGGTTTGACCGGGAAAAGCAAACAGCCTGAGAAATGAACAGAAAGCGCACGGTACATGACCGTATACCATGTACCGTGCGCTTACATTTAAATGAGGTTGTAGGACTGGAGCACGGCCCGCAGCTTCTCCCGGCCGGCGTCCTCCATCTCGCACAGCGGCAGCCGGAACACCTCCTCGCAGCGGCCCATGAGGCTCAGGGCCGTCTTGACGGGGATGGGGTTCACCTCCCAGAACAGGGCCTCGCACAGCCGCCGCAGCTTCAGCTGCATCTGCCCCGCGGTGACGAAGTCCCCCCGGAGGGCCGCCGCCGTCAGCTGGTGCATCTCCTTGGGCATCACGTTGGCGGCCACGGAGATGACGCCCTTGCCGCCGAAGAGCATCATGGGGGCGGTGAGGCCGTCGTCGCCGGACCAGATGTAGAAGTCTCCGGGGCACAGCTCCCGGGTCTTCTGGACCAGGGACAGGTCGCCGCTGGCCTCCTTGACGCCCACGATATTGGGGTGGGCCGCCAGGGCGGCGTAAGTCTCGGCGGTACACTTCACCCCGGTGCGGCCGGGCACGTTGTAGAGCAGCATGGGCTTCTCCACCGCGTCGGCCACGGCGGTGTAGTGGCGGACCAGGCCCTTCTGGGTGGCCTTGTTGTAGAAGGGCGTCACCACCAGCAGGGCGTCCGCCCCCGCCCGGACGGCGTCCTTGGAGAGGCTGATGGCGGTCTCGGTGTTGTTGGCGCCGCTGCCCACGATCACCGGGACCCGGCCGTCCACGTGGCGGACCACGGTCTCGATGGTGCGCATCCGCTCACCGTAGGTCATGGTGGCGGCCTCGCCGGTGGTGCCGCAGACGATGACGGCGTCGGTGCCGTTCAGGAGCTGGAAGTCCAGCATCCGCTTCAGGGCGGGGTAGTCGATCTCGTTGTCGGATGTAAAGGGCGTGATGAGGGCCACGCCGGAGCCGGTGAAGACAGGCTGTTTCATGGAAAGACCTCCTATATATATATATGAAGACCAGAGTCGATGCGTCTTTGCCAGTATTATACAGAAACATCTTATGCCATATAAGGAGCAAAAGTGCGAAACAGTGTGCAAAACCTGTCCACTTTTTCCAATAGCCGGAGGGGCGTAAAGCGCGCAGAGGTCCCCCGTCCGTGTTCCGAACGGGGGACCTCTGTACTTATGGTATGCGGCGGGAGATCAGGTGGACTCTTTCCCGCCCTCTTTTTCGTTCAGATACTTCTCCGCCGCCAGCAAAATTTCCTCGTCGGAGGCGTAGGTGGCCATCTCCCTGGCCGTGCGGAAGGAGAACCAGGCGATGCTGGTGACCTCGGCCTCCTGGGGTTTCTCCTTGCCGCCCACCGGCGTGGCCACGAAGAACACCACGTCCTTGATGACGCCCCGCTTGGGGGAGTAGGTGACCACCTGCCGGAAGCCGGTGTCCAGCTCCACCTCCAGGCCGGTCTCCTCCCAGATCTCCCGCCTGGCGGTGTCGGACTCGGTCTCGCCGTTCTCCACGTGGCCCTTGGGGAACCCCCAGTGGCCGCCTACGTGACGGACCATCAGGTAGCGGCGGCCCCGGGCGGTCATTTTCCAGGGCACCGCGCCGCAGGACTTCTCCTCCCGGGCCTTGCGGAAGGTGCCGCCGTCGCCCCAGCCCCACTCCCCGCCGTGGGCCCCCAGCTCAAAGTGGAGCTTGGCGATGCCCAGGTCGGTCATGGAGAAGGCGCCGGTGGCGGTGAGCCGGGCGCTGACGGTGCCGTTGGCGTTGCAGACAAAGCGGTAGCCCTGCCGGTTCATGGCGGAGGGGGCCAGCCGCACCGCCTCCATGGCCGGGGCGAACCACGCCGGGGCCTCCGCCGCCACCTCGCTCAGGTCCTCCGCCGTCCGGCGCTTGGAGCGGACGGCCTTGGTCAGGAGCTTCTCCCGGCCCGAGAGCCGCCCCGGCACCGGGCCCACGGCGGCCACGCACACCAGCTTCTCCCCGGGGCCCACCAGGTCCCGGCAGCTCTCCCGGTCAAAGGTGCCGCCCACCCAGCAGGTACCCAAGCCCATGGCGGCGGCGGCCAGCACCGCCTGCTCCCCGTAGTAGCCGCATTTTTCCTCCAGGTCCGGGTCGTCCTCCAGGCCGGCAAACACGAAGAAGTTCTGCACCCCCTTCAGCATCCCGTAGCTCTTCCGCAGGGGGAGGAAGGGGCCGGGCCGCCCGCAGACCAGCCGGAACCGGACGCCGCCCCGGCGGGAGCACTGCTCCAGGGTCTTGGACAGCTCCCGGCGCTGCTCGGGGGTGAGGGGGGTGGAAAGATAGGTCCGCGCGGAGGTCCGCACGGAGATCGCCTCATAGATCGTCATAAGAGGCCTCCTGTTTCGGTACGATTTACCAACAGTATACCTGTTAGCGGGCGTTAAGTCAAGTTTTTGGTAAAAATTATAAATTAGCTCTTGCATTCCTGGACTTTTTTTGCTATACTTGGCACATAAGTACATACCGGATAATGTTCGCAGGAGAGAGGGGCTCTGCCCCCACCGAAGGCGTGACACGTCCAGGTGCCGGAAGGCGGGACTGCGAACGGACGGGATTCTGGAGAAGCCGGTCCGCCCCTGGGGGCCGGTGCCGAAGGTGCAAGCGGCAGATCCGCAAATCTCTCAGGCAAAAGGACAGAACAGGCGCGGTCGTTCCGTGGGAACGTTTCCCGGGAAGGGGAGGGCCGCCGCGCCGGAGTCGCTTTTTATTGGAGAGGAGCGGGAGCGCCGCGTGTGACGCGGCGCTCCCGTTTTATATTGTTTGGTGTGTGCAAAAATGAAAGGAGAGAGAGTATGGAATTAGTCGCAAAAATCAATGGTGCCATTAACGGCGTCGTATGGGGCGTCCCCATGCTGGTCCTGCTGATGGCCTGCGGCGTGGTGCTGACCGTGGCGCTGAAGGGCGTTCAGTTCCGCAAGTTCGGCTACGCCATGAAGAACACCATCGGCAAGATGTTCAAGAAGACCGAGGCCAAGGCCGGCGAGGTCACCCCCTTCCAGGCCCTGACCACCGCCTTGGCCGCCACCGTCGGTACCGGCAACGTGGCCGGCATCACCGCCGCCATCACCCTGGGCGGCGCGGGCTCCATGCTGTGGCTGTGGGTCTCCGCCCTGCTGGGCATGGCCACCAAGTACAGCGAAGTCACCCTCGCCGTCCGCTACCGTGAGAAGAACGAGAAGGGCGACTGGGTCGGCGGCCCCATGTACTACATCACCAACGGCCTGGGCAAGAACTGGAAGTGGCTGGCGGTCATCTTCGCCATCTTCGGCGGCCTGGCCTCCTTCGGTATCGGCAACGCCACCCAGGTGCAGAGCATCATTTCCTCCTGCAACACCGCCATCCAGGCCTTTTTCCCCGCGGCCGCTGACCATGTGCAGACCATCAACATCGTCCTGGCTGTGATCGTCATGATCATCGTGGGCGTGGTCCTCATCGGCGGCATCAAGCGTATCGGCAGCGTCACCGAGAAGCTGGTCCCCGTCATGGCCGTGGTGTACATCGTGTCCTGCCTGATCGTCCTGATCTGCAATATCACCAAGATCCCCTCCGTCATCGTGATGATCTTCGAGGGCGCTTTCAGTCCCCGGGCCGTCACCGGCGGCGCGGTGGGCAGCGCGATCATGGCGCTGACCTGGGGCGTCAAGCGCGGCGTGTTCTCCAACGAGGCCGGCCTCGGCTCCGCCCCCATGGCCCACGCTGCCACCTCTGAGACCGATCCCGTCAAGCAGGGCCTCTACGGCATCTTCGAGGTGTTCATGGACACCATCGTCATCTGCACCCTCACCGGTCTGACCCTCCTGGTGGCCCTGACCCCCGAGCAGCTCAACTATGGCACCCAGGGCAGCACCGCCCTGAACGCCGCCGCTCTGGGCACCGTGTTCGGCGCCAAGGCCGGCTCCCTCATCATCGCCATCGGCCTGAGCCTCTTCGCTCTGTCCACCGTCCTCAGCTGGGGCCTGTACGGCTGCCGCTGCTGGGAGTACCTCCTGGGCAGCAAGGCCATCCGTCCCTATCAGGTCATCTTCACCCTTCTGGTGGTCGTCAGCTCCCTGCTGAGCCTGCAGCTGGCCTGGGACATCGCCGACACCCTCAACGGCCTCATGGCCATCCCCAACCTGATCGCGCTGCTGTTCCTGTTCCCGGTGGTCGTGAAGCTCACCAAGGAACACTTCGAGAAGCCCAGCGGCGGGAAGTCGAAGAAGAAGTAACGTTTCCCGGGAGCGCGGAAGCCCCCACCGCGTTTCCCATATCCCGAAGAAAGCCCCTGGCCGTTTCGGCCAGGGGCTTTCCCTTTAGTGCCCGAGCCAGGAGAACAGCAGCTCCAGGGCCTTGAACCGCACCGTCACGCCGTCCGCCTCCCAGCCGGGAGAGGGGGCGGCCTGGGAGGTCTCCGTGGTGGTGAGCGGCTCCGCGAGGGAAGAGAAGAGGACCCCCCACCACATGGGGGAGCTGTACATCGCCATGGCGAAGAGCCCGAAGAGGACCGAGAGAAGAATTCTGTGCCGCAGTTTCATAAAAACACCGTCCGTACCGGAATTGATTTGTTTCCAGTATGGACGGGATTTTTTGGTTTGATACAGGGGAAAAGAAAAAATTGGGGAAATCGTACTATTCTCCCATTAGAAGTATGCTCCGTTACCGTGCGGGAATTGCAAGGCTCGCAGCGCTTTGAGAGCGATAATAAAGTTCTTTTTGATCCTTTTTCTTTCAAGAAAAAAGGATTATACGGGGTGGCACAGGAATACGTCGCGGTACTCACTCCCCAGGGCCTCCGCGGCGGACTGGGCCTGCCCGTCCTCCCGGAAGATGCCGAACACCGTGGGCCCGCTGCCGGTCATGGAGGCCGCCATGGCCCCCAGCTCCAGCATCCGCCGCTTGACGGCAAAGACCTGGTCGTACTTCCGGGGCAGCACGTCCTCGAACACGTTGTAGAGCCGCCGGGCCACGCCCTCCAGGTCCCCGGCGGCCAGGGCCCGGATCAGCTCCTCCGTCCTGGGGTGGTAGCGGAGCTTCTTCACCCGCACCAGGCCGAACAGCTCCGGCGTGGACACGGCGCAGGGGGGCTTGCACACCACGATGGGGCAGGGGGGCAGAGGCGGCAGGTCCGTCAAGATCTCCCCCCGGCCCTCCGCCAGGGCCACGCCGCCCCGGACGCAGTAGGGCACGTCGCTGCCCACCAGCGCCCCGATCTCCTCCAGCCGGGTCTCGCCCATCTCCGGGGCGTACACCCGCCGGAGGATGCGCAGCACCGCCGCCGCGTCGCTGCTGCCCCCCGCCATTCCGGCGCAGACGGGGATGCGCTTGTCCAGGGAGATCTCCAGCCCCGGGCGCTCCAGGCCGGTCTCCGCGAAGAAGCGCAGGGCGGCCTTGGCCGCCAGGTTGCCGTCGCCCCTGGGGAGGTAGGGGAGGTCCGTATCCACCAGGAGGCCGTTCCCCTCCGCCGGGGTCAGGGACACGCCGTCCAGGAGGTCGATGGACACCATCACCATCCGCAGGTCGTGGTAGCCGTCGGGGCGCTTGCCCAGGATGTCCAGGGTCAGATTCAGTTTCGCGTAAGCGGGCTCGGTGTATGTCATAGGGACCTCCGGGGAAAAAGGGTCAGAGCCAGTGGCCGCAGCGGGGACAGCGCTCCGGGAGGTGGAGGGAATAGGGCCCCCGCCGGAACCGGCCCACACGGCCGCCGCAGCGGGGACAGCGGCAGGAGCGCTCCACCGCCGCCGAACCGATCCACAGCAGGAAGCCGGCGGCGATCAGGCCCCAGAACAGCAAAGGGGACAGACGGCGGCCGGCGGCGCAGCCCAGGAGCAGCACGGCGGTGCCGGACTTCCCCAGCCGGTTCGCCCAGCGGAGGGCGGTATGAGGATCGCGCAGGGCCTCCTTCATGGCGCACCTCCCGGCACAGATATCCCCGCGGGAAAAATCCCGCGGGGATATTGTAGCATATTGGCGGCTGTTTGGCTAGTCTGAGTTTTTCGTCCAGCGCCGGGAAACCGTCACCGGATCTTCCGGCCCTCCACGTAGTACCGCTTGTCGGCGGCGTGGCCCATGGAGAAGGTCTTGCGGGGCAGGACGCCGTCGGCGATGACGGTCTTGAAGAGCTGGTCCTTGCCCATGGCGGGGAGCTTGAAGCCGATGTTGCCGGGCTTGCTGCCCAGCTCGTCGGTGACCTCGTCGCCGTGGATGTAGTCCACCTCGCCGCCGTTCTCCTTCAGATAGGCGTCCAGGAAGTTCTGGAGGGTGCCCACCGCCAGCTGGACCCGGGGGTTGGGGACGGTGAGATAGCCCTTGCCGCCGGCCCAGGTGTAGGCGATGGTGTGGCCCACGCCCTGGCCCTCGTGGGCGTTGGGGTAGAACTCCATGAAGGCGGCCAGCAGCTTCTCCGGGTCCACGCCGAAGACCACACGGTGGATGGCCTCGAACTTCAGGGCGTCGTCGTGGAGGTTCTCGATCTCCACCAGGGCGTACCGGGCGGGGAGGTCAGCCCACTGGTCCTCCGGGGTGACCTTCTTCAGGTTCTCATAGCAGGTCTTGGCGGTGGCCAGGGAGTGGTTGCCGTCGCCCACGGCGAAGAGCAGGGGCGCCACGCCGGACAGGCCGTACTTGTCCACCATGGCCTCGTCGGTGTTCATCAGCTCCATGGCGTCGGCCAGGGCGTCGATCTGGGCCTCGCTGAGCTTCCAGCCGGTGATGTGGCCGCCGCCCAGCATCAGGTCGAAGTCGTACACCTTCTCCATGGTGTCCTTGGCGGCGGTGATGGGCTCGATGCAGATGCGCCGGGGGTCGTCGATGAGGAGCATCACGTGGGGCAGCTCGATGGGGGCGTCCTTGCGGACCCGGACACGGGGCGGGATGCGCTCCAGGACGGTGCCCTCGGTGGCCCGAATCAGGGAGCCGGAGCCGGGGGTGTAGTCGTACTTCTCCAGGTCCACCGCCGCCACCAGGCCGGGACGGACCGCGCCGTCGGACTGGGTGCGCTCAATGTAGATGATGGACTCGGGGAGGGTGGTGAAGATGTCCCGGGCCAGGTAGTCGGCCATGGACTTGTTGATGTCGGCCACGTGCTGGTCCACATCGGGGTCGTTGAGCTTGCTCTCGGGCAGGATCAGGCGCAGGGTGGACGGGGCGTCCCCGGCGATGCGGTCGGCCTCGGCCCAGTACTCGGGCTGGGAGGTGAACTGGTCGCAGGCCACCACCGCCCACTTGGTCATGTCGCAGTTCTTGGGCAGCAGGATGTCGGCGGGCTTCATGCCCAGCGCTTCAAACTTCGGGTTCATTCATTCTTCCTCCATCAGTATAATTGGTGGGGCGGGCCCCACAAGATCACAGAGCTCTCTTCTCGAACAGGTAGTCCAGCAGGTCGCAGCCGTTCTCCACGAAGGGCCCCTCCAGCCCGCTGTCCTCGTCGTACACACCGCCGCGCCCCGTGTCCACCCGGCTGTCGTAGAGCAGGAAGGGCACCGGGCCGCCGAAGTGGCCCCGGGTGGCGGTGAGGGTCTTGTGGTCGCTGAGCACCAGCACCCGGTGGTCCAGCCCCGCCGCCTCCAGCCGCTCCAGCAGGGGAGAGACCAGCTTGCTGTCCAGCCACTCGATGGCCTGGAGCTTACCGGGGAGGTCGCCGTTGTGGGTACACTCGTCGGGGGCCTCCAGGTGGAGGCAGACGAAGTCGTACTGCTGCAGCTTGTCCCAGGTGGCCTCCAGCTTTCCCGGGAAATTGGTGTCCAGCTCGCCGGTGGCGCCCTCCACCTCCACCATCTCCAGGCCCCGCAGGACCCCGATGCCGTGGCAGAGGGGCACGGCGCTGACCACCGCGCCGTCCAGGCCGTACTGCTCCCGGAAACCGGGGAGCTGGATGGCGGTGCCCTCGGCCCAGAACCAGATGCCGTTGGCGGGGAGCTTGCCCGCCATCCGGCGCTTCTCCGTTACCGGGTGGTGGTCCAGGATCTCATGGGCCAGCTCCATCAGGTCCGCGAACACCGCCGCCCGCTCATTCCCGGCGGGGAGCAGGGGGCCGATGGCCTCCCCCAGGTGGTCGTGGGGCGGGGTGAAACGGACGCCCTCCAGGTCGCTGTCGTGCTGCACCGCGATCTGCCGGAACACGGGGAACCGATGGATCTCCATCTTCGCCGCCCGCAATGCCGCGGCGAACCGCTCATCGCCCAGCAGGGCGGCGGTGGTCTCCATGGCGGAGGGGCCGTCGATGGACCCGGCGCTGTGGGAGAGGATGCGCTTCTGAGCGTAGGGCATATCGCCGTCCTCCAGGGCCACCAGGTTGCAGCGGAACGCGGCGTCGCCGGGGACCAGCTCCACGCCGGAGGCGGCGGCCTCCATGGGGGAGCGGCCGGTGAAGTACCGCCTGGGGTCGCAGCCCAGGATGGAGAGGATAGCGGTCTCGCTGCCGGCGGGCAGGGGAGGGGGGCAGTTGACCACGCTGCCCACAATGCCGCGGGCGGCCATCCGGTCAATAGTGGGAATGGAGGCGGCCTGGATCGGGGTCCGGCCGCCCAAGGCGGGGACAGGGTCGTCGGCCATGCCGTCTCCGATGACAAGCAAATATTTCATAAGGTGGGACTTCCTTCCTAATCGAACCTATTATAGTATTATACAGTATATCCCCAATATTTTCAATGATAAACTGCGCGGGGCCATGGATTTTTTTCACCGTCTCGCAGATACTAGAGCAGTACGTTCCCTCGGACGGCGAGAACCAGCTTTTTCCGCCGTATAAGCGGGGAAGCGGGGGGAAAGACTAGGAGACGGAGACCGCCGGGAGGCGATTTCCGAACGAAGAAGGGAGGTAACGGAAATGGTTTGGGACCGGATCGCGCTGATTTTAGTCATCATTGGCGCGCTGAACTGGGGGGCTGTGGGCCTGTTTGGCCTGGACCTGGTGGCCTTTGTCTGCGGCGGCCAGATGGCGGTGCTCTCCCGCATCGTCTACTCGCTGGTGGGCCTGGCGGGCCTGTGGTGCATCTCCCTGCTGTTCCGGGAGCGTGACCCCGGGCAGGCGGTAGCCTGACGGCGGGGAACACCCGGCAAGATCCCGCTGCTCTCCCTGTTGGGAGGGCTGCCGGATTTTTGAATATATGGTTGGAGGGGCGCGGGTGAGACCGCGTCCCTCCGGCATTTTGGAAAATTTGTAGATTTTTTGTATGATACGGTCTTGACAACGGGAGCGGAAGGGACTATAATTCAACCTGTTAAGCCATGAAGTTGGCCCGAAAGAGTATCCTGGATTGAGCCGGATACATCGGAGGGAGGGATATAAATGTCTGAAGTCCATGTGAAGGAGAACGAGTCTCTGGACAGCGCGCTCAAGCGTTTCAAGCGCAGCTGCGCCAAGGCCGGCGTTCTGGCGGAGGTCCGCCGCAGGGAGCACTATGAGAGCCCCAGCGTCAAGCGCCGCAAGAAGTCCGAGGCTGCCCGCAAGAACCGCAACAAGCGGTATTATTGATCGCAATAAAAAAGGAAGCCTTAGGGCTTCCTTTTTTATTGCCCGAAAGGCAGATTCGCCCCCAGCAGGGGAGCGCAAGCGGGGGCGGCAGCCCCAAAATGCAAATCAAAGGGGCCTCCGGCCCCTTTCAACTTTTTATCTTCTCGCAGCTACGCCGCGCACCCCGGGGTACTTTTTGTGCAAACAAAAAGTACCCAAAAAATTGCTCAAGGGGCTAGGGCCCCTTGAGAATCCCTGGGGATGACGTTAAGGGCAAATGGATGGTTGAACTAGGGGCCAGGGAAAGCATTCATCGTTGGTGCTGTTTTTTCGTATTCTTACTGCTGGTTGCTCCGTTCCACTACGCAATTGATAGATGTTTCTTATCGAATCCGTATACGGAAATCTGTCCTGTGCGTAGTGGAACGGAGCAACCAGCAGTTGGACTACGGAAACCGACCAACGCACCCAATGTCCGGTTCCGCCGCCCCAAGCGGCGGAACTTGCGCCGCAGCAGGATCTCCTTGGGAACATATTCGGGTAGCCGCTTCGCCCCTATACACGGGACCCGGCGCGGTTTAGACAAAACAGACCACAGGGGGAGCGCAAAACAAAACAAAAAAATAAGGAAAGATTTTTAAGAAAACCATTCCTGGTTTTCTTAAACGTGCTTTTGGGTACTTTTCCCACGAGGGAAAAGTACCCCAGGGGGCCGCCCCCTTGGGGGTGCCGATCAAGCCCGGTGGGGGCGGAGCCCCCCTCACACCAGTTCTCCGAAATCCATAATGAACCGGTCACAAATTTCCCTCATGTCGGCCATGGCGCCAGCCATATGGCCGTCATACACCCCGACGACCGTCATTCCCGCCGCCTTGGCCGCCTTGCAGGCGGATAAGGAGTCATCAAATAGCACGCAGTCCCGGGGCCGCTCCCCCAGCATCTCCGCCACCCGGCGGAAGATCGCCGGGGACCGCTTGTCCACCCCCAGCTCCTGGGCGTAGATCACACGCTCGAAATATTCCATTAGCCCGTGGTGGGCCACGGCCGCCTGGCAGTGCTCCGGCACACAGGCCGTGAAAATCACCATCCGGTGGCCCGCCGCCCGGCAGCGGTCCAGGTACTCCCGGACGTGGGGCTTCAGCGGCACACTGGCGTAGGCGTCCCCCGCCAGGTCCATCCACTCCGCGATGATCTCCTCGCAGCTCTCCTCCAGATGGAGGTACTCCTTGGTGAACACCGCGCAGTTGGACAGGATCGTGTGGGCCACGCCCTCGTAGTATTCCTGGGTGTAGGGCGCGTTCCGGCGGGCGAGGAACACCTCGTCCACGTCCTTCCACACGCCGTTGGAGTCGGTGAGCGTGCCGTCCAGATCGAAGATCAGCATGTCGTTTCCCCCCTTTGCCGGTGATACCTCCATCATAGCATACCGCCGCCTTTTTTGCAAGACGCCCGCCCCGATGGAAAAATATGCTATGGAGAAACTGTGCGGGAAAGTGCGGGACATTGAGAAAGACGTTGGGAAATAGAGAAAAAATGTATTGACTATTGCCCGCTGATTTCATATAATACATACCAACTTTGGATATATTTTCCGACCAAATTCCTAGGCAGGGGGAGGGATCCCATGAAGATAGGCCTCATGGAGCTGGTGGTGGTGTTCCTGGTGGCCCTGGTGGTCATCGGGCCGGACAAACTGCCCGGCTATGCCCGGAAGCTGGGCGTCGCCCTGCGGGAGTTCCGCAAGGCGTCGGCGGACATCACCAAGGAGGTCCGGGAGAACGTGGTGGAGCCTCTGGAGGAGGCCCAGCGCCCCCTGCGGGAGGCGGTGGAGCCTTTGGAGGAGCTGGACCGGGAGGTCCGGGGCGACCTCAAGGGGCTGGAAAAGGACCTGAAGGGGATTGGCAAAACCAAGGCCAGACCGGCGGAGCGCGCCCCCGCCCCGGAGCCGGCCCAGGACGCCCCGGCCGGAGAGCCGGTGGAGGGCTCGTCGGAACCGGGAGAACCGGAGATTAAAATGAGTGAAGATACAGGAGGAGAGAATCGATGAGACTTGGTACGCAGGAACTGCTGATCGTACTGCTGGTGGTGGTGATCCTCTTCGGGCCCACCCAGATCCCCAAGCTGACCAAGATGTTCGGCAAGAGCATCAAGAGCTTCAAGGACGGCATGGCCAGTGAGGACGACCAGGCCAAGGGCGGGGAGGACAAGGAGTCCAAGGCCCAGGATGACAAGGACTGACTCCCCGAAAAAGCCGGACGGCTCCATGAGCCTCTCCGGGCATCTGCGGGAGCTGCGGAACCGGGCGGTGCTGTGCCTGCTGGCGCTGCTGGCGGGCTTCCTGGCCTGCCTGGCTTTCGCCCCTCGCATCGTCACCCTGCTGACGGATATGGGCACGGCCTACGGCTATGTCTATGTGTACATCGCGCCCCAGGAGCTGCTGATGGTCTACCTGTCCCTGGCCCTGACGGCGGGGGTGGTAGCGGCGTTCCCCGTGATCAGCTACCATGTCTACGCCTTCTGCAGCCCTGGGCTGAAGCGGTCGGAGAAGGCCTTCGTCCTGTGCGTGCTGTTCTTCGGCACCGCCTGCTTCTGCCTGGGGGTGCTCTTCGCCTACTACGTCAGCGTGCCCTTCATGCTCCGCTTCCTGATCCAGTTCAGCGCGGAGGTCAGCGTGGACGCCTCCATCAGCATCCGGGAGTATACCAGCTTCCTGCTGACCGTGTTCGTGGTGTTCGGGGCGGTGTTCGAGCTGCCGGTGGTGTCGGTGCTGCTGACGCTGCTGGGCGTGCTGAAGGCGGAGTGGATGGTCAAGGGCCGCAAGGTGATGGTCGTGGTCATCTTCTTCGTGGCCGCCGTCATCACGCCGCCGGACGTGGCCTCCCAGGTCATGGTGGCCGTGCCCATGATGGCGCTCTATGAGATCAGCATTTTCCTCTGCCGCCTGTGCGGGCGGAAGGAGGAGTGGACGGCGCGGCTGGAGAAGGCGAAGCGCGTCTTCCGCCGGAAGCCGTCCCCCCGCGCCTGAGCGGCGCGCATCGTTTCCCGGCCCGCCGGGGCCAATGACCAAGGAAAAAACGCCGGCATCCGCGGCGTTTTTTTATATGAGAATCTGAGACAATTGAGACGAGAATGGAGTGTGTTGCTATGGCAAAACCCGAAATTACCCGCAGGGAGTTCATCAAGGGCCTCGCCGCCGGAGCGGCGAGCCTGGCGACTCTGGGGATCCTCCAGAGCTGCGAGTACTCTCTCCAGGACAGCAAGACCAATCCCGGCATCGGCGGCGGAGGTGCCGCCGCTCCCCAGGCGTCCTCCGGCCTGACCTTTACCCCCGGCACCTATGAGGCCACCGCCAGGGGCATCGGCAGCGACGTGAAGGTCACCATGACCTTTGACGAGAAGAGCATCACGGACGTACAGATCGACGTCTCCGGCGAGACCCCGGATATCGGCGGCAAGATCGGCGACCAGATGGCCCAGGCCATCCTGCAGGCCCAGTCCGCCGACGTGGACGCCGTCTCCGGCGCCACCATCACCAGCGACGCCATCAAGGCCGCCGCCGCGGACTGCATCTCCCAGGCCAGCGGCACCACCGTGACCCTGGGCGGCGATTCCGCCTCCGGCAGCTCCGACTGGCTGGGCGAGGCCCCCGAGATCGCCGAGAGCGATATCACCGAGACCCTGGACACCGAGGTCCTGGTGGTGGGCTGCGGCACCGGCGGGTGGATCACCACCATGACCGCCGCCGAGGAGGGCGCCAAGGTGCTGGTGCTGGAGAAGCGGGAGACCCCCACCAACATCCGCCACGATATCGGCGCCATCGGCTCCAAGCGCCAGCTGGAGAGCATCGCCGCCGACCCCAAGTACGCCATCGACAAGATGGAGGCCCTCCAGGATATCGTCCGATACGGCGGCGGGTACGTGGACTCCGACCTTATCAAGGTATGGGAGAACGAGTCCGCCGAGCTGGTGGACTGGCTCACCGATATCCTGGAGCGGGACGGCTACTTCGCCATGCGCCACGAGGCGGGCGTGGGCAACATCAATGACCCCGGCCGGGACAAGGCCTACGCCACCGGCCACAGCCCAGAGACCCTGCCCGGCGCCCCCGAGGGCATGGAGACCGACGTCTACTTCCGCCAGTATTGCGACAGCATGGGCGTGGAGTTCCGCTGTAACACCGCCCTGGTGAAGCTGGAGCAAGACGGGAACGGCAAGGTCACCGGCGCCATCGCCCAGGACCAGACCGATAATCACTACATCCGCGTCAACGCCAGCAAGGGCGTCATCATGTGCGCCGGCGGCTACGCCAGCAACACCGATATGATGCAGGCCCTCCAGCCCATGACCCTCTCCATGAAGATCAACCTGCCGGCGGGCTCCACCTGCGACGGCTCCGGCATCAAGGCCATGCTGTGGGCGGGTGCGGCCCTGGACCCCACCCACGCCTCCATGATGTTCAACCGGGCCTGCTGCCTGCCCACCGAGACCGCCGGGTACAAGACCAACGGCAAGATGTTCTGGTTCGGCGAGCAGCCCTTCCTGAAGGTGAACCTGAACGGCAAGCGGTTCTGCAACGAGTCCGGCCCCTACGAGTTCATGCTGCACTCCATGTACATGCAGCCCAACCATACCTACTGCGACATCTTCGACTCCAACGCCAAGGCCTACGCCGAGCAGTTCGACGAGGTGGGCTGCTGCCGCCTGTTCCCCTTCGACAACGGCGCCCCCTCCAACCGGGACTTCGACTCCGTCTGGGACCAGATCACCGGCCAGTTCGTGGACGAGGGCTACGTCATCAAGGCGGACACCATCGAGGACCTGGCCAAGGGCATGAACATCCCCGCCGACAACCTGGTGGCCGCCGTGGACCGCTACAACGAGCTCTGCGCCAAGGGCGTGGACGAGGACTACGGCAAGGAGCTCCACCGCATGACCCCGGTGACCCAGGCCCCCTACTACGGCGTGCGGGTGGGCGCGTGGCACCTGACCACCCTCAACGGCTGCCGGATCAACACGGACATGCAGGTCATCCGGGAGGACGGCTCGGTGATCGAGGGCCTGTGGGCCACCGGCGACTGCACCGGCGGCTTCTTCGCCCAGACCTACCCCAACCTGTTCACCGGTCTTGCCTGCGGCCGCACCATGACCTTTGGCCGTCATGCCGCCAAGATCGTCGCCCACCTGTAAGCACCGCTCCCGACTGAGAAAGGAGTGAGTGGACAATGCGCAAAAAATCCTTCCGGGGCGGCGTGCATCCGGCCGGTATGAAGGAGCTGAGCGAGGGAAAGCCCATCCAGTTCCACCAGGCCAAGGGGGAGATGGTGTTCCCCCTGAGCCAGCACATCGGCAAGCCCGCCATCCCCGTTGTGAAAAAGAATGACCCGGTCCTGGCGGGCCAGGTCATCGCCAAGGCGGACGGCTTCGTCTCCGCCAACATCATCAGCTCCTGCTCCGGCAAGGTCAAGAGCATCGAGTCCCGCATGACCTCCGCCGGTGTTATCGCCCAGTGCATCGTCATCGACAACGACGGGGCCTATACCCTCATGGACGGCATCGGCCGGGAGTGCGACTATACACAGCTCACCTCCGCCGAGATCGTGGAAAAGGTGCGGGCCGCCGGTGTGGTGGGCCTGGGCGGCGCCGGGTTCCCCACCCATGTGAAGCTGTCCCCGCCCCACCCGGAGGAGATCGACTACGTCATCGCCAACGGCGCGGAGTGCGAGCCCTACATTACCTGTGACGACCGGCTCATGCAGGAGCAGCCGGGCTGGATCATCGGAGGGCTGCGGGTGCTGCTGCACCTGTTCCCCAACGCCAGGGCCGTTATCGCCATCGAGGACAACAAGCCCAGGGCCGTGGCCGCCATGGAGCAGGCCATCGCCGGGGAGGACCGGATGGAGGTCATGCTCCTGAAGACCAAGTTCCCCCAGGGCGGCGAGCGCAACCTGGTCCACGCCGTGACGGGCCGGAAGATGGCCTCCACGGACCTGCCCGCCAACCTGGGCTGCATCGTGGACAACGTGACCACCCTGGCCGCCGTCTACCGGGCGGTGTGCCTCAGCGAGCCCCTCATGGAGAAGGGCTTCACCGTCACCGGAGACGCGGTGGCGGAGCCGGGCAACTTCCTGGTGAAGATCGGCACCTCCTTCGCGGAGATCCTGGAGGCCGCCGGCGGGCTGAAGGCAGAGCCCAGGAAAGTCATCATCGGCGGGCCCATGATGGGCATGGCCGCCACGGACCTGAACGTCCCCATCGCCAAGAGCTACAACGCCCTGGTGTGCCTCACCGAGGACCCGGTGGAGAAGGCGGAGCAGCAGATGACCCACTGCATCCGCTGCGGCCGCTGCGCCAGGGCCTGCCCCGTGGGCCTGGTGCCCCAGATGCTGAACCTCTACGCCGAGCGGAAGGACTACGACCGGTACGTCAAGCTCCACGGCCTGGACTGCCTGGGCTGCGGCACCTGCGCCTTCGTCTGTCCCGCCAAGCGGCCTTTGACCCAGCTCTTTAAGATGACCAAGGGCGTCATCCTCCGGAACCGGGCGGCGGAGGCCGCCAAGGCCAAGGAGAAGGAAGAAAAAGCGAAGGAGGCGGTGCGCGTATGAACGGCCTTCTGAACGTATCCTCCAACCCCCACACCCGGAGCCGCCTCACCACCGGCAAGGTGATGTACGACGTGGTGCTGGCCCTGCTGCCCGCCACCGTGTTCGGCGTCTACCTGTACGGCATCCACGCGGCCCTCATCATCGGCGTCAGCGTGGTCACCGCGGTGTTTACCGAGTTCGTCTTCGACTACCTGACCCACCGGCCCAACACCCTCACCGACGGCTCCGCCGTGGTGACGGGCCTGCTGCTGGCCCTGGTGCTGCCCCCCACGGTGCCCCTGTACATCCCGTACCTGGGCTCCCTCTTCGCCATCCTCTTCGTGAAGTGCTGCTTCGGCGGCCTGGGCCAGAACATCATGAACCCGGCCCTGGCGGCCCGGTGCTTCCTGCTGATCTCCTTCGCCGGGGCCATGACCGACTACGCGGTGGACGGCGTGTCCTCCGCCACGCCCCTGGCCGTCCTCAACAGCGGCGGCACGGTGGACGTGCTGGAGATGTTCCTGGGCTACGGCGGCGGCGTCATCGGCTGCAGCGGCGCGGCCCTGCTGGTGGGCGGCGTGTATCTGCTGCTGAACGGCACCATCACCTGGCACATCCCCGTGTCCCTCATCGTCAGCTTCGCCCTCTCCATGGGCATCGGCGGCGAGGGCGGGTTCCACCCCCTGTACCTCCTGGCGGAGGTCTGCGGCGGCGGCATCCTGATGGCGGCGTTCTTCATGGCCAACGACCCGGTGACCAGCCCCGTGGCGGTGCCCGGCCAGGTGATCTACGCCGTCTTCATCGGCATCCTGGCGGCGGTGCTCCGCATATACGGCGCGGCCCCGGACAACGTCAGCTACGCGGTCATCCTCTGCAACCTGGCGGTGCCCCTCATCGACCGGGTGGCCATCCCCAAGCCCTTCGGCCTGGGCGACAACAAGAAGAAGCCCAAGCCCAAGATCCCCCAGCCCGCGTGGGCCCTGGCCATCATCGCCCTGCTGGCCGGCGTGGCCCTGGGCGTGGTCAACTACGTCACCGCCCCCGCCATCGAGGCCCAGGCCCTGGCGGCCAACCTGGCCTCCTACGCCGAGGTCCTGTCCGGCGCGGAGAACATCGGCTACGAGGACGATGTCACCGCCGCACTGGAGGGCCTGGACGGCACCGAGTTCGGCCGGAGCACCATCAACGAGGCCGTTGTCGGCACCGACGCCGCCGGAAACGTGGTGGGCTGCGCCATCAATGTCACCAACTCCGAGGCTTTTGACGGCACGCTGAGCCTCTCCGTGGGCATCGCCCCCGACGGCACCGTGCTGGGCATCGCCTTCACCGAGCTGAACGAGACCCCCGGCAAGGGCATGCTCTGCGACGAGCCGGACTTCAAGGACCAGTTTGCCGGCGTGCAGACCGGCGCTTTTGCGCTGAACGGCGATGTGGACTCCGTCTCCGGCGCCACCATCAGCTCCGCCTCGGTGGTCAACGCCGTCAACGCGGCCCTGGCCTTCTACAACGGCTATCTGAAGTGAGGAGGGGAGAAGAAGTATGAATCCGAATATGGAACGGCTCTACAACGGCATCGTCAAGGAGAACCCCGTCTTCATCATGATGCTGGGCATGTGCCCCACCCTGGCTGTCACCACCTCCGCCCTCAACGGCGTGGGCATGGGCGTCAGCACCATGGCGGTGCTCATCCTGTCCAACCTCCTGATCTCCCTGCTGCGGAAGGTCATCCCCGACCAGGTCCACCTGCCGGCCTACATCGTGGTGGTGGCCTCCCTGGTGACGGTGGTGCAGCTGCTTATCAAGGCGTACCTGCCCTTCCTGGACGCCGCGCTGGGCATCTATATCCCCCTGATCGTGGTCAACTGCATCATCCTGGGCCGGGCGGAGGCCTACGCCTGCAAGAATCCCCCGGTGCTGTCCGTCTTCGACGGCATCGGCATGGGCCTGGGCTTCACCCTGGGCCTCACCGTCATCGGCGTGGTCCGCGAGCTCTTCGGCGCGGGCACCGTCTTCGGCTTCCAGGTCATGCCCGCCTTCTATGAGCCCATCGGCATCTTCACCAGCGCCCCCGGCGCGTTCCTGGTGATGTGCCTCATCGTGGCCGTGATGAACGGCGCCAGCATCTCCACCAAGGCCAACTCCAAGGTGGAGGGCTGCGACGGCTGCTGCGCCACCTGCGCCCAGAAGTGCGACAACCCCAAGAACCTGGAGGAGAAGGAGGAGGTTAAGGTATGACGTCTCTGGCTCTCGTGATCGTGACCACCGCCCTGGTGAACAACGTGGTGCTCAGCCAGTTCCTGGGCCTGTGCTCCTTCCTGGGCGTGTCCAAGCAGATCAAGACCGCCGCGAGCCTGGGCGGCGCGGTCATCTTCGTCATGACCATCGCCTCCGGCGTGGCCAATCTGATCTACACCTACGTCCTGGCCCGGCTGGGCCTGGACTACCTCCAGACCATCGTCTTCATCCTGGTCATTGCCAGCCTGGTGCAGGTGGTGGAGATGTTCCTGAAGAAGGCGGCCCCCGCCATCCACAAGGCGCTGGGCATCTACCTGCCCCTTATCACCACCAACTGCGCCGTGCTGGGCGTGGCTCTCAACAACGTGACCGACGGCTTCGGCTTCTATGAGAGCATCTTCTCCGGCTTCGGCACCGCCCTGGGCTACACCGCCGCCATCGTCCTGCTGGCCGGTATCCGGGAGCGCATCGACGGCAACGACGTGCCCACCCCCTTCCGGGGCGCGCCCATCGTACTCCTGGCCGCCTGCCTAATGGCCATCGCGTTCTATGGCTTCAGCGGCCTGTCCCTGGGCTGAGGAGGTGACGGAGAGATATGACTATGGTGATTTCTACCGTTATCGTCCTGGCGGTGGTGGGCCTCCTGATGGGCCTGCTGCTGGTGTTCGCCAGCGAGACCTTCAAGGTGGAGGTGGACCCCCGGGAGACCGCCGTCCGGGAGTGCCTCCCCGGCAACAACTGCGGCGCCTGCGGCTTCGCCGGCTGCGACGCCATGGCCGCCGCCATCGTCAAGGGCGAGGCCCCGGTGAATGGCTGCCCCGTGGGCGGCGCGCCGGTGGGCGATAAAATCGCGGAGGTCATGGGTGTCACCGCGGGGGAGGGCCAGGAGAAGCGGGTGGCCTTTGTCCGCTGCGCCGGCACCTGCGACGTGACCAAGAACAACTGCAACTACATCGGCATCGAGACCTGCGAGGCCGCCATGACCCTGCCTGGCAAGGGCGTCAAGGCCTGCACCTACGGCTGCCTGGGCTACGGCAGCTGCACCGCCGTCTGCCCCTTCGACGCCATCCACGTGGTGAACGGCGCGGCCAGGGTGGACCGGAGCAAGTGCGTGGCCTGCGGCAAGTGCGTGGCCGCCTGCCCCCAGAAGCTCATCGAGATCGTGCCCGACCGTGCGCCCTACGCGGTCCAGTGCAGCAGCCGGGAGAAAGGCCCCTTTGTCCGCAAGATCTGCGACGCCGGGTGCATCGGCTGCGGCCTCTGCGTCCGCCAGTGCGAGCAGGGCGCCATCACCCTCAGCGGCAATCTGGCCCACATCGACTACAGCAAGTGCGTGAGCTGCGGCAAGTGCGCCGAGAAGTGCCCCGCCAAGGTCATCCGGATGCGGTGACAGAAGCAGAGCAATAACTTCAGATCCAACAGGGGAAGTCCCGGTCATCGGGACCTCCCCTGGATTTTTTGTGTGCGGTTGCTATTTTTGCGCCGGAAAAGTCCCTGTGCGACAAATAAAACCTGGACTGCGCCGCCGCGGCGTGATATGATAGTGCGGACGGCCTGTCCCGGCGAGGCTGGGACAGGCTGGAATATGACAAGGATGTAAGATGAAATTCAAGAAAAATTCACACCAGGCCCCCCGGGGTCTGGTATACTGCTGGAGAAACGTCCTTTTGTAAGGAGGCCCTGCCATGCCTAAGACTGTCTGCCTGCTCAACGATTCCTTCCCGCCCGCCATCGACGGCGTGGCCAACGCCGTGGTGAACTACGCCCGCATCATCCAGGGCGAGCTGGGCCGGGCGGTGGTGGCGGTGCCGGAGTACCCCGGCGTGGTGGACGACTACCCGTTCCCGGTGTTCCGCTACCGCAGCCTGGACACCACCCGGCTGGTGGGCTACCGGGCGGGCTACCCCTTTAGCGTGCGGACCCTGGAGGCCCTGAAGGAGACCGCGCCGGATATCATCCACTCCCACTGCCCCATCATGTCCAACGCCATGGCCCGGACCCTCCGGGAGCAGCTGGACGTGCCGGTGGTGTTCACCTACCACACCAAGTTCGACATCGACATCCGAAACGCCATCTCCGGCCAGCACCTCCAGCAGGCCGCCATCCGGCTGCTGGCGGACAACATCTCCGCTTCCGACGAGGTGTGGGTGGTGAGCCGGGGTGCGGGGGAGAACCTCAGGAGCCTGGGCTACCAGGGGGACTACGTGGTGATGGAGAACGGCGTGGACTTCCCCAGGGGCCGGGTCGGTGAGGACCGGGTCCTGGCGCTCCGGGAGGAGCTGGGCATCCCGCCGGACCTGCCGGTGTACCTCTTCGTGGGCCGGATGATGTGGTACAAGGGCATCCGCGTGATCCTGGACGCCCTGGCCCGGAGGAGGGCCCAAGGGGCCCGCTTCCGGATGCTCCTGGTGGGGGACGGCATGGAGCGGGACGAGATGGAGGACTACGCCAAGGAGCTGGGCCTCGCGGACTGCTGCACCTTTACCGGCGCGGAGCGGGACCGGGAGCGGCTGCGGGCCTGCTTCTGCTTGGCGGACCTGTTCCTGTTCCCCTCCACCTTCGACACCAACGGCATCGTGGTGCGGGAGGCGGCGGCCTGCGGGCTGGGCAGCGCCTTGGTGGCGGGCTCCTGCGCCGCCGAGGGCGTCACCGACGGCACCGATGCGTTCCTCATTGAAGAGAACGCGGAGTCCCTGGCCGCCCTCCTGGAGCGGGTGGGGGAGGACCGTACCGCCATGCGGGCCGTGGGCCAGGGGGCCATGGAGCGGCTGTACCTCAGCTGGGAGGACAGCGTCCGCCGGGCCTGGGAGCGCTACGGCGTGGTGGCGGAGAACTACAAACGGGGCCTCTCCGGGCGGAACCTGGAGTGGTCCGACGAGCTGTACAACGTGATGAGCGACCTGTGGCAGGGCGTGGAGCTGGCCCGGGATATGCGCTCCACCCACCGCCGGCGGATGGAGCAGCGCCGCCGGAGGCGGAACGCCTGACCGTTCCGGCGGCGGCGCCGGAAATGCGTCCGCTCTGCCGAGCGGACAGGCTTTTTCCGTAGACAAGCGGGGAAAAATGTGGTATACTGCTTAACACGAATGATCCCACATGGGTTGGGAGGAAGGAGGCCCCTATGCGCATCCAGGTCCTTGGCGTGGGGTTCGACAACTATACAATGGAGCAGGCGGTGGCCGAGGGCGTGCGCCTGATGGGGACGGAGGGCGCCCACTACGCGGTGACCCCCAACCCGGAGATCGTGGAGACCTGCCGGGAGGACCCGGAGGCCGCAGAGGCGGTGAACGGGGCGGACCTGGTGCTGCCGGACGGCATCGGCATCATCTACGGCGCCAAGCTCCTGGGCACGCCCCTGAAGGGCCGGGTGACGGGCATCGCCTTCGCCCAGGCGCTGATGGAGCAGATGGCCAGGGGAAACCGGAAGCTGTTTCTCCTGGGCGCCAAGCCCGGCGTGGCGGAGCAGGCGGCGGAGAACCTGCGGCGGGAGCACCCCGGCCTCCGCATCGCGGGGACCCACGACGGCTACTTCCAGGAGGACGGGCCGGTGGTGGAGGAGATCCGCAACAGCGGCGCGGACGTGGTGTTCGTGTGCCTGGGCGCGCCCAAGCAGGAGAAGTGGATGCGCCGGAACGGCGAGGCCACCGGGGCCCATCTGCTGGTGGGTCTGGGCGGCTGCCTAGACGTGTTCTCGGGGCAGGTGAAGCGGGCCCCGGTGGTGTTCCAGAAGCTGGGCCTGGAGTGGTTCCACCGGCTCATCACCCATCCCACCCGCATCGGGCGGATGATGAAGCTGCCCGTGT
The DNA here is from genome assembly GCA_947589745.1 of uncultured Oscillospiraceae bacterium. GTDB lineage: Bacteria > Bacillota > Clostridia > Oscillospirales > Oscillospiraceae > Pelethomonas. The sequence goes on from CANQCS010000030.1 coordinate 25,011, forward strand.
TCCTGGTCCATGTGCTGGAGGAGAAGGGGAAACAGCCATGAGAGGACGGCTCATCGTGTTCGAGGGCACCGACGGCTCCGGCAAGACCACCCAGTTCAGGCGCATGTCCCAGCACCTCCAGGCGGAGGGCCATCCGGTGCGGGAGATCGACTTTCCCCGGTACGGGAGCCCTTTCGCGGAGCCGGCCCGGCTGTATCTCACCGGGGCGCTGGGGGACAAGCCCGGCGACGTCAGCGCCTACGCCGCGTCCACCCTCTACGCCGTGGACCGCTACGCCTCCTATAAGGAGGACTGGGGGGCGGCTTATGAGTCCGGGGCCCTCATCCTGGCCAACCGCTACACCACCTCCAACGCCGTCCACCAGGCGTCCAAGCTGCCGCCGGAGGAGCGGGGAGAGTATCTGGACTGGCTCTTCGACCTGGAGTACCGGCGGCTGGGCCTGCCCGCGCCGGACCTGGTGTTCTACCTGGACCTGCCCACGGAGCTGTCCCTGGCCCTCATCCAGCACCGGGCCGGAGAGACCGGCGCCGGGACCGATATCCACGAGCGGGACGGGGACTACCTGCGCCGCTGCCGGGAGAGCGCCCGGGAGATCGCGGCGAGCCTGGGCTGGCGCCGGGTGGACTGCGCCCGGGACGGGCAGCTCCGCACCGTGGAGGATATCCACCGGGAGCTTTGGGAGCAGGTCAAGGCCCTGCTCTGAGACTGTCGAAAAAGGCCTGCGGCCTTTTCCGACAAAAGAATTCGCTGCGCTACGCGCCTCACCTGTGCGCCAAAGGCGCACAGCTTCGACGCACGCTCCGCGCAAGGTGTTTTTTCCGACGTACACGCCGCCGGAAAAAACGGATTTTCACTCATTTTCGCCGCTGCGGCGGCGAAACTCTGCGAGGCTTTTTCGACAAGTTGTGAGCAAATCAAAGGATTACTTTGACTCTTTGTCTCAGTCAGCTAAATGTAACGTCACCGGGCCGAACAGCCCGGACACCGAGAGAACCCAAGAGCGAGAGTAAAGTTCTTTTTGGTTCTTTTTCTTTCAAGAAAAAGAACAGGGGACGCCGGAGCGCCCCCTGTCTGCCGATATGTAGGTAGGGTCAGCAGCAGCAATTGTTGCCGCTGCTGCCGCAGCACTGGCAGCCGCAGCTGTTGCAGCCGTTGTTGCCGTTGCCGCAGCAGCAGCAAAGCAGAATGACGATCAGGATGATCCACAGGCAGCCGCAGTCGTTCCCGTTGTTCCACATAGAGATGCTCACCTCACTTACCAGACTGAGCTATCCTATGTGGCGGCGGGGCGGAAGGCAGCTTGTTTCATAAAATTTTTCCACATCCCACAGTACAAAGGAGGAACCCTCCATGATCAACGACGACCGCTCCCACACCATCAGCTGGGACGCGGGGGAGGTCCAGCGCCGCCTGGACGCCCAGCGGGCCGCCGCGCCCCAGCCCCAGACCAGGCAGGAGCAGCCACAGCCGGAGCAGATCCGGCAGGAGCCGGTCCGGCAGGCCGCGGCGCCCCAGCAGGACCCCGCCGCCGCGGAGCCGGCCAAAAAGAAGAAGCACAAAAAGAAAAAGAAGCGCATGAGCCCCCTGCTGAAGCTGGTCATCTGGGTGGCTTTCGTGGCGGTGTCCTCGGTGGCCGCGGCCAGTATCGGCTGGATGCTGGCCAACGACTTCGCCGCCCTGAACAAGGGCGTCCGCACGGAGATCGAGTTCCAGGTCCAGGAGGACTGGGTGGCGGAGGTCACCCAGGAGACCCAGGAGGACGGCGAGGTGGAGGAGGTCACCCACTACGACATGGAGAAGGTGGCCGCCGCATTGAAGGAGAAGGGCCTCATCCAGTACGACTGGTTCTTCCGCCTCTTCTGCAAGTTCTACCACGCGGACACCAAGATCGAGCAGGGCACCTACAAGCTCCACACGGAGATGGACTACATGGCCCTGGTCCGGGCGATGCGGCCCACCGCCGCCCAGAGCACCGCCGAGACCGTGGACGTGGTCATCCCCGAGGGCTACTCCGTGGCCAGGATCATCGACCTGCTGGCGGAGAACGGCGTGGGCACGGTGGAGGACCTGACCGAGACCGCCGCCAACTACGTCTTTGAGGACTACGACTTTGTGGACAACGAGAACCTGGGCGACCCCAGCCGCCTGGAGGGCTTCCTGTTCCCGGACACCTATAACTTCTACGTGGGCGGCCGGCCCCAGCGGGTCTTCGACTCCATGCTCTCCAACTTCAAGAAGAAGGTCTACGACAACGACGACCTTACCGACCTGTTCGCCGCCATGGAGGAGCGGGGCTACAGCCTGCGGGATATCATCACCGTGGCCTCCCTCATCGAGAAGGAGACCGACGGCAGCGACCGGGACCGCATCGCCTCCGTCATCTACAACCGTCTGGAGCACGACGGCGAGACCCACTACCTGCTCCAGGTGGACGCCGCCCTGGTCTACGCCGCGGGCCGTGAGATCACCCAGACCGACTACGACACCCTGGACAGCCCCTACAACCTGTACCAGCACACCGGACTGCCCCCCACGCCCATCTGCAACCCGGGCCTGACCTCCATCGGCGCGGCCCTGAGCCCGGCGGACACGGATTACTACTTCTACGTCCTGGGCGCGGACGGCAAGCACATCTTCAACGAGACCCTGGCCGGACACAACCAGACCCTGGCCCAGCTGGCCAGCCAGTGATGCCCATGATCCAAAGAAAGAAGCCCGAGCTCCTGGCCCCGGCGGGGGACATGGAGCGGCTGAGGATGGCCGTGCTCTACGGCGCGGACGCGGTGTATCTGGCGGGCACCAGCTTCGGGATGCGCTCCTTCGCGGGGAACTTCTCCCCGGAGGAGCTTCCCCGGGCGGTGGCCTTCGCCCACGCCCACGGGGTCCGGGTCCACGTGACGGTGAACACCATGCCCCGGAACGGGGAGGTGGAGGCGCTTCCGGCGTGGCTGGAGCTGCTGGACAGCGCGGGGGTGGACGCCCTGATCGTGGCAGACCTGGGGGCCTTCACCCTGGCGGGAAAGTACGCCCCCCGCTGCCAGCGCCACATCTCCACCCAGGCCAGCGTGTCCAACTACGCCTCCGCCTGCGCGTGGCACGACCTGGGGGCGGAGCGGGTCATCCTGGCCCGGGAGCTGAGCCTGGAGGAGATCCGGGAGATCCGGCAGCGCACCCCGGACAGCCTGGAGATCGAGGCCTTCGTCCACGGGGCCATGTGCGTCAGCTACTCCGGGCGGTGCGTGCTCTCCAACTACATGACCGGCCGGGACGCCAGCCGGGGGGCCTGCGCCCAGCCCTGCCGGTACAAGTACTACCTCATGGAGGAGAAGCGGCCCGGCGAGTATTTCCCCGTCCTGGAGGACGAGAAGGGCAGCTACATCCTCAACTCCCGGGACATGTGCATGATCGACCACGTGGGGGAGCTGATGGACGCGGGGCTGGACAGCCTGAAGATCGAGGGCCGGGCCAAGAGCGCCTACTACGCCGCCATCGTCACCGGGGCCTACCGCCACGTCATCGACGACGTGTGGGCCGGGCGGCCCGCGGACCCGGTGTGGCGGGACGAGGTGGAGCATGTGAGCCACCGGGTGTACTCCACCGGGTTCTACTACGGCTATCCGGGGCAGTTCTACGAGGACGCCCGGTACATCCGGGACTGGCAGGTGGTAGCACTTGTCACTGATTGCGATGCAGACGGCCTCGCCACCTTGACCCTCCGCAACAAGTTCTCCGCCGGAGACACTCTGGAGCTGGTGGGGCCGGACACCAAGCCCTTCGCGTTTGAGGTCCCGCTGATGGAGGACATTGACGGCCTGCCCCTACGGGAGCCCAGGACGCCCCAGATGGTGTTCAAAATGCGGCTGCCCAAGCCGGTCCCGGCTTGGAGCATCCTCCGGGCGGCCAGGGACCTGACGCCGAAACCATAACAGACAGTAAAAAAACAGCGCGGCCCGGTGCCGCGCTGTTTTCACAAGACAACGAACAGGAGGTATCTGCCATGAGACGAAAGGACCGGGAGCGGGACGCCGCCTTTGCCTGGGCGGTGTTCGACCGGGCGCCCTATGTGACGCTGGCCATGTACGACGGGGAGGGCGGCTACGCCGTGCCCGTCTCGGCGGCGCGGGCGGGGGAGAAGGTCTACTTCCACTGCGCCTGTGAAGGGAAAAAGGTTGACTGCCTTTCCCGCTGGCCAATGGTGACCCTGACGGCGGCGGAGGTCACCGGCCCCGCCCATTTCTCCGTCAACTACCGCTCCGCCGCCCTCCGGGGCCGGGCGGTCCGGGTGGAGGACCCGGCGGAGAAGCTGGCGGCCATGGAGGCCGTCACGCGGAAATACTGCTCCGGCGATATGGACGGCTTTCAGAAGTACGCCGCCGCCATGCTGGAGAAGACGGCGGTGTACCGTGTGGACGTGACAGAGGCGGTCGGGAAGGAGCGTGGCGGCACATGAAGCGGGCGCTGAAGATCGTGCTGTGCGTGCTGTTGGCGCTGGTGCTGGTCGTGGGCGGCTATGTGGCCTACGTGTTTATCGACTACTACCGGCTGGAGGACAACATCCCGCTGGAGGTGGACCGCTCCCTGGGCAGCACCTCCGGCTCTCTGACGGCGGGCACGCCGCTGCGGGTGGCGTCCTATAATGTGGGCTTCGGGGCCTACAGCGACGACTACAGCTTCTTCATGGACGGCGGTACGGAGAGCCGGGCCCGGTCCGCAGACGCGGTGCGGGAAAATTTGACCGGAGCGGCCGACGCGGCTCTGGGGCTGAATGCGGACTTCCTATTGCTCCAGGAGGTGGACACGGACGGCACCCGCAGCTACCACATCGACGAGCTGGCCTATCTGCGGGAGCAGCCGCTGGCGGAGATATACCACAGCTTCACCTTTGCCCAGAACTACGACAGCCCCTATCTGTTCTGGCCCCTGACGTCGCCCCACGGGGCCAACAGGGCCGGGATCGCGGTGTTCTCCAAGTGGGACATCTCCGGCGCCCTGCGGCGGAGCCTGCCCATCGAGGACGGCTTCATGAAGCTGTTGGACCTGGACCGGTGCTACTCTGTCCAGCGGCTCCCGGTGGGTGACAGGGAACTGGTGCTCTACGATCTGCACCTGTCCGCCTACACCAGCGACGGTACCATCGCCAATGAGCAGCTGGAGATGCTGTTCGCGGATATGCTCTCGGAGTACGAGCAGGGTAACTGGTGCGTGGCCGGGGGAGACTTCAACAAGGACCTGCTGGGGGATGGCGGCGAGACCTTCGGCGTCACCGGGCCGGAGTACACCTGGGCCCAGCCCATTCCTTCGGAGATCATCCCGGAGGGGATAGCTATTGTTGCCCCCTTTGACGGGGGCAGCCCCGTGGCCTCCTGCCGGAATGCCGACCGGCCCTACGGGCCGGACGACTTCTGTGTCACCGTAGATGGGTTTATCGTCTCCGGCAACGTGGAGGTCGTGTCGGCCTCCGTGGCCGATACCGGGTTTCGGTGGAGCGACCACAACCCAGTATATATGGACTTCGTTCTGCGGTAGATGCAGGGGAGGGGGCCTCCGGCCCCCACCGGGTCTGATGCGCACCCCAGGGGGGTGTCCGGCAGGATGAACATATCCTCCTGCCGGTTGGGGACGCGCTTCTTCAGTTTGTAGGACTTGGAGTAGGTCTTGAAGTTGCGGACACAGCCGGTGTATTCTATTCGTTCCAGAATAGCGATAACGGACTGCTCCCCCCAATGACAGGGCTGGTCCGGCAGCGGCTTTCCTTTCCGCTGGGCGTACAGCGCCTTGGTAGTGAGCTCCTGGTCTTGCTCCAAGATACGGGCGATTTGGTTAGGACCCCTCCCGGCCATGGCCAGGTCAAAGATGCGCTTGACCACTGGCGCAGCCTCCTCATCCTGAATCCAGCGATCCTTGTCCTGCGGGTTGGAGCGGTAGCCGTAAGGCGGCCTGCCCAGGTGCTTGCCGCTGGTCCCTCGCGCCCGCATGACGGAGCGGACTTTTTTGCTGGTGTACCTGGCATAGAAATCGTTATAATGTTTTCCATAAAGAATGATATGATCACAGTTCTACAAAACCGACAAAATTGTAGTAGATCTTTGCTGTAGTGCTAAAGATGGAAAGTATGATCCAAAGGAATTGCAGACCGGATGGAAAAACGGAGATATTAGCCTTGGTGGAGGATGGTTTGCTATACTTTATGGCGGTGAAGAAAAATCGGATGCCTACAAGGATATGATGATCGTCGGACATATTTTATACTATTCTTCAATTAAAAACAATATAACGTTACCGTGCGAAAAATGCAGGAATTGCAACGCTTTGGTGGCGATATTAAAGTTCTTTTTGATACTTTTTCTTTCAAGAAAAAGTATTAGAAGATGATCTGGAGCTTGTGAAGAAACTGCCGGAACGGGTATCATTTACCGTGGAAGTTGCATAAAAAATTACAAAGAGAAAGTTCCTCACCTCCGATGTGGAAGTGAGGAGTTGCTTTTTGCCCTTATGCCCTTATTTCCGTTCCGTCCTTGAAGGTGAACCGCACATCCTCTTTAGAGTAGACCGTCACGAAATCCAGCAGCGCGCACCAGAGGGCCGGCTCGAACCGCTCCACCAGGGTGTCCTGCGCCTTGAGGGTTTCGCGGTAGGCTTCGATGGTCGCCTGCCTGGACTGCTTGTCCTTAATGGCGGCGTCGACCATCTCCAGCCTCTCCTTGGCCTTGTCGAACCGTGCGGTTAAAGCGTCGTAGCGTTTCTGGTACTCTGCCTGGTCGAGCGCGACGTGTGCGTTTTCGTAGATGGAGTTCTGCATCAGTTCGGAGGTTTCCAGCATCTCGTTCTGCAGCTCGTCCCGCTCGGCTTCCAGTGCGGTCGTGTCGAAAGCCGTCCGCAGCGCAAGGTCGAACTG
>CANQCS010000031.1 GCA_947589745.1 uncultured Oscillospiraceae bacterium
ATACTATGTGGCCCTCATGCGGGGCTGCGATATCGACAAGCCGCGAAATCTCGCAAAATCCGTTACTGTTGAGTAACGGGCCTTGCACCATAAAAGCTGCCCCCTCCCGTCGGGAGGGGGCAGAAGACTGTCGAAAAAGGCCTGCGACCTTTTCTGGCAATAGACTCCGCTCTACGGGCGGCTTAGGCCGCCATAGGCGACCTAATGGCTGCGCTACGCACCTCGCCTGTGCGCCAAAAGCGCACAGATTCGGCGTACACCGTTGGGCGGCCTTTGGCCGCCATAGGCCTGGGCTTGCCAGAGGCGAGCTAACGGCTCCGCTCAAAGTGTTTCGGCGGAACTCTGCTAAGCATTTTCCACAAGTTGGATCAGAGGCGTAAACCGCCTCTGATTTTCTTTTTTGCAGACAAGATGATACCGCGCCCTCGCCTCCGGATCGGAGATAGGGACGTTGATACGGTCCTTCAGCACGACTCCGTTCAGGGCCAGATCCGTCACAAAGCAGGGAAGAACGGAATTCTCCACCAGTTCGGTAAAGGAGTACCACTCGCTCTGTACAAGGAAACGGGAATCCGGAAGCCGGCTGTCTACCAGCGTCCGCCAGAATCCCAGGTCCTGGTAGAGAAGCATATTCTCCCCATTCATCTCCGCAAAAGTAAGCGAGTTCCTTCCGGCAAACCGGTGCCCCAGAGGAAGTGAAAATTCCAGGCGCTCCTCAAACAGGAACTTTGCCGTCAGTCCCGGCTCCTCAGGGCAGTACGGGAGAATGATCATCTGATAAGTATTATCCCAAAGACCGGCCACAAGTTGGGAGATATCTTTGATCTCCACGGCGATCCTGGACGCCGGGAACAGGGACAGGAGGCTGCGGTGGGGCTCCGTCACTGCAAGCGGGGAGCAGGAGCCCAGGGTGATGGTGCGGTTCAACCGGTCAAATTCCCGGATCTGCCGCAGCATACTGTCCCGGGCGGCCAGCACCAGGGCGGCCTGCTCTGCCGCCAGTAACCCCGTTTCGTTGAGCCGGATACGATTTTTTGTGCGGCTGAACAGGGGTGCCTTGCATTCGCTCTCTAACTTCTGCATACTTCGCGTCAGGGTGGACTGGGAGATATGCAGCCGCTCTGCTGTTTCTGATAGTGTCCCAGCCTGACGGAAGCACACCAACTGTTCCAAATCATAGAAATTGATCATGCCGGTTTCCTCTTTTCTATCGTTTGTGTTGAGACAGATGAAAAAATTGTGAGATTGCTGTTTGTGCAATCCGGGTTGCAAAATCGATATAGTACTTTTTGCCGTCTGTTGGTTATGATGAGCATAAAGGAGGGACCGCCATATGGTTTTCTATTTTACAGCCACAGGCAACAGTCTGTATGTGGCCAAAGAGCTGGATACGGAGCTTGTCAGTATCCCCCAGGTCATCAAACAAGAGGGCCTGCATTTTCAGGCGGACAGGATCGGCGTTGTCTGCCCTATCTACGGGCATGAGATGCCGGCCATGGTCAAGGATCTTCTCCGCCGGGCGGAGTTTCAAACGGAATATTTCTATCTTGTTCTCACCTACGGTATGCTCCACGGCGGCGCGGCAGAATTGGCGGAGGAATATCTGGCTTCCGTGGGAAAGCACGCCGATTACATAAACACCATTATGATGGTGGACAACTTCCTGCCCGCCTTTGACATGGCGAAACAGGTCAGGCAGGACAAAAAGGTCACGGAGAATCTCACGAAAATCAAAGCCGATCTCCAGGCGCGAAAGCGGTATATCCAGAAAGCGGGGCTGAGAGACCGCATGGTCCATCAGGGCTATCGGAAAAGCGTCAACGATCAGCCGGCCACCGTCTGGGCGGCTTTCCAGGTGACAGATGAGTGTGTCGGCTGCGGCATCTGTACCAAGGTGTGCCCCGCAGGCTGCATCCATTTGGAAAACCAACACGCCGTGTACCGGCAGGAGAACTGTCAGGCGTGCATGGCCTGCATCCACGCCTGTCCGAAGCAGGCCATCCAAATGACCATCAGGGAAAAGAATCCTCATGCCCGTTATCGCAACGAGCATATCACCCTTACGGAGCTTGTCACCGCCAATCATCATGCGGGAAAATAATTGTACGAGGAGGAAACCTTATGCGCGTAGGCAGAGAAGAATACGATGCCGCCGCCCGGACCGCCGCAAGTGTCTTTGAGGCCATCATACGGGGGGACAGCTCTGCGGCCCGGGACTGCTTCATGCCGGACTGCCGTATTTTCGGCCAGACCGGCAGCCGGAAGAACTTTGGCCCCTACACGGATCTGCTGGAACAGATCGACCATTCCAGCGTGGGACCGGAATTCAACTATCGGGTGGACGTGGTGGCCATGGAGGACACCATCGCCTTGGTACAGGTTCTGGAGAACAACTACAACGGAAATTACTATACGGTCTATCTCACGGAGATGAAGGTAGACGGCCAGTGGAAGATCTGCTCCTTCGTCTACCATTTCAACGAAGCCCTCTCCAAAAATTGAACCTTCCATCTATTCTACTAAAAAACAAACTGGAGGAATGAAAAATGGCGATTGATTTTGGCAAGCGATTTGGATTCGGCACTCTGCGCCTCCCCATCACCGACCCTGCAGACCAGGGCTCCATCGACTATGATGAGCTCTGTAAAATGATCGACAAGTTCCAGGCCCACGGTTTTACCTATTACGACACCTCTTACATCTACCACGACTTCAAGGCGGAGATCGCACTGCGGGAGTGCCTGGTGAAGCGGTATCCCAGGGACGCCTATCTGCTGTCCACCAAGGTGCCCGTAAAGTTTATGAGCAAGAAGGAGGACGTGGAGCGTGTTTTCAACGAGCAGCTGGAGAAGCTGGGCGTTGACCACTTCGACTTCTATCTGATCCACTCCATCAACCATGAGTCCTATATCAAATGCAAGGAGTGGGGCGTCTTCGAGTTCCTGAAAAAGAAGCGGGAGGAGGGCAAATTCCGTGAGTTCGGCGTCTCCCTGCATGACACGCCGGAGTTCCTGGACCAGATCTTGACCGAGCACCCTGAGATCAACTTCGTGACGCTGCAGATCAACTATCTGGACTGGTACAGCCCCGCCATCCGGTCCCGGGAGCTGTATGAGACAGCTTTGAAGCACGGTAAGCCCTGCATCTCCATGGAGGCCTGCAAGGGCGGCACCCTGTCCGAGATCCCCGAGGAGGCCGTCAAACTGATGAGGGCCTACAACCCGGATGCATCCCCCGCCTCCTGGGCCTACCGCTTCTGCGCCAGTCTGCCCAACTGCCGCGTGGTGCTCTCCGGTATGCCCAAAATGGAGTTTCTGGATGACAATATCAAGACCATGGAGCATTTTGTACCCCTCAATGACGAGGAGCAGGAGATCCTGAAGAAGGTCGTGGACATCGTCAACGCCAACACCGCCATTCCCTGCACCAGCTGCCGCTACTGTGAACCCAAGTGCCCCAAAAAGATCGCTATCCCCGATTATTTCAATCTGTACAACGACTATGTCCGGGTGAACAAGAACACCAAGGTCACCACGGTGTCCACCCAGTCCATCTTCTATCAGAACATCGTCAACCGGGGCCGCGGCGCGGCTTCTGACTGCGTCAAGTGCGGCGCCTGCGAGAAGGTCTGCCCCCAGCGTCTTCCCATCCGGGAGCATCTGAAGACGGTCGCCAGTGAGCTGGAGGCCTTCAACGCGCTGAAGAGTTTGACCAATGCGGATGAAAACGCGGATTCCGCTGGCGGCCTGAGCACGGATTACTGGAAAGCCAACAACGACTGACTGGAGCCCTTATCACATCCCCCGGCCGTCGGGCCTCTGCCGGCCGGGGGATGCTCTAAAAAGTCCACCAAGGATATGATACGAAAGGCGTTTTGGATTTAGATAGGAGAAAGAAATGAACAACGAGATCAGACGGATTCTGGAACAGGTGCAAAGCGGCGCACTTGATGTGGATGAGGCGGCGCTGCGGCTGAAACTGGAGCCCTTCGCCGAACTGGGCTATGCAAAGGTGGACACCCACCGCAAGCTCCGCCAAGGGATCGCCGAAGTGATCTACGGCGCCGGAAAGACAGCGGAACAGATCGTCGGGATCATCAGCGCCATGAAGGATCATGGGCAGGCGCTGATCCTGGTCACCCGGCTGGACAGCGAAAAAGCCGCTCTTGTACAGGAGGTCCATACGGATATGCGCTATTATGGCGATGCCCACATGGGGATCGCAGGGGAGTTTCCGCAGCCAGACGGCAATGGCCCCATTGTGGTGGCCACCGGCGGCACCAGTGATATTCCTGTTGCGGAAGAGGCGGCCCTCACTGCCCAGGCTCTGGGAAACCGCGTGGAGCGGCTGTACGATGTGGGGTGGCTGGACTGCACAGGCTCCTCTCCCACTTGGAAGCCATCATGTCCGCCAATGTGATCATCTGTATTGCGGGCATGGAGGGTGCCCTTCCCAGCGTTGTGGGAGGCCTGGCGGACTGTCCGGTCATCGCGGTGCCCACCAGCGTGGGATATGGGGCCTCCTTTGGCGGGGTCACCGCTCTCTTGTCCATGCTCAATTCCTGCGCCAGCGGGGTATCCGTCGTCAACATAGACAATGGGTTCGGAGCCGGCTATCTGGCCAGTATGATCAATCATCAGGGAGGCAAAAAATGAGGACTCTGTATTTTGACTGCTCTATGGGAGCCGCCGGGGATATGCTCACTGCTGCCCTGCTGGAGCTGCTGCCGGAACCGGAGGCCTTTGTGGAGCGGCTGAATTCCCTTCCGATCCCCGGCGTCCGTTACAATGCCGTTAAAGCGGAAAAATGCGGTGTTATGGGAACGCATATCGCCGTGACCGTAGACGGTGAGGAGGAAAGTCATTCCCACGAACATCACCATACGCACCATCACCACCACTCTGGACCGCGGGAGGTAGCGCATCTGATCGACTCTCTCGGGCTGCCTGATCCAGTGGCGGGCCACGTGCGGGCGGTGTATGAGAAGATCGCGCTGGCGGAGAGCGCCGTGCATGGCGTCCCTGTGGAAAGCATCCACTTCCATGAAGTAGGGACCTTGGACGCTGTCGCGGATGTAACGGCGGTCTGCCTGCTGATGGAGGAACTGAAGCCGGAAAACGTGGTCGTTTCCCCCATCCATGTGGGCAGTGGACAGGTCGTATGCGCCCACGGCATCCTGCCGGTCCCGGCACCGGCCACACTGGAACTGCTGAAGGATGTGCCTATTTATGCCGGGGATATTTGCGGAGAACTGTGTACTCCCACCGGGGCTGCGCTGCTGACGCACTTCGCCGCCGGTTACGGCCCTATGCCCCTCATGCGTGTACAGAAAGTGGGCTACGGCATGGGGAAAAAGGATCTCCCTGCGGCCAACTGTGTCAGAGCCCTGCTGGGCGAAAGTGTGTAAGATACAAATGATTGGGTCAAAAGCCGTCTGCCCTTCCGGGCAGGCGGCTTTTATATGGGCAGGGAGGCACAGGGGCCAACAGCAATTCCCGTCCGGAAATGTGCTTATTTTCTGCCCCTTATCAGCATCTTTGAGATGTAGTGCCCCGCGCATAGGAACAGTCCCATGACAGCGGCGTAGTCCAGCAGGACCCATGCCAGCGGCTCTTCAAAATCAAAGAACACAAAATGGTACCGCAGCAGCATATAGTTTCCGAAATCCCGCTTGAAAAAGGCACAGGCGCCGTAGGCGGCCACCAGCACAGCGGCGGCGGGCAGGAACCATTTAGGAAGCCCCGGCGGCTTTTTCACCAGTTTTCGCGCCGCGCCCAGCAACATCCTCCAGTGCGCTCCCAGGTGCAGGGACATGAACGCAAATCCCCAGTATGCGCAGAACATATGAACAGGTTGGGCAATTTCGCCGGCTCCCCGTATGTTCCAGTCGAATACATAGCGCGACAGCAGGATACCGGTCACCATCGAACCGGTCATGCAAACCAATACGGCCAGCACCAGCGCCGTCTGAAAAACGCGGAACGGCGTATAGCGTCCCTTGAACAGACCCCGGCTCCATTTCCTGTTCAGCACATGGTGGAGAATGAACAGGGCGAACATTGCGACGCCGATCCACTCGTGGGCTGCCTCGCCTACAAGTGAATACGGCATCACAAGAAGCAGCGCGGCGGTCATCAAGACGTCGATGACGGCCTTCAAGCTCTGTTTCGGTCCCATAGCAGGTCTTTACGGCAGCGGATCATACACCTCGCCGGTGACGGCCTCGCACCACTCAGTCCTGCTCTCCTCGCCCGGGACCTCGATGGCAAGGTGCTGGAACCAGCAGTCCTTGGCCGCGCCATGCCAGTGCTTGACCCCGGCGGGGATATTGACCACATCCCCGGGATGCAGTTCCCGGGCCTCCCGGCCCCACTCCTGGTACCAGCCCCGCCCGGCCACGCAGATCAGCATCTGTCCGCCGCCGCTTTTCGCGTGGTGGATGTGCCAGTTGTTGCGGCAGCCCGGCTCAAAGGTCACATGGAATACCGGCACCTGGGCCACAGAGAGGGGCGCAAGATAGCTCTGCCCGGTGAAATACTGGGCAAAGCCGTCGTTTGGATTCCCGACCGGGAAGACGGACAGGTCCTTTGCCGGTGCGCCCTCGTCCTCGCCGTAGACCTCCTGGATCATGGGGAACGTGCTCCATGCCTTCGGCCAGCCGCAGTAAAATGCCAGCTGGGTGACGATCTCCACCGCCTCGGTCCGGGTCACACCGTGGGCCTTGCCCAGGGCCAGATGGCTTTTCAGCTGCGGGTACAGCCCCGCCGAAAAGAGCGCCGCGATGGTGACCATGCTCCTGTCCCGCGCCGAGAGCTTGTTCTCCCGTGACCACACCTCGCCGAACAGCACATCGTCGTTGAGCTGGGCGAATTTTGGTGCCAGCTTGCCAAGTCTGTCCCGTCCTGCCGTTTGTTTCTCCGCCATAACGATTCCTCCGCTCTATATCAATATACAAGTGCTGTAAAGGAGAATTGTACCAGCTTGTACTCGCCTTCCTCCACCGTATAAACCTCAGTCACGGCAAAATGGTGGGTGGTCTCCTGGCCTCCCAGGAGCAGGCTGTAATGACAGTCCGTGATCACGATGGCCATATCGCCAAAGATCTGGGCCTGCTGGCTGTTGAGCACGATCTTCGTGGGGACAAAGATCTTGTCGGTGAAGCACCGCATCTCCTCGTCCATCCCGCAGGTCACGCCGATGTGTACGAACATACATCTGGGGTCGGCGATGGCCCGCATCCCGTCCACGTCCGCTTCCTCAAGGGCTGTCCAAAAGGCTTTGGAGCATGCCAATACTTTTTCTTTCATAGTCCTTATGCCTCCTTATTGACACTCATGCAATACCGTGAGCAGTTCCTCCCGGGTGAACCTCTTGCAGCAGCCTCCGGTCAGAACGGTGCTGTCCGCGACAGCCTGGAAGTCCGTGTCCGCCGGGATGCCCATCTGTGCGAAAGTCGTGGGCAGACCGATCTCCTCGATAAACGCCGCCAGCATCTTGATGAAAGCGTCCGCCAGTTCGTTCTCTGTCTTTCCGGCTGGATCGACGTCCCAGACGTTGACCGCGAGCCGGGCGAACTGGGGCGCGGCCTCCGGCAGCATATGGCAGTACAGCACCGGGTGGATCACCGCCAGCCCCCGCCCGTGATTGCAGTCGGTATAGGCGCCCAGTTGGTGCTCCAGCATGTGGGCCTGGAAATCCGTGACCTTGCCGATCTTCAGAATGCCGTTCTCCCCCATTGCCGCCGCCCAGACCAGTTCGCTTCTGGCGGCGATGTCCTGGGGATCCCGGAGCGTGGCCCGGAGGTTGCGGATGATGTTCCGCTGGCAGGCCTCGTTGATCTCGTCAGAGAGGTTGGTCCCCCTGGGGGAGCCCATATAGGTCTCCATGCAATGGGAGAGAGCGTCAAATGCGCCGGAGATGACCTGCCCCATGGGCATGGTCATGGTATACGCCGGGTCCAGGATGGCAAAATCGTAGAAAGCGCCCCAGAGAGGACCCTTGACCTTCTTTTCCTCGTTGGTGATGACCGCGCCGTTGTTCATCTCGGCGCCGGTGCCAAAGGCCGTCACCACCGCGCCCATAGGGATGAGTCCGGCGGGGCCGCCGTGTTTCACCGTCTCCAGCTCCCAGAGGTCTTCATCGGTCTTCGCCTGGGCGGAGACCACCTTGCAGCAGTCGATGACACTGCCGCCGCCAACGGCCAAGATAAAATCAATATGGTTTTCGCGGGCCAGCCGCGCCCCCTCCTGCACCTTGGCGTAGGTGGGGTTGGACATGATGCCGGAAAACTCGGTGACGGTCTTTCCGGCGGCGGTGAGGAGTCCCATGAGCTCCTCATAGACGCCGTTGCGCTTGATGGAGCCGCCGCCGTAGGCCAGGAGGACATTCTCCCCCACCTTGGCCAGTTCCGCGGGCAGATTTTTCTCCGCCGCTTTTTCTCCAAAATACACCGCTACGGGATAGCGGTAAGTAAACGTATCCATGGAATGCCTCCTCTACTTTTACTTTGCAAA
Organism: uncultured Oscillospiraceae bacterium; assembly: GCA_947589745.1. Taxonomy (GTDB): domain Bacteria; phylum Bacillota; class Clostridia; order Oscillospirales; family Oscillospiraceae; genus Pelethomonas. The sequence continues at coordinate 8,514 of CANQCS010000031.1, forward strand.
GCGGCCGTGGAGCGCCCGGACAAAATTGGGATCGAAATGATCCACGATCTCGCTGTGGCCGATGTCCAGAGGCGCGATGGCCGCCATCTCCTCGCTTGTCAGCTCGAAGTCCCAGATGTTGAAGTTCTGTTCCATCCGCTCCCGCTTGACGGACTTGGGGATCACCGCCACGCCCCGCTGCACGTTCCAGCGCAGGACCACCTGGGCGGCGGTCTTGTTGTATTTGGCGCCGATCTCTGTCAGGATCGGATGCGTGAAGATGCTGTGCCGGCCCTCGGCAAAGGGAGCCCAGGCCTCCGGCTGTACCCCGTACTCCCGCATCAGATCCAGAGCCTTCGGCTGCTGGAAGAAGGGATGCAGCTCCACCTGGTTTACCGCCGGGGTGACCTCCACTGTCTCGCAGAAGTCGGCCAGCACATGGGGATAGAAGTTGCAGACGCCGATGGCGCGGATACGCCCCTCCTTGTAGAGCTCCTCCATGGCCCTCCATGCGCCGTAGTAGTCGCCCATGGGCTGGTGAAGAAGATAGAGGTCGAGGTACTCCAGCCCTAACTTTTGCAGGGAGGTTTCAAACGCTTTCTTCGCGCCCTCATAGCTCGAATCCGATACCCACAGCTTGGTGGTGATGAACAGGTCCTCCCGGCAGGCACCGCTCTTGCGGATGGCCGCGCCTACCGCCTCTTCGTTGCCGTAGGACGCCGCCGTGTCGATGAGCCGGTAGCCCACGCTGATGGCGTCCAGCACCGCCTGTTCGCACACCTGGGGATCCCGCACCTGGAAAACGCCGAAGCCCTCCATGGGCATTTTCACGCCGTTGTTCAATATCGTGTATTCCATAACAAATTTTCTCCCGGCGAATGCCTTATTTCAGCTTCGCGCCATCTTTGAACGCGTTGCCGACCTTCTCTCCCAAGCGGATATAGGCCGCGCTGGTGGGGTCGAAGATGACAGCGTTCAGCTTGCTGTGATCCACGTTTCCGCCAGTGAGGATGCTCTCGTCGGCGCTGACGTTCACGATCTCGCCGATGACGTTGCCGTCCTCATTGAATTTGACCAGCCGGCACTCCAGCGTCAGGGGCAGTTCGTTGATGATGGGGGCGTCCACAAATTCGCTCTGCGTGGTAGTAAAGCCCGCCTTCTCCATTTTGTTGGGCTCCTGCCTGGCGGAGACGATCCCCACATAGTCGCAGGGGATCACTGTCGCGGCCGTGGCGAAGCTGACGGTGAACGCGCCTTTCAGCCGGATGTTGTCCGTCGTCTTGTGGGAGCTGAGACACAGCATGACCGTGTTGCCGCCGTACTGCCCGCCCCAGGCGGCGTTCATCAGGTTCGGCTTGCCGTTCTCATCATAGGTGCCGATCATCAGCACCGGCTGGGGATAGACCCACGGCTTTGATCCAAAATTCTTTCTCATTGCGTGATCCTCCTGTTATCGAATGATATTGGCGCCGCCGAACACGGCGGACATCTCCATATGATCGAGTGCGCAGTCGATACGCGCCAGTTCTTCCGGCGTCAGCTCGATCTCTGCCGCTCCCGCATTTTCCCGCAGACGCTCTGATCTCCGTGTGCCGGGGATAGGAACCAGGTTTTCGTGTTTGCAGAGCATCCACGCCAGAGAGATCTGCGCTGGCGTGGCGTTCTTTTCCGCAGCGGTGCGCTCCAACAGTGCGATCAGCTCCCGGTTCTGCCGGACACCCTCGGCGGAAAACTGCGGCATCCGGCTGCGGTAGTCGATGCCCGGCTCGAATTTCGATCTCTCATCGTATTTCGCGGACAAAAACCCGTTGGCCAGCGGAGAAAAGGCCACATAACCGATGCGCAGTTCCTCCAGCGCAGGGAAGAGTGCGCTATGCCAGCGCGCCATCATGGAGTAACGGTTCTGTACCGCCGTCACCGGGCAGACCGCATGGGCCCGGCGCAGGTATTTTTCGTTGGTTTCCGAAATGCCCCAATAGCGGATCTTCCCCTCCCGGATGAGCTCGGCCATCGTCTCTGCCACTACCTCCGGTTCTACGTTCTGGTCGATACGGTGCTGATAGTAGAGGTCAATGTAGTCGGTCCCCAGTCGTTTCAGGCTGCCCTCCACAGATCTTCGGATCGTCTCCGGACGGGAATCAGTGAGCAGGCCGTCCGGCGCGTGCTGTACGCCAAATTTAGTAGCGATGACCACCTTGTCACGACAGGGCTTCAGCGCCGCGCCCACAAGATCTTCATTGTAGGCTGTGCTTCCGTCCGGCAGGGTGCCGGTGTAGCACTCCGCTGTATCGAACATGGTGATGCCCAGATCTACCGCCTCGCGGATCAGCTTTGTCATCTCCTTGGTATCCGACGGCGCACCGAAGGCATGGGTCATCCCCATGCATCCCAAGCTGACAGAGGAAACTGTCAGGTCCCGTCCCAGAGTTCTATATTTCATGTTGTTATCCTCATTTCTTGGCTGTGTACCGAAGCCACAGCGTGTCGTTTTCCACCCGTTCCACGGCTTTCAGGGAGAACGCGGCGGGCACTGCGGGAGAAAAGCCGCCGATCTCAAAGAGTGAGGCCGAATCGCTTCCGCCGTCTGCCGCAGGAGCGAGAACGATACTGAGCTCATCGACCAGCCCCGCCGCGACGAACGACCAGTTCGTCACACCGCCGCCGGCCAGAAGGACCTTTTCAAGGCCGAATACGCCCTTCAGCTTTTGAAGAAGCAGGGCGCAGTCGATCTGCTCTCTCCCGGCGAAGATGTAGGAGATGCCGAAGCCCCGCAGATAGGCGATGTAGCGGTCCGATACCTGCTCCGTCAGTACCTCGATGACGTGGGCTTTTGGGCGTCTCTTCTTCTCCAGATAGTTACCGCTCCACGCCAGGACGCCGTCCGGGTCCATGGATATGATGTAATTCCGCACATCGGTCTCCGCGGCGTAGTCCTCCCGGGGATAGGTCCTGTCGCTTTCCGGCAGCTCGGACACATACCCATCCGCATAGCCCTCCGCCATGGTGGTCGTTCCGTAGATCGTGGCGGGGCAGTCATAAAACTTCCTGAGTTCCCCGTATTTCCGAAGGGCGGGGCGCGTCTCCGGCGCGGAAAAGAAACTTCCGTCGATCTTCCCGTCCAGGGAAGTCAGCATGTGGCATATCACTGTTGGCTTGTCCATGTTGCCCTCCTGTCACAGCTCCAGGCTCGTCACCCATTCTTTCACATCTTCTTCGGAAGCCCGTGACCGGAACCGCTGGCCCTCCAGCCAGTTCCCGGTACCGGCCGCATCGGCCAGCAGCTCGCCGCTCTGGCCCAGGCCGGAGGACGAAGAAGTGCAGAACGGGATCACCGTCTTGCCGGTGAAGTCGTTGGCGGAGATGAAGCCGCCCACCGGCCACGCGGCGATACCCCACCAGATGGGGTAACCGATGAACACCGTGTCATACTCCTCCCAGTTGTCCGGGACGGCGTTCTCCAGCTCGACCGCACGGAGGGACTCGTCGTCGTGCTCCTTGGAGACGCGGCTGTCCCGATCCGTCCAGTCCAGATCGTCGCTGGTGTAGGGCTCCACCGGCAGGAGCTCAAACAGGTCCCCGCCCGTGGCCTCCGCGATATATCCGGCGACTGCCTCGGTATTGTTGGTAGCGGAGTAATAGACCACCAGCGTCTTTCCCTCCGTGGGCTGCCCATCCGGTGTTTCAGCGGGGGTGGTGCTGCCTGCACCGGTCTCATTTTCGCCGCCCGCGTTCTGCTGCGTCTGAGAGGATGCATCCGCGGCGTTGTTTTGCGGCTGGTTCGTATCGGAATTTTCTCCCGCACCGGAAGTGCCGCCGCAGGCGGCGAGGGAAAGCACCAGTACGGAGCTCAAAACCAACGCCATGGTTTTTGTCAAAAGTTTTTTCATCGCAATCCCTTCCTTATCTTGGTTGCAGCCCTATGCCGGTTCCTCGTCCAGGAAGAACAGCGGGAGCGCGTTGTAGAGGTACTCCTGCACGGCGTTGAAGTCGTGATAACCGCCGTCCTTCTGATAAAACAGATAGTGCTCCGGCGTGAACACATCGCCCCTGTCCAGCATCTCCTCCGCCTGCATGATGGTTTGGCTCTTTACGGCGTCCTCCGTTCCCACGGCGTGGTAGATGAAATAGCCCCGCTCGTCCAGGTCCTCATCTTTGACAAGCTGCTCAATGAAGTCCACGTTCTTTTCCGTCTGGAAATCCCCGTAGGTCCCGTAGTACCAGCAGGAGCCGCTCATGGGCAGGAAATAGCGGATGTAGTCGTAGTCATAGCAGAATTGCAGCCAGGTGGTGACGGAACCCAAGGAAAAGCCTCCGAATGCCCGATGGTCCCGGGAGGCCTTCAGATCCTCCTGGGAGGTGGACCGGGCATAGGTGTGGAACTGGCCCTCCACCGCCGGCATCAGGTGGTCCTCAAAGTCCCGGTGAAATTGGCGGAACTCGGCGATGGAACTGCTGAAACCGGTGCTGCTGTTCTCGTTGTAAAATGTGGCCGACACGATGATGAGGGGCGGAATATCTCCGTTCTCGATCAAATTGTCAAACATATTCTTCGTTCCGGTGAAATCAAAATACTCTCCGGCCCGGCCGCCCCAGCCGTGCATGAGATAGAGGACGTTGTACCGCGTGGCTGTGTCGCTTTCGTCATAGCCGTATGGCGTGTAGACATACGCGGCCTTTGTGATGGCGGCGCCGTCCCGGACATAGTCCTCGGACGCATAGTCGAGGCGGACAACGCTGCCCTGCTCACGGGCAGCCCGGGTGTATTCCACCGGCACGGCTTTCGTCCAGCCGGTTTGGGAGATCTCTGCTGCCATAGGATCGCTCTCCTTTTCCGTATGACCGCCGGATGCGCCGCCGTCCTCCTCCGCCGAAAAGTAGTTGAGGAGCACCATCGCCAGTTCCGCGCGGGTGGCCCCGCCCTTGGGATCAAAGCGGTCTCCGCCTTTTCCAGTCATCACGCCGCGGCTCCGGGCCCAGTCCACTGCGCCGGCCGCAAATGCCGAGATGATACCTTCATCGGCGTAGTCCTCCCCAGCAGCGGCGGGACTTCCCGCATACCGCCACAGGACTGCGGCCAGCTGCTCCCTGGTCACAGGGTCATTAGGACCGAAACGGCCGCCGCCATAGCCGTCCATGAGCTCATTGCCCACAGCCCAGTCTATGGCCTCAGCGTACCATGCCCCGGAAGCTGCATCAGAGAAGTCCGCACTCGCATTGACTTTGGGACTTCCCGTAGCACGGTATAGGATCGTGGCCAGCATGGCCCGGCTGGCAGATTCGTCCGGGGAAAAAACGCTGCCGCCTGTGCCAGACATGAGGCCGTTTTCGGAGACATACCGCACCGCCCCGGCATACCATGCGCCGGCCGGCACATCTTGAAAACGCACGGCGGCGCTCTGCGCATCCTTATTGTGTCCGGTGATCCACTCCAGCACACTGAGATCATCAAAGATGAGATTCCCGCCGCCGTGGTAGTTGTAGACGCCCTGTTGGTTGAACCAGTCGTCACCGGGAATGTTGAGGAGCAGCAGCTCACCGATCTCCTCCTCCGTCATGCCCGCTTCCCGGTAGGCTGCGTGAAGTCCATCGTATGCGTCCCGTGCCCTCTGGGAGCCGTAATACTCGTCATGTTCTCCCATGAAGATGTAAACTGCCACCCGCTGCTCCGCCAGCGGCGCGTAGGTCCCGTCCCACTGGGAGGCCCCGTGGAGATAGGCGGCGTAGAGGTCGGGCCGCATGGACACCGCGCGGGACATGGTCTCTCCGCCCGCCGAGTATCCGGCGGCATAGATGCGGTCTGTATCAACGGAGAAGTTCTCCATGAAATACTCGGTCAGTTCTATGGCCTGCCGGGCTGATTTCTCGCCCCAGTCGGTGAGTTGAGCGGACACGACGATCACGGGCTCGTCCAGTTCTCTCCAGTTCCGGAACCCATTCCAGTTGAGGTTGCTACCGGAGGAGTCCTCTCCGAACCACATCTCGCCGTAGCCCGGCATCGCCATGACCAGCGGATAGGGATGATCCGGGTCGTAGTCTTCCGGTAGGTAATAGCTGTAATGGATCTCGCCATCCGCGCCGTCCAAAACCTGCTCCGGCACAAACCCGCCCTCTGCCGCTGCGCTTAGGGGCTCTGCTGTGGCCGGCTCCGGGGGCTGCTCCCGATCCGCCGCTGCGCAGCCAGTCAGGAGCAGAGCACCCGCCAGCAGCCCAGCGAACCATTTCTGAACGCTTGTCATATGCTGTCTACCCCCTGCTTATTGCAGGTCCAGTCCATCCAGCCACTGCTCCACCGTGGAGGCAGAGACGCTGCTGGAGAACCGCTGGCCTTCCAGCCAGGTCCCGGTGCCGGCCAGGGCCGCCAGGTCCGTGCCGCTGCTGCCCAGAGGCGAGGACGAGGAGGTGCAGAAGGGGATGACCGTCTTGCCGGTGAAGTCGTTCTCTGTGACGAAGTCGTCCACCACCCAGGATGCGCCGCCCCACCAGATGGGATAGCCGATGAACACCGTGTCATAGCTGTCAAAGTCCGGCACCTCTGTCGTGGTCAGCGCCACATGCCGGTTCGCCGGGTCGTTGTGCTCCTGGACGACCCGGCTGCTGTTGTCCGTCCAGTTCAGATCGGCGCTGGTATAGGGCTCCACCGGGGTGATCACAAAAGTATCCGCGCTCAGATAGTCCGCAATGGTCTCCGCCACGGTCTGGGTACTGCCGGTGGCAGAGTAGTAGGCCACAAGGATCTTCCCCGCCGGCTCCGCACCGCTGTCATCCTCACTGTCATCCTCTTTCGGGGCCAGATAGTTCATTAGGATCTGTGCGGTCTGCGCGCGGGTGGCGTCCCCCTGGGGATCAAAGCGATTCTCCCCCACGCCGTTCATAATGCGGTTGGCGCTGACCCAATCCACAGCGGCAGAGGCAAAGGAGGAGATACTGCCCTCATCGGCAAAATCCTCTCCAACGGCGGCGGGCCTGCCCTCATACCGCCAGAGGATCGCGGCGAACTGCTCACGGGTGACCGGGTCATCGGGGCCAAAGAGACCGTTGCCATAGCCGCTGATGATCTCATTCTCCACAGCCCAACCTACTGCGTCGGAATACCACGTCCCGTCCGCCACATCAGTGAAGCCGGCGGCTGTGGAAACAGAAGGACGGCCCGCGTTTCGATAGAGGATCGTCGCAAGCATGGCGCGGCTGGTGGGCTGATCCGGGGAAAATGTCGTGTCGCTCGTTCCTGTCATCAATCCGTGGGAAGAAACATACTCCACCGCTTCCGTGTACCAAGTGTTCTCCGGCACATCGGTGTAGCCTGTGCCGCTGGCGGCATATGCCGTGAGATGCAGGGTCAGCAGCATCACCGCCGCCAGCACCAGGGCAGAGGTCCTTTTTAAGTTTTCCATGTCTGCTCCTCCTTCAAAATATTTCGGGGACGAGTGTATTCTAGCCGCTTTTTGTTGGAAATGGAACGAGAAAAAAGCTATTACCGTCCCAACCAAAAGGTGCGAGCGAAGAATGCCCGGTGATCTCTTATTCCTGCCCGTCGAAGTCCGGAGCAAAAGCGGCGTAATTGTCCTCCTGCTCCGGGGTCGCGTGGTAGTAGCGGACATTCTTGTTGATCTTGGCGATCTTCGCCATCTCCTCAGCCGTCAGGGTGAAGTCGAAGATGTCGGCGTTGTCCTTAATGTGCGCCGGGTTGGTGGAGCCGGGAATGACGGCATGGCCCATCTGGGTGTGCCAGCGCAGGATGATCTGGGCGTTGGACTTGCCGTATTTCTCCGCCAGGGCGGTGAACACGGGCTCTTGGATGAGACTCTTGTCCCCGTGGCCCAGAGGATACCAGGCCATGGTCACGGTGCCGTATTGGGCCAGCCGTGCCTTGATCTCGTCCTGAGTGCAGTAGGGGTGGGCCTCCATCTGGATGACGTGGGGCGCAATCTCGCACTCCTTCAGCAGCTTCTCCAGTTTCTCGCCGTGGAAATTGGAGATGCCGATGGACTTGGCCTTGCCCTCCTTGTAGGCCCTTTCCAGCTGCCGGTATCCCGCCATGAAGTCCCCGGCGGGCTGGTGGATGAACAGCAGGTCCACGTAGCCGGTGCCCAGCCGGGCCAGGGTCTTGTCCACGGCGGTGTCGTCTGTGTAGACCGAGGGCCACAGCTTGGTGACCAGGAAGACATCCTCACGGGCAACGCCGGACTTCTTCATGCCCCGGCCCACGGCCTTCTCGTTCATGTAGGCGTTGGCCGTGTCGATCATGGGGTAGCCGCACCGAAGGGCGTTGTAGACCGCGTCCTCCGCCTGGGCGGGACTCATCAGAAAGGTCCCGATGCCGAGAGTGGGCATTTTCACGCCGTTGTGCATAGTCAGGTATTCCATGTTCATTTCCTCCTAAAAATTTTGTTGTGTATGTGGGGTGGTTTTCTGAAAAACAGTTTACAACAGGCGGCGGAAAATGTACAATATGGATTGCGCATTCTGCCATAGCTGGCACGCATACTGATACTTTTTCTTGAAAGAAAAAGTATCAAAAAGAACTTTAACCTCGCTACCAAAATGCTGCTATTCCTATGTTTTCCGCACGGTAACGATATATTGTTCTAATTGAGGAATCGTATGAGGAGGGATAAAGAATGATTGAAATTTACCTTTTGGAACAGCTGGCGGCTTTCGACGAGTGCGGCACCCTGTCCGCAGCGGCGGAGAAGCTGCACCTGGCCCAGCCCTCCCTAAGCCGGTCCATGCAGAAGCTGGAGGGCATCCTGGGCGTGTCCCTGTTCGACCGTCAAAAGAATCGCGTGTCTCTCAACCAGACCGGAGCTCTGGCGGCGAAACACGCGAGGAATATTCTGAACGCGGAAGCGGAGATGGAGCGGAACGTCCGGGCCTTTGACCGAAGCCTGCGCACCCTGACCATCGGGAGTTGCGCGCCGGGGCCGCTGATGGTGCTGCTGCCCCGGCTGACCGGTATGCTCACCGGACAGACAGTATCCTCTGTCATCGCGCCGGAGGCGGAGCTGCTGCGGGGACTGGAGGAGGGAGAGTACGGCACTGCCATCCTGAACCGCCCGCTGGAGGTGGAGGGGTATTTTTGCCGCCCCCTTCTCACGGAGCGGCTGTACCTGTCGGTGAACCACTTCCACCCGGCGGCCATCCGGGATGCGATTTCCTTCGCGGAGATGAACGGACAGAATTTCATCATGTATGCGCAGGTGGGCTTCTGGGAGCAGATCGTCCGGGAGAAGATGCCCCGGTCCAAGTTTTTCTTGCAGTCCGACATGGAGGCGGTGGGTGAGCTGGCCCGGTATTCTGACCTACCCTCCTTCTCTACCGACGTGTCCCAGCGGGTGATGCCCTCCCGGCAGAACGGGCGGGTGAACGTGCCCTTTTCCGACCCGGAGGCCCAGGCAGCGTACTACCTCGTTGGCCGGGAAGCGGAACGGGGGCGGTGGGATGCGGTGTTGCGGGTAGCGGGATAAAGAAATCTCTTGGTTCCTACTATTCTTCAAGCGGGTATTCGCTGAAAAACGCCCCCTTTTACAAAGAGGGGGCCCACGAAAATGTGGACCGCCCTCGCCGTCTTATTCCCTACGTTCACTTCAAACAACTGCTGGATGCGACTATAAGTTTCACATAGCGTTCTTCCGTGTATCCGCCAAGCGACAGCGCCTTTTGAATTACGGGAGTGAAATCCTTATCTTCTCCGATATGTACGATTTCCGGGTAAGACACGACTTCCGTGGTAAACACTCGATCCGCATAGCTGGCTTTGGGCGGCATCAGACAGTTTGTTGTGAAAAGAACCGGCGCAGGGAGATTCGCAAATTCTTTCTGCTGGTTTTGCCATGCCGTACCAAAGTTGCCCTTGAGATGGCTGTATTTTTTGAGTTCGGGGTAGGCGTTGGCCGGCAGCATCTCGCCGTGCGTATAGATATTGATTCCCCTACCCTTCGTCTGTTCCAGAAGCTGCTTCAGATCATAGAGATCGTGCCCGGAGATGACGATGAAGGGACCTTTTTCAACTGTCAGCGGCACCTTTGTCGGCACGGGCGTCCCGTAGGTTTCGGTGTTCGCCCGGTCCAGAAGCTCCATGCAGCGCAGGTTGACCGCTCCGACTTCCAGTACGATGGGCAGGAGCCGCTCCTGGTCCCAATCCATGCCAACGGCAAACAGAGCCTTGTAGAAAAAGCGATTCACCGTTTCGTCGTGGTAGCCGAGAACCGATGCGTGATAGGCATACGCCGCCATGCCGCGGATACCAAAGAGAATTAAGGATTTCAAAGAACGAATATCCTCATTTGCTTCCCAAACAGACCTCATGTCATAATCGCTGTTTCTGCCACAGGAAGACGCACATTTGAGGCATTCCGGCACCAACCTATTTTTCTCTGTATGCACCTTATCGATCAATGCGGAAATTGTCGCATTGTTGAAATTGACATTCGTAATGGTTGTAAACAAACCTTCAATTATCAGACGATCAGTTCCAGAATTGATTAAATGCTCATTTCCTTCCGTCGCACGAGCAAGGCCAATCAAAGCGCCGGTCAAGCAGTCTTGCAACTGTGCCGTATCGGCCTTTTTCCCACATACTCCAGCTGCACCCTTACATCCTACGCAGCTCGCCGTCTGTTCACATTGAAAGCAAAACATCTTATTATCCATTTCCACATCTCCTCTCTGATTATTCAATGATTTGACCGTCTGTGGAAATCGTTACAACGCTCCACGGGATAAACTTCCCGCTGGTCTGAAGCGCCCGCTTTACGGCGTTTTCGATACCGCCGCAGCAGGGTACCTCCATACGGACGACGGTGACGCTCTTGATATCGTTTTGCGCGATGATCTGCGTCAGCTTCTCGGTGTAGTCCACCATATCCAGCTTCGGACAGCCCACCAGGGTGATCCGGTTTCTGATAAAGTCATTGTGGAAGTTGCCGTAAGCGTAGGCGGTGCAGTCGGCAGCTACCAGCAGGTTCGCGCCGTTGAAATAGGGCGCGACCACGGAGACCAGCTTTATCTGCACCGGCCACTGGGACAATCTGCTGGGGATGCTTACGGGATCGGTCCCTGTCTCCTCGCGGCGGATCGCCTTGGCGGCGGTGCCGGGGCAGCCGCAGGGCAGTTTTTCTGCCGTCTTTGCCTGCTTTGCCGCCTGCACCGCCGCTTCGTTGTACGCCGGCGCTTCCCGTTCCTCGAAGGTGATGGCGCCTGCCGGACAGGCGGGTAAGCAGTCGCCCAGGCCGTCACAGTAGTCCTCCCGGAGCAGCTTCGCCTTGCCGTCAACGATACCGATGGCGCCCTCGTGACAGGCTTCGGCGCAGATACCGCAGCCATTGCACTTTCCCTCGTCGATTTTGATGATTTTTCTTAGCATACTATGTTCCTCCCTTACTGGTCATTTTGTTTCCTTCCGGTTTTACGCATCCGATTCTATTTCGATTTTAAAAATATTGATCACATCGCTGTCCGGGCAGCAAAACTGAATATTGCCGTTTTGCGCCGCGGGCGGCGTGCCACCGTACCTGAGAATATCAATATACGGGAAAGCGACGTGCATGGCCATGGGACAAAGCGCGCCCCGGTCCGTATCATAATCGAATACGTCTCCAATCTTATGCCCCCGATGACAGGCATGAGCCCCTTTCCGTTCTACTAAGGTAATTTTTATCTTTGGCTTTGGATTCATCCCGCTCACCTTCTAATCACCTCTTTCTTGACTTCCTGGTTCATTGCTAAATTGCCTGAACACAAACGTGCAGGCCTCGGCGCAGATACCGCATCCGATGCAATTCTCCTCATCGATGGTGATGATCTTGCGGATCATTGTGTTACCTCCTTGTGCTGCCGCTCCTCAGCGGCCCTCTGTTTTTGCATGGCGGCGATCTTCATCATATGCTCGTACATCTCATCCCCCACGCATTTCTGGGCGTGTGCGCACCACTGGACACAACTGAGCGTATCGTTGTAGGCAATAAAGCCGCAGTTGTCACATACCGCTTGGGTGTCGATTGAAAACAGTTCGATGATGCTGCCGCAATTAGGACATATCCGCTCGTGGAGCGTGGGCGTCCTGGGTCGGCCCTGGCAACCCTCTATCAACATCAGAAATTCCTCCTTCTCACAGCCGTAAAATCAGTAGCGAGTATCTTTTCCTGCTTCTTCGTTTTGCATTATACAAAAGAGATTCCGTCCGATGTTGCACCTGTCACATCGGTCAGAACTTTTTGTGATAATGACTCTACACAGTTTGCATGAAAAGACCTCCCTCTGTTCTGAAACGCTCTGGGCTTTCTTGACCTTCTGTGTTTATTATAGTATAATGGGAACAACAAATCCGTTGTTTTTCCAACAGAAAAGGAGGCTTTTATGAAACAGTATGTTTCTCTTCTAAAAAGGACGAAATTGTTCTCCGGAGTAGGTGATAATGACATCCTCTCTATGCTGGATTGCCTGAAAGCGACCGTCCGGCATTATATCAAAGGTGAATATGCGTTTCGACAAGGCGAGTACATTCACGATTTGATGATTCTTGCAGCAGGCCGGCTCCACATTCAGAAAGAGGACTATTGGGGCAATCTTAATATTTTGAATGAGATCCGCCCCGGAGAGATATTTGGGGAGGCATATATCGTGCCAAACAGCGGAACGCTTATGAACGACGTCATAGCTGCGGAAGCAAGTACAGTCCTCTTTTTTGATATGGAACGAATACTGACCGTATGTCCCGCTGCTTGCCCTTTTCACACTCAGCTTATAAAAAATATGTTTTATACGATTTCGGATAAAAATAAAAGCCTTGTTCAAAAGATCAGCTATATGTCTCAACGCTCAACAAGGGAAAAACTGCTGTCCTACCTTTCAGATGAGGCGAAGCGGCAAAACAGCAGTTCTTTCTCCATTCCCTTTAATCGACAGCAGCTTGCGGATTTTCTTTCGGTAGATCGAAGCGCCATGTCCAATGAACTATGCAAGCTGCGTGACGAGGGCATGTTGGATTTTCATAAGAGCGAATTTACATTACACGAAATGTAATTTGCAATAATTGGGCTGTCTTTGTTCCTAAACTGGCGTGGGAAAGACGCAATGCAGTCTATCACAGCCGCTCTCCAGCACCAGAAAAACAGGGGGAGGCTGACGCAGTTGAGTCAGCCTCCCCCTGTTTTGACAAGGGTCAAACGATATATAAAGTCTTTTGTTTCGTTTTCTTTGAAGAAAAGGATCGGTAAAAGAGTCGGCGATGCTTCCGCATCTGTTCCCAGCTCACATACCCGGTCCAGGCCATGATCTTCCCGTTCAGATCCATCAGGCATAGCTGTGTATGCCGGGAAGCAGCGTATTTACGCCGATATAGGTAAAGATCACACAGATAAACCCCAGGACTGCAAAGATAGCCGCAGCTTTGTCTTTCCATCCGCGCACGATGCGCTGGTGGAGATAGATGGCGTAGATGAACCAAGTGATCAGCGCCCAGGTCTCCTTGGGGTCCCAGGACCAATAGCTACCCCAGGCGCTCTCGGCCCAGATGGCCCCGGTGATGATGACAAAGGTCAAAAACAGGAACCCCAGGGACACTGCCCGGTAGCTGACGGTATCCAGCTTCTGCTCCTCCGGGATATGCTGCTGCCAGAAGGGGTTGTCCCGCATCCTGCCCCGCAGCAGGAACATCAGGGACACCGCGAAGGAGACGCCGAAGGCTCCGTAGGAGATGATGGCCGTGAACACGTGGACCGCCAGCCAGTTGCTCTGGAGGGCGGGCATCAGCTCCCGGACCTCCCGGCTCTGGAGGGCGGCGTAACCGATGACCAGGAGGATGACCGGTGAGACGAAGGCGCCCAGGGCCTGGAACCGGAAACGCCAAAGGAACAGCAGGGCGCACAGGCAGATCCCCCAGGCAAAGCTGGCGGCAAATTCATACTGGTTGGTCAGCGGCAGACGCCCGGCGCCGACGCCGCGGACGGCCAGCGCCGCCGTGTGGCACACAAAGCCCAGCAGCAGTGTCCACCCCGCCGTCCTTCCGGACCGCTCCCGCTTCAGGGCAAAGAATATAAAGTAGAGGATCATGGCCGCCAGGTACAGCACCATGGTCAGGTACAGCAGGACGCTCTCCGCCTGCACGAACATCTGGTTCATTCGTTTTTCTCCCCCTCTCGATCGGTCAGCTGCGCCGCCTTCTCCCGCAGCGCGTCGCGGAACAGGACGCCGCCCTTTTGGCTGTATCCTGCAAAGGCCCATCGGCTGTCCTCCTGCTGCACGGCCCACAGCTCCTCCGTCCGCAGATAGAAGGCCAGGAACAGGGCCAGCACCATCACCAGGCCGCCGATCCCGGCCAGCCAGGTGAAAGGATCGTGCTTGAGTTGGATCAGCGTATACGTCTGGGGATCTGAGAAAACAAAGGAGTAGTCCTCCACAGTGATCCGCTCATCCGACCGCAGGACGTTCATACCCAGGACCTTTCCCTGGTAGTACAGTGTATACAAGTAGGCGGGATCATTGAGCTGAGAAGTGGCGGTGGCGGGCATCCCGTCCGCTCCCGTCACGTAGTCCGGATAGAAGGCGTTAAAGGCCAGCACCAGGTCCTCCAGATCCGGCACCGCCATGTGCTCCCCCGCGCAGAGGATGGCGTGCTCTAGCAGCGCCTCGCCCTTCCAGATCTGCACCTGGGCGGCCCAGCCGGTGGAGTTCTGGTAGAGTTTCATACCGAACAGGGACAGCGGGTGGTTCACGCTGGCCTCTCCGCTTCGGCGCTCGCCGGTGGCCGTGTCGGTGAGGGTCAGCCGGGCGGTGTACTGCTCTACCGTCTCGTCCTCCCGGAGATCGACCCGGAAATCGTCGATGGTCAGGGCGTAGCCGGTATCCCCCACCGGCTTGGTCTGGCCCGGGACGCCGTACACCGTGTACTTGGCCGTATACATCTGCCCCAGGGCAAAACCCGCGATGATGATCAGCATGCCCAGGTGGGTCAGCCACGCCCCCCAGACGCCGGCCCGGCGGCGCACGGCGTAGCGGTACGCCTGCCCGTCCCGGGCCCCGCTCTGCACGCGGCGGAACCCCATGCGGGCAAAGAGCCGCTCCGGCTGGCCGTCAACCACCGCCTCGGGCGTCCCGTCCCACGCGGCCAGGCGGCGCTCCGGGGAGAAACCGGTCTGCACCCGCCGCACCAGGAGCGGGAAACGCAGCAAATTGCACCCTAAGAGGTTGACGCACAGGAACAGGGTCAGCACGACAAACCACCAGCAGTGGAACACGTCGTCCAGCCCCATCAGCAGGATGAATGCACCTACGGTATCTGGGTAATACCCACGGTAGTATGCCTCGATCTCTTCCTGGGGGATCACACTACCGGCAATGCAGGCGATGATCAGCAGGCTGAGGATGAGAAGGGCCGTCCTCATGGAAAAGAGCCGCGCCGCCGCCTGTTTGATCTTCTTCATGATACTGTTCTCCCATCAGAAGTATTCTTTGTCTCCGCGCTGAAAAAAAGGGGTGTGAATGCCCCCTTTTTCCCGTTCGGATCGTATTTCTTATTTGAACAGGGCCATGGCCTGTTCCACGCAGTCTGCGGCCTTATCCAAGCAGTCGTTGGCCAGCGCCGAATTGTGGGCGCCCTCGCTGTTCTCCACGTAGACGAAATCGAAATACCACTGGCCGCTGCGGTACAGGTCCCGGATCGCGTTCAGTTCGTCCGCAGTATAGTTACCGGATGCGACGGCCTCAGTCAGCTTGTCGTTCAGGTCGGAGAGCCGGCCGCCCATCTCCCGTTCCCTGGCGGTGATCTGGTCCTGGATGTCGTGGACCTTCTGGGTCATGTCGGTATTTCCATGACACCGTGCGCAGGTGTTCAGAATGCCCTCGCTGCTGAGAGGGCTGACCAGCTCATGGCTGGTGTATGTAACGCCGGTGTCGGAGGTCACCACTTCCATGTGGCAGTCGGCACAGCTCAGGCCCATGCTGGCGTGCTTGCTGCCCTCGCCCAAAAAGGTCTCCAGCTCAGGGTGCTGCGCTTTCAGCAGGCCCGTTCCGGTGCTCTCCTGGGTCCAATCGGAAAAGCCGATCTCATTGTAGTAGGCCAGCATATCGTCCGGCGTCATGGTGGCCAGGCCGGTGTAGGGGGCGCTGGTGGCCTTGGTGTCCGGCGTGAAGTAGTATTCGATATGGCACTGACCGCAGGACAGGGTGGCCGGATCGATGCTCTCCAGGTCGTCGCCCAGGCTGGCGATGGTGTAGTCGTGGGTGACCACCAGCTTGCCGGCGTCGCCGGCCTCGTTGGCGTGGCAGTTGTAGCAGCCCACATTCTCAGACATATCCGCAAAGGTCTCCGCGAAGTCCAGCGAATAGGCCTGGACCCCCAGATCGTTGACCAGCTTGGTGAAGTCGGCGGTCTTGCAGGTCAGGCAGTTGGCCAGGGGGTGGGGCCGCTCCGTGTTGGCAACATCCTCCAGACAATACTCATGCCCGATGGCGCTGGTATAGTCGATGGCGAACCCATAGCCCTCATAAATGTTGGTCAGGTAGGGATCTTCCTCCAGATAGCTGATGCGGTAGCTGTTGTCGGCGTTAGCGTGGTAAGAGGCTGCGATCTCAGGGAATACCGCCGCCCAGTCCTCTGCGGTGACAACGCCATTCTCCTGGGAGGATGCAGGGGCTTCCACATGGATGTACTCGATCTGTCCGGTCTCACCTGTATTGCCGCCCGCATCGCTGTCCTGCCTACCCTTGACCAGTGTATCGTAGGCAAACTGCGAACCAGCAACAACGGCCACAGCGACCGCCATGGCGATCACCCAGCGCATCACCTCATAGAGTAGATCACGGAGATCAGTCTTCTTGTCTGTATTCATAAAAACACGCTCCCCTCTTCCATAGAGTCTCTTTTCAATTCCACACATCCGCTCTCTGTCAAATCCTCTTGACGGTCGAATTAAATTGTACTATACTAAAAGCAAAATGTATGTTGGATTTCCAACAACGGAGGAATCTATGGAAGAATATTTATCGGTACTCTCGGCCTGTCCCCTATTTTTTCAGATCAGCACGGACAGTATCTTTCCCACGTTGCGCTGTTTGGGGGCTGTGGAGGCCCGGATATCCAGAGATATGTGCCTTTTTCATGAGGGGGATCCGACGGCCATTATGGGGATCGTTCTTTCCGGGGCGATACAGATCATCCGCACCGACCCTTCCGGAAACCGGGTGGTGATCCTGTCCGCCTCTCCGGGAGCGGTCTTGGGGGATGCGTATCTATGCGCAGGACTCGAACAGGTGCCGGCCAGTGCCATAGCAGTGCAGGACAGCACCGTACTGCTCCTGAACGGCAGGAAAGTCCTGACAGCCTGCGAGAAAAACTGCCCTATCCACCAGCAGATCCTTAAAAACATGATGCGGAGCGTGGCGCGGAAGAATCTGGCCCTGAATCGAAAGATCTATATCATGTCCCGCCGTACCACACGAGAGAAGCTGGTCGCTTTCCTGACGGAACAAGCCGATCAGCATAGGTCCGCAGAATTCCGGATTCCATATGACCGACAGGCGCTGTCCGATTATCTCGGCGTAGAGCGGAGCGCCATGTCTGCGGAGATAGGCAAGCTGAAAAGGGATGGCTGCATCGATTGCAAAGGTTCCTGGTTCCGGCTGAAGGGGCCGCAGTTCCATATTCCTGGCTGAGCGCATGGTGTACTGCAACATCGGCTCTCCCAAGGACGTCCACTCCGTCCAGGCCGACGACGGCCAAGGCATCGGATTGTTCCGCTCGGAGTTTCTGTACCTGGCAACCAACGACTACCCCAGCGAGGAGGAGCAGTTCAAGGCCTACGAGGAAGTAGCCACGGCTATGAACGGCAAGCGGGTAGTCATCCGCACCCTGGATATCGGGGCGGATAAGCAGGTAGAGTATTTCAATCTTCAGAAAGAGGAGAACCCGGCGATGGGCGTGCGGGCTATCCGCATTTGCCTGAACCGGCCGGAGGTGTTCCGGACCCAGCTGCGGGCGCTGTACCGGGCATCGGCTTTCGGCAAGGTGGCCATCATGTTCCCGATGATCACCTCGGTGTGGGAGGTGAAAGAGTGCAAGTGGGCTTGCAAGGCCGTGATGGCGGAACTGGACGCGGAGGGCATCCCCTACAACAAGGACACCGAGCTGGGCATCATGATCGAGACGCCGGCCAGTGTGTTCGTGGCGGACGCTCTGGCGAAAGAGGTGGACTTCTTCTCCGTAGGGACCAATGACCTGACCCAGTACACGCTTGCCTGTGACCGGCAGGCAAACGACTTGGGCAAGTTCTTTGACCCCCACCACCCGGCAGTGCTACGGGCGCTGAAAATCGCGGCGGATGCGGCCCACGCGGCGGGGATCTGGATCGGTATCTGCGGAGAGTTGGGGGCGGACCTGAGCCTGCTGGAGACTTTCCTGGCCATCGGGATCGACGAGTTGAGCGTGTCGCCGTCCTCGGTGTTGCCCCTGCGGGCGGAGATTCGGAAATCTATCGCCAAGACTTGCACGCTGAAGATGCTGGAGTGCTGAAACCTGGCAGCCAGACAACGTGTAGTCAAACAAAAACAACGCAGTCTGTGAGTCACAGACTGCGTTGCCTTTTTCGAGAACACCGCTGATAGAAATAAGACATCTCACGCATTCCTTCTTCAGGTCTAACACACTGGCACGTTCTGCATTTTGAAACATGAGTGGGTATCCAATGTAGACGGGTCCGGAGAGATGCTCAGACCCCATATCTCCGCAGACGTCCCCTCACAAATACTCAAGCTCTGTGTAGCATCTCTTATTACTCTCTTACGGAGTATTCCAGATGACTACGGTGAGACTGAACACCACAGGAAACCGCAGGCGCATCCCCCAATACACGCATACATTTTTGGCCGAAAGCTTTCCAGCGAGCTGTGTCGCCATTGTAAAACCTCCTGAAGTTCGGAACATCCTGCGGAACATCCTCGGACAAAATGTGGGGCCGTCCATGTGGCCGCCTCTATAACCGTAACCGACGCTTGACGACTACGATTGAATAGTATATAATAGACGCTAGAAGGAGATATGATATGAAAAGAGCTTTTGTAATGACCGCAGGCTTTGAACGGTCGTGGTCAACGATGGGGCTCGGGGACGATGAACTGCTGGAGCTCCAGATGGTCCTCGTCCAGGACCCGGAGGCAGGAGATATGATACCCGGAACAGGCGGAGCGAGGAAGGTCCGCATCCCGCTGGAGGGCAGAGGAAGGTCCGGGGGTGGCCGTGTGATCTACGTCGATGTTCTCGTCAGGGAGAGGATCTACCTGTTGCTGGCCTATCCGAAGAATATGCAGGCAGATTTGACCCCTGACCAGAAGAAGTTGGTTCATCAAGTAGTGAAACGGATCAAGGAGGAGTGAGCTATGGAGAAAGAGTTGTTTGAGTCGTTGATGTCAAGCCTGGAGGACGCTGCTGCGTTCGCAGAAGGCGATACCACCCGGTGCCGTGTTGTCGTCCGTGAGAGCCCTGTTCCAGAGTACAAGGCTGAAGATGTTGCCCGAACCAGGAAGTCGCTGAACCTGTCCCAGCGGGCGCTTGCCAACGCGCTGGGCGTGTCCACACGGACGGTGGAGGCATGGGAGGCTGGCAGGAATGAACCATCCGGTGCAGCCCGGCACCTACTGTACCTGTTCGACTGCGACCATTCGCTGGTTGATAAGCTCATGGCTAGATGACCGGCTCCAAGAGGAGAACCAAAAGGCCCCCACAAGGGGCCTTTTGCTCTGCCCACATCCGTCCTACACTTACGTTTCTTTGCCTGCATGAGTAGCCATCGTCCTCGCATGTCAATCACCATGCCGACCGCAAAGTTGTCGGTACAAAAAGGGATTGGACAGAAGAGGCGATAGAATACCTCCCTGGGGCGTTCCCGATTTTGTTGTGTAAAGCAGGTCGCTCTCAATATATCCGGCCTTTAGCATCTGACTGATGAGCTTCAAGACCCTTTTGTCATGGATGCCTATGCGCCACAATTTTTGAAGCAGTACACGGTGATCAATGTTATCAAAACACCCTTTAATGTCACCTTCTACCGCCCAGACCGGCTGATCCGGTGATTTACAGTTGGCATTGATAACATTGACAATATCCCGGATTGCGTGTTTTGCGCCCGATAGGGACGAAAGCCATAGCTATGAGGATAAAATCTGGCCTCGCATATCGGTTCTAATATGATTCTTATGTTTTGTCAAGGGCGTTTTAGAAAGTTTACTACATTTATCGCTAAATATTTAGCTTTTATTGCGCAACTCCCGCCAATCCAAAACGGATGGCGGGAGCGCACGAGAAAAAAGAGAAGGGAGGAGAAAAAATCGTTTTGGTCAATGGCGGAATCAAATGCTCACTATTCTGACAAATCACCAGAGCGATCACTGGCATCTTCCGCCATTTCATCATAGTAAGAAAATATCTTCACCATGATCCTGTCTTGAATCCAGGCGATGAGCGAACATCCCCCCACCAGGAAGGCCACGATGCAGAGCGCAAACACCGCCGTCGGCCCATACACGGCCACAAGAACAGGTAGGATGACCGTGGCCGCCAAGATAACCGTCTTCGGTAACTGCCGGACTGCCATCAGCAGTGCGTTCTGCAGGTTCCTTCGAACAGTATTGCGGTAGCGTCCCTGGATTTGAAAGATATACAGTAAGATAAACAAATACAGGATACCGAAAACACCCAATAGGAGCTTCATCGGCAGACCACCGGTCCCCATTTGTGCGGCAATCAGCGAATCCACGTAGAGAAAGCCTCCAGCGACCAACAGCAAGAGCCAAGTCAAGGTTGCCTGTCCGAAATTGGACTTGAACGCTCGGAAGAACCCCTTGACCACCTGGGGCTCGTCACCAGCAGCGAGGCGCATGGTCACAACATGCAGCGCGGTACAACTGGCACCAATGGTGACAATGGGGACACAGCACAGCAGAAAGACCAGATTTAGCGCCACCAGGTCAAACATCCTGGACATGGCCTCGTTGAACGGGGAGTCGATCCTGAACAGCTTCATAAGCCAGTTACTCCTTCCATCGCTTGATATGGTACTGCCAGGACTGGTAATCGCGGAAGGCCGGCGGGATGGGCAGGCCCCCGTTCCGCAGGGCCGCGCCGGAGATCGCTCCCCCCTGCGTGAAATTGGGGAATAGGACCATAGGGGACCGCTGTCCACCGCAGAGCTCTACCCGATAGAGGGCATCATCCATCAGCCCATGTATCCTGACCTGTGCCACAGGAGCGTTGGCTTCCACACGCCCGTAGACGGCGCTCACCAGGGCCTCGCCGCCGTCGGCGCTGGCAAATTCCCATACCGAGCAGCCGCTCTCAGGAGGCTGCAGGCGGTAGTAGTCCCCGTATTGGATCAAATCATAAAACCGGTGGAAAAAGGCAATCTGTTCTTTGATCGTGCCTTTTTCGTCATCTGTCAGTTTCGTAATGTCCAGCTCATACCCAAAAGTACCCGCCATCGCTGCGCATCCTCGAGTTTCCAGCGGCGTGTCCCGTCCAGTCTGATGGTTGGGGATAAATCTTATTATACGAGGAAATCATAACTATGAGCGAACAGGATAAGATCCAGCTTTTTGAAGATCAGCCTATCCGGACAGCCTGGGATGAAGAGAAGGAAGAGTGGTACTTCTCCGTGGTCGATGTGATAGGTGTGCTGACAGATCAGCCAGATTAGAGACACGCAGCCAAGTATTAGAGCGTGCTTAAAACTCGGATGAAGCAGGAAGGCAGTGAACTGCCTACAAAATGTAGTCAGTTGAAAATGACCGCACTAGATGGAAAACGGCGGCTGACCGATGTGGCTGATACTGAGCAACTCCTCCGCATCATTCAATCCATTCCTTCACCCAAAGCGGAACCTTTCAAGATGTGGCTCGCGCAGGTGGGCCGGGAGAGGATCGAAGAGACCATCGATCCGGAACTGACGATTGAGAGGGCCCTCGCTACATACCTCAAGAAAGGGTACACCCGCGAGTGGATCAATCAGCGGCTGCAGGCTATCCAGGTCCGCAAGGAGCTGACCGATGAATGGGACGCTCGCGGCGTCAAAAAGGGCATAGAGTACGCCATCCTGACAGACGAGATATCCCGTGCGTGGTCCGGCATGTCCACACGGCAGTATAAAGATCTCAAGGGTCTAACAAAGGAAAATCTCCGGGACAATATGACCACGCTGGAGTTGGTCCTGAATATGCTGGCCGAGGCGACCACCACCGAGATCTCCAGACAGCGCGGGCCGGAAACATTCGCCGAGAACATGGCCGTTGCCCGTTAAGGCGGCGAGGTAGCCGGTATCGCACGGAAAGCGGCTGAGGAGAGGCCTGGCGTGCCGGTCATCACACCCTAAAATGCCGCACAGCTCAACACCGTGGTCAGCGGAATGATCAAGGCTGTGATCACCAATTTGCCCTCTGCCGAAACAAAAGACGACGAATGAATCGCCCCGTCTGACAGGCTCGGAAGACCTCGCCTTTTCGGACGTGGTTCTTGAATTGCTCCTGTAAACCTACGGCGGGGATCAACGATTGAATACTGAACCGGGTCATGCAGAATACCTGAAAAGACATCCATGCTGGACCATCTCGACGGAAAGCTGTGCGCGGAGGAATATGAGTAACTGCGAAAATGCTGTTCATCTTCTGGGGGGCATGACTGGGAATGCCTATGAGCCCGGATTCTGTGCTTTTGTCTCTAAGGACTTTCATGCAGCGCCGAAGGCCCTGACTGTGATCACAAGTCCGCGACTCGGTTTTCCAGGAATGTGTCTGTGGAGACCTGGGAGCTGATGTTTGAGCCAGTATCTGTTGTTTGAAAAACGGAAGTGGAGATGCTGGAGGCGGATGCGAGAGTCGATGAGTTATAAGCAGAGGGATGGGGAGGATTGATGAGTGTGTGCGGCCAGCGCTCAGGCACACCCCTGGCATCCAGGCAGAAGCACGCCCCAAGTCCTCGTGCGCCATACATCTTCCAAGTATCTGGACAAAAGAACTCGCCTCTTTGGAGGGATGAGTGAGGAGGCCGGAGGGTCGGGGTCTGCATCCTTCTCTGAGCTGTCCCCGGAAATGCGGTACATCCAGAACTGTAGATAAGCGGCGTCGCTAGCATCCTCCGCTATGTCGTTCCGACTGCGTGTTTTGTCTTTAATGCCCTTTAAAACATGAGGAGACGGACTTATTGTCCGCCTCCTCATGTTTTCATCCTGACTTGCTCTCGCAAAGTCTAAACCCAAAGCTGAATTTGATTCCCCAAGACCGATCCTATTGCTGATCCGTCCCCTCATTTTCAAGCGGTGCGTCGCCTACGGCGGACGCTGTGTCCTCGTCAATAAAGTAGGTACC
>CANQCS010000032.1 GCA_947589745.1 uncultured Oscillospiraceae bacterium
CACTGCCGCTCTCCCCGAGCGCCTCCTTGTCGCTATTGCTCTTTCTATTCCTGCTGATTCAAAGGGATAACCATATTGAATTTTATGGTCTTAATTTTATGTGGACTGCATCTAATTTGGAATGATACCCTTCATAGATCAAGAATCGCTCTGTCTTTCAATAATTCTGTTCCGCTCCAGGGGTAATAGAGCGTATCTTCTCAGGCCTGATACTGATATCCAACTCTTCCATGTCAATTAGCTCTACCAGCGTGTTTTTAAGATCATGGGATCCCTTTTGCGCCGGTATCGGCATGATCCTGGAAGTATTGTCAAATCGTAGCACGTCCTACAAATCATCGCTGCCGCATCATTCAAACTCGCTCTTGTAATTCCCCTTAACTTCCGATATAATAATATTGAGCAATAATTTGTGGGGGTGAGGCATATTTCTGATATGAAAAGGACCATCAAGGACAGTCTCTTTTCCTACATCTTCAAGGAGCCTGAGTACACTCGGAAGCTGTATCTGTCCCTCCATCCGGAAGACACCGATGTCAGGGAAGAGGATTTCAAACTGGTCACGCTGGCCACCATTTTGACCAATGGGATCTATAATGATCTGGGCGTCCTTGTCCGGGATCGACTTATCCTTTTGGTAGAGGCTCAGTCAACATTTTCTGTGAATTTGGCGCTACGGATGTTGCTGTATCTGGCGGCAACATATAAAGAATATGTCGAGGAGCAAAAACTTGATCTGTATGCCCCAAAACAGATCACAGTGCCAAGGCCGGAACTCTATGTAGTTTACACCGGGACACAGGATGTACCCGACGTGCTTCGCCTCTCTGACCTGTATGAGGGCGTCGGCAGCGTAGAGGTCGAGGTAAAGGTGCTACGCGGGGACACCGGCGGCAAGGATGACATCGTATATCAATATGTGCGGTTTTGCCGGATCGCGGATAGTCAGCGGCAGGTCTATGGGCCGACACAACTGGCGGTAGAAGCAACGATTCGGCAATGTTTGGAGGAGGGGATCCTGGTCCCCATCCTAGCGTCAAGGCAGAAGGAGGTAGTCGATATCATGGTGACATTGTACGACCAGGAAAAAGTGATGGAGATCCATGACTATAACACCCGGATGGCCGCTCTGGAGGAAGGCCGCGAGGAGGGCCGCGAGGAGGGAATTTCTGCCATGATCTCCACGCTGAAAGAACTGGAGATCAAGAAAGATGTTGTGGTCCAGAAGATCATGAAGCAGTTCAACCTACTCCCTCATGTTGCTGAAACGAAGGTCGAGCAGTATTGGAAACAGTAGCAAATTCGTGTGCGGATACAAGTCTTTCATACGAATTCTCAAAAAACAGCATCAGCAATAACAATACGAAGCCGCTAATCCCCCACACAAAAATGCCAGGTAGGAAACTACTGTTTCCTGCCTGGCGCTCTTTGTTCTTTTCCGCACATTTTCCCATGTAGGTCAAGTGGAAAACGCCGGACGAACATCCATCCGCACACCAGTCCGCTCTTCCTCTTGCCGCGCCAAGTGATGCGGGTCACCTCCTCCACGAATGCCCGCTTTTTCGGTGTAGTGGAATAGTAATGGATCTTGAACTGCCGGCAGAGATCAAATAACAAGTCCGTATAAGCAATATCGTCCTCCGTTGGCAGAGCGAAATATCCGCCCGCCTTTTCAGCCAGATCATCGATGGCACATTGCTCCTTCGTGATTCGCTCCACAGCTATTCCTCCTCTGACAAATATTTTGAAAACAACGCCCATGCGTCCTCATCCGCCAACATGAACTGCTTCGGTCCGCCGCTGGACAGGCAGGGATCCGTTTAGCGCCAAAATTCCTCGCGTAGTGTCTCGCCAACTCATCTGTCTTCGCCTCAAATACCACATCCCCGCGGCAACCGTTGTCAATGGAGTATTTGATCCCAAACGCGATCAACACCGCGCCGATACCGTAGTACTTCAGCCCCGTTTTCTCTGTGAGTGTCGGATTGCTGTGTGGAGCACTCTCCACATAGAGAATATATACATATGCTTTTCGCCCTGCAATTTGATAGGCCGCCAACGCGACGAGTTCCCCATCCAATGTCCGCATGGCGTATTTCTTTACTGCTGGGTTCGCCAAATAGCCGGACTCCCAATCGGTCTGCCAAACCGGATCATGGTGAGTGACCGCCAAATCTGACGGAGACGCGGTCTCAATGGCGACGGGGATCATGCTCCCATCAGAGTTTCGGATAATATACGGAGCAAATACCATGCGCTCATCATCCTCTTTTGATCTGGCCCCATTATAGCATAGGAATATCTCAAATGAAAGTGCTATTTCTGCAATCGTCTCAGCAAGGCACAAGATTTTCAATTTGGCAAGATCACCCTTGCGGTCGCAAAAGATATAGGCCGCTGGACAACTATAAAGATGCCCCGGTTCAAATTAGGTGCTGTGAAAATATCATTACAAAAGATATAGGGCAAAAGCGATGTCTTATGAAGGTAAAGGCAATGGTGCTCCTCGGGTCCTATATCCCCATGATGGTGGGGCGTTGAATACAAAATCTACACCATAAGTCCCCTTTTGCTTATATCCTAGATTTAACCAGGGACAAAGTGCTTATTTGGAAATGATACCTTGCGGTATCAGCCCAGTCAGTTCCGCGATGACCTCCGGCATCACCGTCTCCAGTCGGTACTGCTCCGCGTACTCTCTGGCGGCAGAGCCCAGACTCCGGCGCAGCTCCCCGGAGCTCATCAGTTGCCTCACCGTCTCTGCGAAGGCCTCCGCGTCTCCATAGGGATACAGCAATCCGGTCTCTCCATCCATGATCAGGTCCGTGTGTCCCTTTATCGCGCTGGCCACCACTGGAAGCCCGCAGTGCATCGCCTCCATCACGTTGAACGGCAGGCCCTCGCTCCTGCTGGCGCTCACAGCAGCATCCGCCATGGCATACCAAGGTCCCATGTTCCCTATCTGCCCGGGAAAGAGTACCCGGCCTCCGAGCCGCAGGTCAGCCGCCATCCGGCGGCACCGCTCCCACAGGGCCCCGTTGCCAGCCAACACCAGCATCGCTCTTTCTGGTAGCATTGTCATTGCCCGGAGCAATATCTCTTGGCTTTTCCTTTTTGAGAACTCAGCCGGATACAGCAGCACAAAGGCATTCTCCGGAATAGACCACTCACTACGCAGCAGCCGTGCGTCCTCCTCCGTATAGCCGTCCAGCCGGGAGAAGTCCACCCCCATCCCCGGTATCTGAGAAATACGCTTGCCCAGGCAATATTTCTGGGCAAGCTCGTAATCGTACCGATCCATCGTCAGCAGCAGATCTGTTTCCGGGGCCGTCAATTTCTCTGCCGCCAGCAGGATATTCCGTTTAAGGATAGGTGTATCATCGTCGAATAAATACCCGTGGACCGTGTTCACCACCGGCGGCCGGTCCTTCATTCTCTTCACTGCCAGTCTCGTGAAAAATGCCGCCAGGGATGTGTGCGTCGTGATGAGGTCATACTTCTCTGTTTGAATCAGCTTCTGCAGCATCCTGGCCGCCTTCAAATTCTCCGGGGAGCTCATTCTTTTTTCAAATGGCAGAGAGAACACCTTGTCCGCATATGGGACCGGCATGACTTCCCCGCCGCAGCCAATATGTACCTCCCAGCCCTGCTCATGGAAATACGCGATATACGGCAGATGGAAATTACGAATATGCGAAAAAGTGGAGGCGGTAAAGAGGACCTTTCGTGTCATCTCAGCCGCCTCCCTTTTCCATCGTCTCGTCGTTGAGGAACTTCCCTCCGAACACTGTCATCAACAAAATCTGGATATCAAACCACAAACTCCAGTGCTCGATGTAGTAGATATCGTGCTCTATCCTCCCACCGATGGAAGTATCGCCCCGGTAGCCGTTCACCTGGGCCCACCCCGTGATCCCCGGCCGCACCTGATGCTTCACCATGTACAGCGGCACTTCCTTCCGGAACTTCTCCACGAAGTGCGGGATCTCCGGCCTCGGTCCCACCAGGCTCATGTCACCCTTCAGCACGTTCCATAGCTGCGGCAGCTCATCCAGTGAGCACTTCCGCATGAACGCCCCGAACCGCGTCTTCCGTCCGTCGCTCCGCTGGCTCCATGCCGTGTCCTGTTCCTCATTCAGGCGCATGGAGCGGAACTTGTACATATAGAATCTCTTTTTATTCCGTCCCACCCGCTCCTGCTTGAAAATGACCGGCCCCGGGGAGGACAGCTTCACCCCTATGGCGCATAGCAGCATCACCGGCGATAGCAGGACCAGCAGTATCGCCGAGCCCACGATATCCATGGCCCGCTTGCAAAAAGCACCGGCCCAGTTATCCAATGGGATATGCCGGATGTTCATGAGCGGGATGCCGTTCAGGTCGTCGAACTGGGGATGAGACGGCATGTACTCCGCGTAGAACGGGATCAGGGACAGCTTCACTCCCGCCGACTCACAGGATGAGATCACCTCCGGCGTCCGGGCAAAGTCCTCCGGCTCCATCGCCGCGATCACTTCATCCGGCTGCGTCCTATCCAAGATCTCTTCCAGGTCATCAAAGTCCCCCAGCCACTTCAGGCCGTTCTTTGTTTTGTCCTTTTCCCTACACACAAAGCCCATGGCGTGGTATCCCAGCTCCCGGTCCATCCGTATCTCATTCAGATACCTCGACGCCAGATGTCCGTTCCCCACCAGCAGCACGTGCTTCTGGTTGTACCCCGCCTGCCGCAGTCTCCGCAGCGTCTTACGCAGCAGGTATCTCTTGATGCTCAGTGCGGTCAGGCTCATCAGGAACGCCAGGCCCAACGCTATGCGGGAGTAGTGTACCCCCCAGCTCAGAAACAACAGGCTCTGCAGCACGACCGTGTCCAGCGCGGTGGCCTCCCACAGCCGTATCAGCTCATCCCGGAGTCCCCTCTGGCGGAAGCTCTGGTACAGGCCAAAGGCCGCGTAGGTGAACAGCTGCGCGACCGTATACGCACCCGCCATCAGCAGATACCGGCTCAACGGCAGATTTTTCTCCCCCGCCAGCACATAGAACCGGACCCAGTAGGCGATGGGAAATGACAGGAACAGGATGATCCCGTCGCTGAGAATATGCAGTTGGTTCAGCGTCCTCTGATTCTCCCTGATCATCCTGTCCGCCTTCTCTCAGTCTACTTGATATCCAGGCCGGATCGCGAGCAGGACACGTTCCCGGGTCACGTATCCGCCTGTGACTGGTCTGCTTCGCTCTCCGCCCGCTTTTTCAGGCGGTAGAAGGTCCGTATTCCCACGCCGCAGAGCTTGGCAGCGGCCTCCACTGTAATGCCACCCGCCTGCACCTGGTCCAGGACTTGTGGGAAGAAAGGTGGGAATTCCTTCCTGCGGCGGCCCAAGTGGACCCCATTGGCTCTGGCCCGGGCGATCCCCTCCGCCTGAGCCGCTTTGCGCCTTTTCTTTGTGTGTTCCTCCAATGCGGCGCTGATCCGGAGGATGAGGGCATCCGCAATGGCCTCAGGGGCTTCTCCGCTACGGATCAGGTTAGATGCCTCGGCGACCAGGCTGTCATAGGCCTCGGGAGACATGAAGCCGCTCAGATCTGTCTTGTCCATTGGGTCACCTCCTCCATAAGATTACAGGGAAAGGCACGGTAGCCAGCCGTGTCTTTTGTCGTCTCAAAGCTGAAGCTTTAGAAAGGAAGAGAATTGGCCGGACATGTATCGCACTTCTTTCTCTTACCGTGGGCGTCCTATCCTCCAGCCCGTTCAATCAGGGCCCGGGCGTTTTCGTCTATGACGATCTCTCCCATATTGCCGGCGTTCCACTCGTCCAGCATCTGGGCAATGCGGCGGACACCGCCGCGATAGATATCCGAGTCCTCCTCATATTGAAGCAGCAGATCAAACGCCTCCTGCCACGCCGCCTGGTCGGAGGATACATAGTCCACATACTTCTCTACCATGGCAATCCCCTTCTCCGGCCGTCCGGTCCGGAAGTAGTAGCTTGCCAGATGGATGGGGACCGTGTTAGAGTCCAGCCTCTCCAGCCGCTGGGCGTATTCGTCCGCCTGTGCCAGCACCTCTTCCGACCCATCCATTGCCTTTTCCACATAGGCGAGGGCGTAATCTGCCCACTCGAATCGATCCAATGCAATGGCTTCCTCCATGGCCTCAAAGGATTCTCCGGTACCCGCCACAGCCCTGGCGTGGAGGTTGCAGCCCAGCAGGACGCCGTAGACGGCGGTAAGGGCGGATATGACCAGAAGCGACACCGTCTTCGCCCTTCCGTTCAGCTTTGGTTTGGGGATGGCATCCCCGCAGCACAGGGAGATCAGAGCAAAGACTCCAAAGGCCACCGGCAGATATGGATACGAGGAAAAGACGACCTCCGTGGCGGCATGCACTGCCATGAATACCAGAGCGGCCCCCAGGGCAGGGGTCAGGGGGTGCGCGTCCGCGCCCTTCTTCCGCTCAAAGAGCACCGCCGCGGCCGAGCCGCCCAGCAGGAGCAGGAACAGGGCCAGTCCGATCACTCCGGTCTCTGCCAGGGTCTGGATGTAGTGATTGTGGGCGTACCGCGTGACGTAACTGAAAGACTGGACGCTCTTGACGCCGTTCTCAAAAGCTCCCAGGCCGAGCCCGTACACGGGGCTGCGCGGAAACAGCTTCAGGCCGTCCTCAAAGAATACGAAACGCTGGATGGCGTTCTCGTTAGCCCATAGCCCCTGGAGGCGGTTGGCAATAAAACCGGGGAGAAGCTTGTATCCCAGAGGGACCTCTTCCTCGCCATTGGCTCCCGCGCAGGTCACAGACCGGACGGCGGCTCCCTCCGGTGCGGAGAAGTTGAAGTAGACCACCAGGCTCCCCTCCGGCACCTCAAAGGATGCGGATGCGGCGTCGCCAGTATAAAGCACGGTGCTGGTGTGCATCATGGTCTCCCGTTGGTCCTGGCTCTCGATCATCACGTTGAGCGCACGGTCCGAATCTACGGAAAGCGTATAAGTTCCCGGCTCCGGGTACGCGGCGCGGCGCAACCCTTCCCCGGCCTTCAGCTCCACGGAACCGGTCAGGTGATATGCCGCCAGCACAAAAGCAGCCAAGGCAGCCACGAGGACGCCAACTAAAACCGGAACCAATTTTGCCCGTTTCTCCAGCAGCCGCGTCAGGCGTGTTCCGAGCAGTCTGTCCAGGGCGCAGAGCGC
This sequence comes from uncultured Oscillospiraceae bacterium, assembly GCA_947589745.1. Lineage (GTDB taxonomy): Bacteria > Bacillota > Clostridia > Oscillospirales > Oscillospiraceae > Pelethomonas. Next base: position 7,183 of record CANQCS010000032.1, read on the forward strand.
AATGGCCCCCACCACGGTACAGAGGATAGGGATGGGCTGTACGCCGCTCCACGTTTGGAAGGAGGTCATGGAGACGATCCCCGCCGCCACAACGGTACACGCCAGCGTCTCCACCATGAGGATGAGAAGGCCCGTTCTCTCCCCCTCCCGCGCCAACAGCAGGAAGACGAGAAACGCGGCCGCGATAGCGCCGCTGGCCCCCATACTGAACGCAAGCAGAAAGGCCAGCGCATTGATGTACAGGACCGCCGTCTGGACGATCTTCTCAGAACGGTCTTCCGACGACGCCACAAGGCCCAGGGAGAGCAGAACACCCAGGCCCGCGATACCGGCAAACACGTTTGGATTTTCAAACATGGAGGTCATGCGGACGCCCGCCTCCACTCCCTCCAGTGTGCTGTAGCCCTGCCCCAGGAGATTCAGCACGGCCCCGCTGAGCCAGCGGGTGGAGAGCATATCGATGGACACCAGCCCCGCGATGGCCGAGAAGCTGGCCAGCACCTTGGCGATCCACCTGCCGGGGCGCACTCCCTCTCCGGAGGCCAGCGCCAACAGGAGCAGGGCCAGGCAGAATGCCGACAGCACTTTCAGAAACTCGTACAAGGCAAATTTGCCGGACACGGCGTACAGCGTGGAAACGCCGTCCATAGCGGTCACCGCCGTCAGGAGAAGCAGTGGAATACCCATCCGCCCGCGCAGTCTGGTGAAGAACAAAAATACGAACGCCAGGAACAGCCCGGACAGAAAGAGAGCCGCCATTTTGATCGTCTGGGCTGAGGTCAGGCAGACTGCCCAGAAGTATAAGACGGTACAGAGGGACAGGAGGGCCGCCATCACGATTTTGTGTGGGGCAGTGAGCGCTTCCGTTTGTTCCACCGCCGGGCGTCTCTTCATCTTTTTGCTCATGGCCGCGCAGCCTCCCTTGTTCATCGTATCATTCACTCCCTCGGCAGGGAGCCAAACACAGGGCCGCCCTGCAGGAGAGAGGAATCCGGAAGGAACCCCCTTCTCCAAGCCCTCCCCATCAGGAAAGGCTTGGAGAAGGGCGGGGCCGAAGCCCCGTCCTTCCCGCTGGGGAAAAGTTCTATTACTTAGGTAATATTGGGGGAACGGTCTATCCCTTAGTCAAGGGGAATGACCACGGGGATGGTCAGGAGCAGGTTGCCCCGCAGATAGACCTCGATTCCCACGTTCAGGACGAGCTTGCCTTCCACCGTGTTGGTTTCGAAAGTAAAATCAAAGGTGAACAGGGGCACATTCAGTTTGACGGAAGCATCAGCCTTGGCACCGGTAATGGCTTCCTTCTTCACCGTGACGGTGAGCGTCTCGGACTCGGCGGGAGTGCCGGTGACGGTCAGGGTGGCGCTCTTGCCGTCCACCTTAACGGTGGAGACAGTCAGAGCGCTATCAGACAGGGTGAAGCTGTCGGCAGCAGCGGTCTCGACAAAGGCCGCACCGTTGGTGGTCAGCGTGATCGTACCGCCGCTGACGCCCACGGCCAGGTCGCTGGTGGCAGTCAGGGTGACATTGGTAGGAGCGGCCACGGTGATGGTAGCAGTGGCATCGGCAGCAGCAGCGGGATCGAACGCTTCCTTCTTGACGGTGACGGTCAGGGTGCCAGCGGCAGGAGTGCCGGTGACGGTCAGGGTGGCGGTGGCGCCGCTTACCTTGACGTCCTTAACGGTCAGGCCGGTGTCGGACAGAGTGAAGCTGGCAGCAGCAGCGGTCTCGGCAAAGGCCGCGCCGGTGGCGGTCAGGACGATCTCACCGCCGTTGACATCGGCATCCAGAGTGCTGGTAGCGGTCAGGGTCACTTCGTTCATGCTGGTGGTGCCGATCACGTACTTGCTCAGGTGGGTGGTGGTGAATTTCACTTCGCCCGTCGTGGCGTCATACGTGGTCGTGCAGGCCTCCAGCTTACCGGCGTCGCTCAGATAGTAGACGACGACATTCTTGGCGTCCACGCCAGTGGGCAGCTTGTAGGGCAGAGTGATCGTCAGATTGCCGCCGCCATAGGCAGTGATGGCGGTGCCGCCGCAGGAGATGCTCAGGTCGATGACCGTGGCATCCGCACCCACGGCCGCCTGCTCAGCCTCCGTCAGGGTGGCGGGTTTGAAGTCCAGGGCAACCTTGCCCGTGGCCTTCTCGGCCAGGGCGTCCAGGGCGACGCTGTCCAGCTCCACGCTGACCAGGTTGTCAGCGTTGATAGCCAGAGAGGCGCCCTCCTCCTTCGCCAGCTTCTGCAGGGAGGTGGCGGGCAGAGTCACGTTCAGGCTCGTGGCTGTAGCGGGGGTCTTGATGTTGACCTCAACCTTGGGGTCGGTGCCATCCTTCTTCGCCTCCTGGATGGCGGCATTGACTGAATTGTTCATGCTGGTGGAGGTGACGTTAGCCGTGGCCGAGGTGCCGGAGACGGTAGGTTTGACGTCGACATCCGAAGTGTAGGCACTGTCAGCGGCCGCCGCAGTACTTCCCATAGCCATGGAGAATGCAGGCAGCATCCCCACGACCATGCAAAGCACCAGCAGCTTGGCAATGAAGCTTCTAATGCTCTTTTTCATTGTATTTTTGATCCTTTCATGTTCATAAAGTGTTTTTGATCCTTGCCGGGCTGTTCAGCCGGGCGGATACCGGGCCTGGGCCGCGTGTTCCCGCCTCTTATATGGAGCATCGGAGTTTGGGCGGGCGTACGCGTCCGTCCAAATGCTCCTTGTCCACTTCCTCATGCCGCTTCACCTCCTTTCATGGCTGCGCTGTATGGACGGGAGACCTTATGCCGCGGCGGTTCGCTCTCCGGTCCATGCAGCTGTGAATATATGGTACGAGCTTGGCGATGCCGCGCTCCGTGCCAACGGGTTATCTTCGCTGATACAACGTACAGCGGTTGGCGGGCTTGCCCTCCTGCCCCACTGCTTCGCCCCGCAGCGGTGGAACTTGTCCGGGATGATGCGGTCCGGGGCGGGTGACCACAATTACATCATCGCCTCATCAACTTCTCAAACATGGATTTACGATTCATTTTTTCCGCTGCGTCCTGCCGAAACAGCCACAGCACTTCTACGGGATCACCCAGGTAATCCTCCATGTTCTCAACATCAAATACGGTATGGTACGGGAAAACGTCTGAGTGATCCAGGTAATCATTCATGTATAGCGTCGTACATAGCAAAAACGCTACGACCGCGCCGGCCCCCAGTCTTCGTATTGCGTGGGGCAGAGCAGCCAAAACAAGTGGAATCAGAGTGACAAAAACCGGTATCTCAAAATAGAGCATGATGCGTCCCATCTGCGGGAGGAAAAAGGACATGAAAACGACGCTGTCATATAGGAGCAAAGACCACAAGCATAGATCCGTATGCGGTTTTTGGGGCAACCGCTGATATAGCATAAATACCGCAGCCGTGAGCAGGACCGCAAACACAGTCCCGGCAAGCTCAGGGTCTGGCTTCCAATCCGCATAGCTGTTATATTTGGGGATATAAGCGAGTACAAATGGCAATGACCAGCAGGCCAGCATGGAGCCTGCGGCGAATACAAAACCTGCGGCGATAAAGCGCCGCCGTGTGAGCCTGATCCCATAGAGGACATAAAGCGGCAGCAGGACAAACGCAGAAGGATGCAGAAGGATCGCCACTGTTGAAATAAGTAGGTATGGTACCGGTTTTCTGTTGCGCATAGACGGATAGGCAAAGAGCCAGACCGCAATCGCCATGTATTGGCGGACCACATTCAGTGAATCAAAGAAAAGCCCAGCGATAAAGAAGAGCAACACCGGAAGGGTGATTTTTTCGCTGGTCTGCCTGATGTACCAAAAGGCGGCAAAAATGATCAGGCAACTGGAAAGAATGAAAAACAGGACAGGGCTTCTTGAAAAGAGGTTGAGAAACTGGCATATGGGAACATAGTTTCGCGCAATCAACGGATCCTCAGGATGTTCTACCACTCCGAGATAACCGACCCAATATACTTCTGTAAAATCCGTTCCGACCTCAAATCGGAACGCAGACACAAAAATAGATGGCAGACACGCAAAGATAAAAACACTGTTTTGGTATAGTGTACATATTTTTGCGGAACTATTTTGCAGGATCTTTTTCCTATTGTCATACAGCAAAGTGAAGAACAATGTTGCCAACAGCATGACTCCATATGCCACCAATTCTGCGCCTCCCAGTCACCGAGTATTCTCTATCGATTCTCTCATGTATGTCTTATAAGAAGAACATCACGTCAACTGTATCACTCCGAACGTCACCGCTGTCATGATCCCAGCCGCAATGAGGACACCTAACAGGATGGTGGGGACAGCTTTTTTGAGACGCATATCCAGCATGGCTGCCACCAGAGCTCCAGTCCAGGCTCCGGTCCCCGGTAGCGGGACCGCCACCATGAGGCATAGGCCCAGGGTGCTGTATTTCTGTACGATCCGTCCTTTCAGGTGAGCTTTCTTTTCCAACTTCGTGATCTGTCGGTCCAGCCATGTACTCCGTCTTCGGAGCCATGTGAAGACGTGACGGATATATACGATGATGAATGGCACCGGAACCATATTCCCCAGCACTGATGCCGCCAGGGCCAGTGGGTACGGAAGCCCGAGCGCTATCCCATACGGGAGCCCGCCACGCAACTCCACTATCGGGATCATGGAGATGAAAAAGGTCACGAGGAGATTCCAAGCTGACATGCGCATTGCTTTCCATTTCTTATCTAATCGTTCGGCTCATATTCCCAACCGCAACTTCGGCTATGCGTTCGGCGAGAAGGACCTTTGCGCAGAATCCAATTCTGAAATATAAGTTTCCCATTCCGGGCGGGAATGGGAAACCATTATCTTCTCCATTCCCGATTTTCAGTGCCGGTGTTCCTTATTTCAACCACCATTCGTTATCTCTGGCCCACTTGACGGTCCTGCGAATCCCCTCGTCGAGTTGGACCTTCGCCTTCCAGCCCAAAACCTCGTATGCCTTCTGCACATCAGGAACTCTACGGATAATGTCCTCGTATTTGTTCCCGTACTCCTTCTGCGTGTCGAACACCTGATACCCGATGTCGCTGTCCGCAGCTCTTAGCACCGTCTGGATGACCTCCCGTATAGACACCTCTACCGAGTTGCCCAAGTTGAACGTCTCTCCGACCGCCTTCTCGCTGTCCGCAACAATGATCAGGCCGTCCACGATATCTCCCACATAGGTGAAGCACCTGGTCATCTTACCGTCATCATACATCAGCGGCTGTTCATGGTTCAGGACCTTATGCACGCTCTGGGACACCACAAAGTATGGATTCTGCCGTGGCCCGTAAACATTGAAAAACCGGACAATGCTGAAGGGCAGCTGCGTGTGCTTGTAGTTGCCGTACATCATGTGCTCACAAACACCCTTGCTGGCAGAGTAGCTCCATCTGTCTACATAGGTAGGGCCCAGCACACGGTCTCCGTCCTCCTTCCACGGAACCGCCGGATTCTTTCCGAACACCTCGCTGGTACTGGAAAATATCACCTTTGTCCCATATCGGTTCGCCACCTCCAGCAGATATCTCGTCCCTATCACAACGATATCTATCAGCTTCAGAGGATCACTAATGTAATTCTTGATGCCGACCACCGATGCCAGATGGTACATCACCTTGGCCTCAGGCACCCAAAATCTTTCGATGTCCTCTTTCTTGCGCAAATCGCCCTGAAAGTAGTGCAGATTAGGGTGATCCTTCACTTCTTTTAGATTCATTGCCTGCTCCAGCGGTACGATGTCAAACACATGCACCTCGTTGCCGTCTTGCAGCAACCGCTCCACCAGATGGCTCCCGATAAAACCTGAACCACCTGTCACTAATACGATAGAATCTGTCATTTTGTATTCTCCTTATCTCTGTTGGTTGTTATCGTTACCTTAAAGCACCTCACTGACGTCCCACGCCCTTATAGCGCAGACCGTAACGGTGCATCTCCGCAATCTCATCCCGGCTGAAGAACATACGCCCGTCGAAAATCAATGCATGGGGCTCTGCCAACTCTGCAATCTTTTGAATCGGTAGCCGTCTGAAATCGTCATGACCAGCTAGGAAGGCCACACAGCAGGCACCTTGCATCGTCCCCTCGATGTCCTTAGATACCGTTCGGTCTGTCACCATACGGTCATCGTGCTCCTGTGTCCACGGGTCGCAGATTTCCACTTGATATCCCAGCTTAATGAGCTTCTCGATTGCCGGTCTGGTGGGAGTAAAGCGGCAGTCGCCGGTATTGTTTTTAAAGGCAATCCCAAGGACTGCAATCTTCTTGTTCTCCCGCTTCTCCCCGTCCTCACACAAAATTGCGTCAATTGCAGAAGCGGAGTATTCCGGCATGGAGTCATTGACAATCCGTCCGGCCTTAGGCAACCGTAGTTCCACGCCGTACTTGTCCCCCATGCTCTGCACAAACCACGGATCCTTGGTCAGGCAATAGCCACCCACGCCCACGGATGGCGTCAGGATATTCACGTGGGAACTGCCTTTAGGCAGCGAATTGGCCGCCCGGATAATCTGGAGAACGTCGGAACCCAGTTGATCGGACAGCTTGGCTAACTCCCCTGCCAGGGCGATATTCACGTCAATCCACAGGTTGTCTGCCAGTTTCACCATCTCTGCTGAGACCGAGTTATCCACCTCAATGATCTCGTTTCCCATGACTTCGCGCCAGAAAGCCGCCACCGCTTTGGTACTCTCCTCGTTGACGCCTCCCACTACAATGGGAATGGCTCTGAATTCCTCTATGGCTTTTCCCTCTGCCAGACGCTCGGGAGAGAACGCCAGCTTCACAGACGCTTTTTGCTTCAGGATTGGATACACTACATTCTGTGTGGTAAAGGGTGGAACTGTGCTTTTGATGATGACGATGCTGTCATCGTTTATGTACGGCGTGATAGACTGTGTGGCTTGGCTAATCTGGCTGATATCCGGCTCATAATTCTCAGACAGAGGGGTACCTACCGTGATAATAAACACATTGCAGTCTCGAACGGTCTCCAGATCGTCACTCACAGACAGGTTTCCACTCTGGGTCGTCCGCTTGATCAACTCGTCCAGGCCAGGCTCACTAAACGGCGTCTTTGCCTGCTGCACTGCATTGATGATCCGCGGATTTTGCTCGATGCCCGTCACATGCACGCCCTTCTCCGCCAGCACCGAGCCAATGACTGAGCCGATATACCCGAATCCAATGATTGCTACCCGATAATCCTGCCGCATCTCTATTTCCTCCATTTCAATCGTAGATCCTTGCTCATTCTCCCTGTGCTACCGCACAGAGGTACTGGCCATACTCCGTCTTCATCAGCGGCCGCGCCAGCTCCAGCAGCTGCGTCTGGTCAATAAATCCCCGGCGATACGCAATCTCCTCAATGCAGGATACATACAGCCCCTGCCTTTTCTGGATGATGTTCACGAACTGGGACGCCTCATGAAGCCCCTCATAAGTCCCGGTATCCAGCCATGCCATCCCGCGAAAGAATTTTACACACCGCAGTTCTCCCCGCCGCAGATACTCGTTGTTCACAGCCGTAATCTCAAGCTCTCCCCGGGCAGATGGCTGGATGTGTTTTGCAATCTCAACCACCTGGTTGTCGTAGAAATACAATCCGGGCACTGCATATTTCGATTTTGGCTTTGTTGGCTTTTCTTCCAAGGACAGCACCTTTCCAGACTTGTCAAACTCCACCACTCCGAATTGTGTTGGGTCGTAGACTGGATACCCGAAAATTACTGCCCCTTCTTCCAGGCTCGCTGCTTCCGCAAGAATCGTGGAAAAGGCACTGCCATAGAAGATATTGTCCCCCAGTACTAGTGCCACTTTGTCATCTCCGACGAACTCCTCCCCAATGATGAACGCCTCTGCCAAGCCGTTGGGATGCTCCTGCACCGCATATGTGAAATGCATCCCCAGTTGGCCACCGTCCCCTAGGATCCGTTCAAACACTGGAACGTCCATAGGCGTGGAGATGATCAAGATCTCTCGGATACCTGCCAGCATCAGAGTGGAGAGCGGGTAGTAGATCATAGGCTTATCGTAGATAGCCAGCGCCTGCTTGGAGACCCCTTTGGTGATGGGGTATAGTCGAGTACCGGAGCCTCCCGCTAAAATGATCCCCTTCATTTCTATCCCTCCTAGGTCTTTCTGAAAATAATCAACTTGCTACACAGATAATTGAGAACAATGATCACTGCATTGACCGTGCATTTCGCCACTAAGTCATCGACGCCCAGCGTCAGCAACAGCCACATCCCCCCATCGTCGATGGGCAGGGTGCAGATGCGCATGACCATGAACTCTGCGAAGCTCTTCCATGTACTCCCGGTCCGGAACACGAAGCGGCTGTTGGTCCAGTAGGCAAACAGCACCGCGATAAAAAATGCTGCCGTGTTCGCCGCAAGGCTCCCCATCACCCGTTCCAGTAGCTTGTAGGACACAGTATTTACCGCCACAGTCAGTACGCCGAAGACCAGATAACGGAATGTCTCACTTTTAAAAAAAGTACGAGCCTTTTCAATCATGGTCTTTCATTAGATAGGCCCGTATATCCTCAAAATACGCCAGCGCATGCTCAATACAGATATCCATATTGTAATAGCGGAACTCCGCCAATCTGCCGCAGAGGAACAGTCCCTCATATTCTGCGGCCTCCGTCCTGTACTTCTTATAAATGGAAAGGCTCTCCTCTGTCACCACAGGGTAGCAAGGGATATTACCCACCTCCGCCTGGGGCTCATAGGCCATGGGGTATTCTGTCGCTACAACCGTCCCCTCCACGCCTGTGTCGCTGTACATAATCTTACGGTACTCTGTACTGCGGGTATAGCCGGGCGCCTGGGGAAACGAGACGATCTCAATGGGCAGAACGCTATCCTGAGGATAGTACTCATATTGGATATCCAGAGACCGGTAGGGCAACATCCCGTATTTACGGCCGAACAGCTCGTCTATCGCGCCGGTATAAACCAAGCAGTCGACTAGCCTTCCCTCATAGCGGATGGTGCGGGTGTCCCTATCCAGTTCCAGACCCTCCAGTGCGTCCGTCTCCATCCGCAAATCAATAAGGGGGTGGTCCAGCATGTTCCGGAACATCTCTGTATAGCCCTTCACAGGAAGGTACTGAAAGTCTTTGTTCAAATATCGCTCATCATACCCCATCGCCATGGGCACTCGCTCCAGGACATATGGGTCGATCTTCTCCGGCGGCACATCCCACATTTTGCTAGTGTAGGTGCGGTATGCCTTCTCAAAGAGCAGATGGCCATAGCCGTTGATATCTGGGTCGCTGTGGTCCACCAGCTCCAGCACTGGCACTCTGTCCCGGCCCGCAAAGGCCTTCCGCAACTTGGCCAGCAGTCCCTCCGCTTTCTCAGGCCCGATGAGCTGTTGTACTGTCTCAAAATTGAAAGGCAGGCGCACATGCCGCCCATCGATGAAGCTAAACATTTTTGTGCAGTGGGGAAACAACTCCGCATATTGCATCAGGAACTGCATCACCTCATAGTGGTTGCTGTTCAGAAAGTGCGGCCCGTATTTCTGTACCAAAATCCCGTGGGAATCGTACTCATCATACATATTGCCTGCGATATGCCTTCGCTTTTCTACCAGCGTCACCGGATACCTCAGCTCCTCTGCAATCTTTCGCGCCAGAATGCTCCCTGAGAATCCGCTCCCCACCACGACGATATGTTTCATAGAACTTTTCCTACTTTCCTTTAATAGTTATCTGACTCTCAAGCCATCTTTTGTGCTCCAATATGCCACACTGAAAATTCTCACTGCACATAAAGCCAGTATCCCGATACAGTGCATCCAGATCCATCAGGGAATAATCCAGATCCAACGGGTCCTGATACTCACCAAATCGAAGCTCAACGTTTGGATTTACAATCTCTCCTATTTCCTGCATCCATTCTTTGAATGTTTTCAGGCAGCGATGCCCTACATAATACCTTTTTCCATCCTGTCCTTCTTCTCCTATCGCCTCAAGAGCCCTGGCCACGTCTTTCACCGAAACCAAATCATACAAATTATTACCTGTCACCAGTTTGGGAGATTCATTTTGTATCAGCGCAGTCAAAACCACATTGACCAGCTGCTTTGAACGATTCCCTTCCCCGTACAGAATCGGGATGAGCCCCGCATTATAATGGAGCCCGTTTGCTTGTGCAATCGTGCGGCACATCAATTCGGCGGCCAACTTCGCTGTAGCGTAAATGCAGGTCGGCCGTGTCTGAAATGTATCGAATGCATTTATGAATTGCTGTATCTCTATTTCATTTACGGTCGCCGCATAAACAAAGCGGTCCACGCCAATCTTCAACGCGGCGGTCAATGCATCACAGGTATACTTGGCATTGCTCAATTGCAGTTCGTAGTTCTTTAAGGCTCCCGGCTCAAATCCACCAGCCCATGCCAAATGGAAGAACACATCCGCCCCTGGAATGACGCGGCTCAACTCCGAATACTTGGTAAAATCCGCCTCTACGCAGATCAAGCCGGCCGCATGCGAAATGCCCTCCAATCGCTCTCGGTCCCGAGTCACTGCATACACATGGTATCCATCGGCCAACAGATGTTCTATCAGGGCATGGCCAATAAAGCCTGAGGCTCCTGTAACGACCGCTGTTTTCATACAAGCAGCTCCTTCCCAAGGAGCTGCACACCAATGTGTGATTGCTCTGTCACTCTCATTGTTCCTCCCCCTCTACTCCTGGTCTGATGCCAGAGGTGGGGCAACAGAAGGCACAACGGGGTGAAGAGCATCTCAGGTACTAGATCGTACCCCCCCCCGTTTCCATTTTTTGGAATTATCCTGGATGCCGCTTCGTTTGTCATTTCCTGTTTCCCCTTTCTTAAACCATCCGCCACCCACTGTTCCACTGTCACAGTGGGTTCATAGCGGAGAAGGCCATCCAATTTTTGTGAATCGAACACCGTGCTGCCGGACTCCACTTTTAAGGCTTCTGCAGGCCATGGCCTCCGTACTACGGTGGCTCCCGTGGCGGCAGCCACCTGTTCCGCCACCGCTCCAATGGACAAGTCCTCACCGCCCACGTTGTACACGTCGTTGACACAGTTGGGATCCAACCCCGCCCGCCAGAGGATGTGACACAGGTCGCCGATATACGTAAACGTGCGCCGCTGTTTTCCGTCCCCATAGATGCTAATCTGCCGATTATCTCTCGCTTGCTTCAAGAAGAAGTCTAATGTCCCATAAGAGGATACCGGCTGCACCAACGTTCCATAAGGCACACCGATGCGCAGTACACAGTACCTGATGCCATACATATGGCGGTACATTCCCAGGTACTGTTCACAGGCATACTTCTGCATCGCATAGGGCGTCAAAAATTGTTTCTCAGCCACCTCCGTTACTGCGCTCTCGTTCCCCTGATACACCAGCCGGGTGGAGGGAAAGACAATCTTCCCCTTTGTTCCTACGGCCCGGCATGCGTTCAGTAAGCGGAACAGCAGCTTCTCGTTGGTATCCAGAAAGTCATCCGGATTATCGAAGCCTTGGATCGTTCCCACCTTTCCCACAAAGAAGTAGATGACATCGCAATCTGACACTGCCTTTTCAAGTTCCTCCTGTCGGTTGGGGTCTATTTTCCGGTAACCCTCCACATGGTCCGCATGCTTCTCCCGGCGGCCATATAAGGCGGTATCCGCATATCCGTATGCCTGATTGATCCGAATCAGATTCCGGGCGATGTAACTGTCCGCGCCAATAATCGCCGCTTTCACCGCCGCTCCCCCTTTTCTCTCACTGTCTCCACCATGCGGCCCTGCCGCAGCAGGTCCACACGGTGCCATCTCCGGAAGTCCCCGTCCGCTATACAGCGGACAAAGGTCTCTATGGAATGCAGGAACTGGTCATCCGCCTCCAGGTCCATCGTCTGTTCACCGCTCGACGTCCGTAAGATCAGTTTTGGTTTAAGATCCGCGCCAGCAGTGAAAATGCGCGGTGCGATCAGAGTCGCCTTGCTACCCCAGATCTCCAGCTGGCACTGGTAGGCATTGTCCATGCCGAACGACACTTGCGCACACAGTCCGGCGTCGTTTTCCAGAACTGCGCTGCCGTACAGGTCCACTTCATACCCTTGCGGCTGGCACAAACGCGCCTGGGTGACTCTCGCGCTTTCCCCCAACAATTCTGTGGCCAGCCGGACCGGATATCCCCCGCAATCCAGCAGGGCACCACCGCCCAGGGCCCTGGTGTAGCGGAAATCCCCTGCCGCACGTTTGGGGAACCCAAATGCCATCCGCAGCAGCCGCAGCTCACCCAGTTCTCCGGAGGCAATCAGTTCCTTCACCTTCTCCAGTTGACTGTGGTAGAGAAACATATAGTTCTCATGGACCGCAAGATTCTTCTCCCCAGCCACCGCCAGAAGTGCCTCGGCCTCAGGGGGAGTGGTGGTAAAAGGCTTCTCCATCAGAAGGTGCTTCCCACTTTCCAACACTTTTTTTCCCCACTCGAAATGCAGGGCCGGCGGCAACGGCACGTATACCGCACCGATGCTCTCATCTGCCAGCAGCGCATCATAGCCGTCATAGACCTCGCCGCCAAATTTCTCCTGGAAGGGGTCTCCCTTCTTTAACGTCCGGGTGGCCACCCCCGCGTATGTAAAATCCTTACACTTCTGCAAAGCGGGCAGGAACCGCCGGAACGCGATGTCCGATGCCCCTAATATTCCGATCCTCATTTCTCACGCCTCCAATAATGCAAGCAGATTTCGCAGCTGGATATTCAGCACATTGTTCGTCTGTACCAACTCATTCAGCGTCCTATAGTCCAACAGAAAATATCCTTCTGGCAGCGGCGGAAGCTCTGCTTTCTTCACCCGCAGCAGTACATTCCGGTTCTGCTCGTGGTAGAACCGACCGCCTTCCTCTGACAGCAGGTGGTCGAACACGATACCCTCTCCGCTCCGGAGCCGCGCCTGGAAGAACGCTCCCAGCGTGTCCGCAATATCCTCCGGATCAGTGGCCTCGCGCTGTACCGTGGGCCCCAGCTCTAAGCCGTCGAAACAGCCTATCTCCGGCATGGCGCGGACCAGAAACTTCAATATGCCGTCCTCTTCACAACAAATCAGTCCAAAGGTAGCGATCCCCGTCGCCTCCAACAACGGCTGGGTCCACTGCTTCACCTCCCGCCCTTCTATGGCGATGTCGCAGAAGATGATCTTAAAAGGAGCTCTGTGCTTGCACACCCACTCTCCTTCCCGGATCTCCCAGTCCGGCAACGTATGTAGCGGAACGATCTCTGGGTCTGCGCACGTGAACATCTTTTGGTCGTTGATATATCCGTATATCCGGGGCAGCGCGCTGTCCCCGCTACCAGCAAACACGGAGCGGAACAATGGCTTGTCCGTGAAGTGGTCCGAGAGCTCCAGCATCTCCAACGGTGAGAGCCGCAGCCACGCATAGGGGATACAGGACAGGACCGTCCTTGCATCCATATTCACCATGTTGTCCCGCCGCATGAATTGCTTGATCTGCCCTAAGGTCATCCAGCAGTGGGACGGGAGCACTGGCACGTCCTCATCCACCCGGATGAGGATGTTTCGGTTCCGTTTCCGGTAGAACCGCGAGGCCTGCTCCGATTGGATCTGGTCCACCACCACTTCATATTTTGAGGCGTTGATAAAGTACTCTAGATATGGAGGTTTTGCGCCCCCGTGCTTCTGGGTGAAATTGCTTTTAGTGGCTTGTAAGGTGGGCGATATCTGGACGCAGTTCACATTCCCCGGCTCAATTTTCCCCTGCATCAGAAAGTGCATCACTCCGTTAATCTCCCGGCACAGAATCCCCAGATAAGAGATCTCCAGTTGAAGCACCACGGGCTGGGCTACGATCCCTCTGCCTGGTATTTCCCTGCGGATACCGGCGATAGTAAAGAAGCTGTGAGCCGCATTGCGGATGCAGCCCTCCGTCTGGTCATAAAACCAGGCTGGCTCCCCGCCCTCAGGGTTTTTCCGAATGTCCACCTTCACCGTCTGATTCCGTTTTTCGATCCAATCAGAGATCTCCTCCATGCTCTTCGTACCTTCCTGGGCATACCAGCTCTTAGCAATCGACAGCAGTGTGTTCCTCATGTTTTGTTCCCTCCTCCCAGTTAATCTTTTCTCCCACGACCACCAGTGGCCGCCGCATGCTTCTGGTGTTGATGCTCAGGATGTACTCTCCCAGGATTCCCATGAAGAACAGCTGAACTGCGCCGATAAAGAATACGCCGATCAGGATGGCCGCAGTGCCATAGGGGTAGGCATTCCAGTTCAGCAGCTTGCTGATGAGCACGAATATCGCTAACAACGCACTGAATACCCCCAGCGCCGCGCCAATAAATGTGGTAATACGCATGAGTATCTTTGTGTAAGAGGTGATCCCCAGCATGGCAAGATCGTAGGATTTCAAAAAGTTGAAGCCGGATTTTCCGCGCAGGCTCTTGGCCTGTTCGTACTGAATGATCTTGATATCCATGCCGAATTCGGCGACAAGTCCCTTCAAATAGGGAGTTGGGTCGTCAATCTGGCGCATCACATCGATAAACGCCCTGTCATAGAGCCCAAATCCATTGAAGTGCTGAATCTGTTTGGAATCTGCCAAATGACCGATAATACTGTAGTACAGAGTGCGCAGGGAATACATCAGCCACGGCTCCTCGCTCTTTGTCTTCTGTCCTACTACCACCTTGTGGCCGGCCTCCCACTCGGCCACAAACTTCGGCAGCAGTTCCGGCGGGTCCTGTAGATCCCCGAAGAGCATGAAAGTAGCGTCCCCATCTCCATATAGAAGCGACGCGAACACATTGCGGGTAAACCCAAAATTACGCCCATTGAATACAGCTTTGACATGCTTGTCCGCTGCGCAGATCTTGCGAATCTCCTCCCGGGTATTGTCCGGGGAGCAGTCGTCTACATAGATAATCTCATAGTCGTACTGTGGCAGTTGCCCCGAAAACACCTTTGTCAGCCGCTCATACATCAGTTGTACGCTTTTCTCATCGTTGTAGTTGGGTATCGTGACACTGATTTTCTTCATCGCTAACTCTCCTTATCCCAATATGCCCCATCTTTGAAATAGACTTTCAAACCAAAAGTCCTTGTAAATTTGGTTCCAAAACCACAGCCTATAGTCCCAAATTGGCAAAATAATCAGCAAACATATGATTCCTGCCAATAATCCCTGCATTCTGGTTAAATGTTCCGAACGGTGCCTTTGCAAAAGATAGATTCCTATCAGCATTGGAGCCTGCACCGTGGAGAAATAATATCTGTGGTAATCTGCACCAAAGTAAATCGTCAAGTAAGAGACAATGCTGGTTGCAATCAGCAAAAGCATCGCTGAAAGCATCGTCCTTACATTGCACCTCGTATTCATCAAGAAAAGCCCTAGCAAGCCAATGACGACCGATGCGTATATAACAACTTCTGGCGGAATATATACCCAACATTTGGGTGTAATATTGTATAGATTAATTTCACTAAACGTATTAAAGACGGATAAATAATTATTATCAAAAAAGGCTCTTCCCTGCATCTCCTGAGCAAGAGCGTTTAACGAACCTTCATCAACTGTCATGCTCCTATATACAACTATCCCAACAAGTGTTGGCAGGAAAGCCAAAATCAGTCTGACACATATGGACTTAAAACCAAGGTTCTTTTCCTCCATCATGCGTATTGCACATATTGATACTACCACAGGGCACATCAAAAATGCGCTCGTCTCCAGAATCCATGGGAAAATCACGGAAAGTATCGCCCCTACAGCAAGGCTTTTTCGCCAATCCGTGCGAAGGCTGATCTCAATATGAAGAATAACCAGCAAATAAATCACATGATCCAGAAATCCGAGTTCCGTCATATAAAACATGTTGAAGGTACTGGCAGAAAAAATAGCAAACAGCAGAAAAGCGGTAAGGCTTCCATCCTTGTAAATCAGCCTGTAAAGCACAGTACAAATATATATTCCAAAGATAAAACCAATACCATATTGCAATAGAACAAGCATATGGTCACTCGGAGTCTGATTTCCGCAAAGTAGGCGCAAAATGGTTCCCCAGAGTCCCCTCGGGATAAATCCATGCATCCAGTTGTTCGTGTAATTGAAATATCCATACCACCAAACTGACCGTAAGCCTCGGAAAAAATAGGTTAAATACAAAACAACAATAGCCAAAAACAGCCATCTCTTTGTTTTTTCTTCTGTAACTGAAAACGGCTGTGAAAGCTTTTCCTGCCACATCTTTTTTCCCTTCCACATAATATTCATTACTCACTCCCCACATCATCAAATACAAACTTATCTCAATAAGCATCTTTCAATCCTGCGGGAAAGACAATATCCTCCAGGAGCCGTCTGCTGCGCATATCATAGACTGATCCGGCAATCCCGTCGTGCTCAGCATAGCTCACGAGCAAGTACTGTCCGGTTGTATCCAACTGCGCCCAAGCTACAGGAAACGGTGTTTCTATCGCCGCGCTCAAATCCATATCAAACGACCTATAGGGTATTTCTGTGCCGATCATGTCATCTTCAGCCGCAATCTCAATGCCGTTTTCAATATTCAAAATAACTGGTCTCTCCGCATGCTCAAAGGCCACCATAATTCTTCTTTCCATCTCGTCATACACCAAGTCCGAAAAAATCAGGTCATCCCTATAAACGCCATTGTAAGCGGGGTCATTTGATTTCGGAACATTCTTCACCTCAGAGCTGTCCCAGGACCAAATCGTCCCGCCATTCTGACGGCGCTCCAAATGATACTGAATCACTCTGTCTCCTGTCAGTTCACCGGAAACTGAATTGGGCTCGGGATAACGTACCGTCGGCACTGCTGCGGCTAATACATAATCCCCATCGTTGAGCATATGGAATCCGTTCTTGCAAAGCGGGAAGCTTTCACCATTCACAGTTATGTTTTCAACGATATCTATTACCTTAAAATGCTCGTCCATAACGACCGCTTTATAGCTACCATACTCCTCCGTTGCCTCGCTCGCCACACTTTCTAAGTAGGTATATCTCTTCCCGCTTTTTGTTACGACGCTCTGAAAATCGACTGCGTTACCAACAAAGCGGTAATATAGGACACTTCCACTGCTATCAAATTTCACTATATAGTTTCCAACTGAGCACAGCAGTGGAGACAACGACGCAGTCTCTTTCCCGTAGCTCTCAACAGAAATAGCGGACAGGGCCGCGGGCAACGTCCGCAAGTATACCGTTCGGTCGTAGTCCGAACGATCGTCCAGTATTCGAATTGGAATCCGTCCAGTATTCGAAATACTTTCAACATTGAGCGAAATACTTTGCTCCGGCATTACTTCAATGCCATTGATCCAAATCCTGCAAGCTGCAAATGGACCAACGGTAATCGCTGTCTCCGTTTCAGTAGTCAACCAGGCAGTCTCATACTCGGAATCCGGCGCAAACGTGTTAATCGTAATTGGAAAATCATTAATGGTAAGATTTACTTGCGCGGTCCCATCTTGCTCAGAGTAATCTTTCAAGCCAGATCTATATTCCGCCCCACTTTTATAGGGCTGTATTTTATAGGCCGCAATGCATATCAGCAGCAAAAACAAAACGGTTCCAAAATAGATTCGTTTTTTTAAACGCATAAGGAAACCCCTTCCCCACCTGTTTTCTTAAAAACTCTCATACGTCTCCATGAACCGCGCGAAGCTCTGCAGATCCTTGTCCTTCTCTGCCAGGATGACCTTTTCTCTTCCACCTACCAGCTCCAGCGGCCACGCCACGCCGATGTCCGGATCGTCCCAGAGGATGCCGTCGTCGTACTCGCTATAAAACTTCTCCGCGCACTTGTAACTGACGATGGAGTCCTCTAACACCAGATACCCGTGGGCACAGCCAGCGGGGACGAGAATCTCGTCGTGCTTCTCCCCCACAAGGTCAAATGACAGCCACTTTTTGAAGGTGGGGCTGTCCTTCCGTAGGTCCACTACCACGTCCCAGACATGGCCCCAAATGCAGCGGACCAGTTTGGGCTGCTGCATCACCCGCTGGAAATGCAGGGCTCTGATGACCCCTTTGTGGCTGGTGGTGTAGAACACCTCCGCCAGGTCGTGATGGATGCCGTTGGCCTCAAAAATTTCTTTGGAGTAGTCTTTAGTGAAGCATCCCCGTACATCGTCGGCATTGAAGGGAGTTATCTCATAAAGGCCGGATATCTCCGTCTCCTTGAAGTTCCATTTCTGGTTCATTTCTTCTCCTGCTCCTTCCACCACGCATAGGTCCTCCTGCATCCCTCCGCAAAGCTGATTTCCGCTCGGAAACCGGTGTCGGCCTCGGTCTGGGAACAGTCGAACTTGCTCAGCGGCAGGTCTATGCCAGTAAACGGGATATCCCCGAACTGGAAGGGCAGATCCGGCGCGATGGCCGCCTGCATCTCCAGCAAGAACTCCTTGAGAGGGCGGGCATTGGAGCTGCCAATCAGGTACTCATGGAATGGCTTGCCATTCTCCCCGATGAGCCGGAAAGCCCGGGCTACGTCTTCCACATATACGAAGTCGTAGTTCTGCGTCCCGGAGGTAAACTGGGGTGATTCGCCCCGGAGGCACTTCTGGATAGTAGTGTTCACCAGCCGGGGGCTGCGCTCTCCCACACCGTAGGCGTTGGTGATCTCCGGCCAAATCAGGTCGATGCCGATCTGCGCCGCAACGGACATACACATCACATGGGCGATGAGCTTGCCGCCGCCATAGATGTAGCCCATACCAGGCCTGTTTCCTTGGGTGTAGGCCGCCGCCATGGTCTCATGTTCCATGATGCTCCCCGCGCAGAGGAACCGCTTGCAACCCAATTCCTTTGCCACTCGAAGGGAGTCCACCGTCCTCTGGGCGTTCTGGAGCTGGAGGGCGGTGTCCGCCCGCCCCGGCCCAGCGCTGCCCACCCAGGCGAAGTGGAAAAAGATATCGTAGTCCGCTTCCGGCAGCTTGTCCCGGAGGCTTACCATCTCCGCTAAGTCGCAGGGCACGAAGGTCACACGAGGATCCTCCGGCAAATTGCCGCAGCAGCCCTCCCGGTCGAGAGCATAAATCCTATAGTCGTATTTCAGCAGCTCCCGCACAAGGGTACCGCCTACGAAGCCGTTGGCCCCGGAAATGATAACAGTCCTCATTTCGCATCCTCCATGTACGCTCTGATCTCCCGGTCCATCTCCGTCGGAATGTCTCCGCCGGAGGTCCAGACCTTTGTCCACTCTACGGTCATTGCAATTGCTTCTCCAATGTGCCACCGGGGGTGCCAGCCAAAAACGTATTTCAGCTTGGAGCAGTCCAGCTTGAGAAAGCTTGCCTCGTGAGGCGCATTGGCCTCGGCCCTGTTCTCCCATGCCGCGCCAGGGCCCCATGCTTTGCAGAACATATCTGTCAGTTCCCCGGTGGTCACGCAGTCGCATTCGTCAGGGCCCACGTTGTAGCAACCGGCCAGTGCCGGGTCTTCACATTGCCGCTGGGCGATCATCAGGTAGGCGAACAGCGGCTCCAGGACATGCTGATAGGGCCGGGTGGACCATGGGTTCCGGACCACAATGGTCTTCCCCGCTGTCACCGCCCGGACACAGTCCGGGAGAATCCGGTCGTGGGCAAAATCTCCGCCCCCGATGACATTCCCCGCCCGGGCGGTGGAGATTGCAGTCTTCCCATCCGGGAAAAAGCTGCTTTTGTAGCTATGGGTCACCAGCTCCGAACAGCTCTTGCTGTTGGAGTAGGGGTCGTAGCCGTCCAGCGGCTCATTCTCCCGATAACCCCAGGCCCACTCATTGTTCTGATACACCTTGTCGGTGGTCACATTGAGGAAACTTCTGACGCAGCCGCTCTGCCGGACGCACTCTAGGATGTTCACCGTGCCCATCACATTGGTCTCGTAGGTGTAGGCCGGGGCCTTATAGCTGTCCCGGACGATAGGCTGGGCCGCCAGATGCAGAACGATCTCCGGCTGGGCGGCGTCAAAGGCGGCCTTCAGGGCGGTAAAGTCACGGACATCCCCGATAACAGAGGTCATTTTCCCCTCCACCCCTACCAGGGAAAAGAGGTTGGGCTGAGTCGGCGGCTCCAGACTGTAACCGGTGACCTCAGCCCCGGCCAGCACCAGGATACGGCACAGCCAGGAGCCTTTGAAGCCGGTGTGTCCGGTGACAAACACCCGTTTGCCGCGGTAAAATTCAAGATTTATGTATGCCATCAGTCGTCCCACACCTTCCAGGGGGCTTGTCCGCTGGCCCAGAGCTTTTCTAGCTGCTCCTTCTCCCGCACAGTGTCCATGCACTGCCAGAACCCCTCGTGCTTATAGGCCATCAGCTGCCCCATATGCGCCGCCGTCTCCAGGGGGGCCTTTTCAAGCACCGTGCTGTCGCCATCGATCAGATCAAGGAACTCCGGCTGACAAACCATGAATCCGATATTGATCAGATTGCCATCCCCCTGGGTCTTCTCACGAAACTCATTGACAGCTCCGTCATCCCCGATGTCCAGTACGCCGAAGCGCTGCCCGGCGTTATAGGCGGATATGGTGACCATCCGCCCGTGGGACCGGTGGAACCTAACCAGCTCGGCAATGTTTACGTCAGAAACGCCGTCGCCGTAGGTAAGCATAAAGGGCTCGTCCCCGATGTAGTCCCTGACCCGGCGCACCCGGCCGCCGGTCTGCGTACTAAGGCCGGTGTCCACTACGGTGACTTTCCAGGGGTCGGATACTGTTCGATGCACTGTTATTTCGCTTTTGCCTCTTGAAAAATCGTAAGTAATATCCGACATATGCAAAAAATAGTCCGCGAAATACCCCTTGATGACATGCTGCTTGTATCCCGCGCAGATGATGAACTCGTTAAAGCCGTAGTGACTGTATAACTTCATGATGTGCCACAGGATGGGCATACCGCCCAGCTCCACCATGGGTTTGGGCTTGAACTGGCTTTCTTCTGAAATACGGGTGCCGAAGCCTCCGGCGAGTATGACCACTTTCATAACATCTTCCTCACAACTCATCTAAACAGATGGTAAATTCCACGGGGAATGCTGTAGCCAATGCGCATCAGCTTTAACAGAACAGGGTGACCGCTATATCGCTGTTTCACTTTTTCTTTCAATGTGCGTCGGTCATAGAGCAGATAATAGATTGCTTTCTTCCATGCAGGACCTTCTGGAGGCTCATATCGAGTAATAACCAGATTGGATTGTCCTATTGAATCAAATCTTGTGATTGCATCCCAGTAACGGTCAAGATTCATTGCCTTTAGGGAAGAGTTAGCACTGTCATCCATATCTGCTGCTAAAAGCAAATCGTGGTCAAACGGTTGCGATAGTGCCAATGCACACATAAACGGTCGCTCAGCAAAGCGATAAGACATTGTTTCCCACTCGTTAGCGAATGTTTCGACAAAGTCACGCACAAATTCGACCGCTTCACGTTGAATAATGTGTAGAATGTGTCGACTTTGAAAATCGAATTGTTCCTTTCCGAATTTATACCGCAATTCGCCGTTTTCTATTTGATATTTTGTACAGGAGGGCTCTGTTGTACTTAAAAGGCACTCTAAAACCCGATTTACGTTAGCATCTACTGCACTTCGGTGAAAAAGCTTTAGGTTGATTTCTGCCTGTACTGCCTGCCTAAACCCTCGTTCCTCATTACACAGCAAGTACAAAGCATCAACTGAATAACCCATCAAATTCGTTAATAATGATTCTGTTCCCACGGTATATCCTATGTCAAAAGTACAGTCATGCTGGTCAATAATCTTGCTAAACTGCTCTTGCATCTGAGAACGATAACTACCAATCATTTTTTTGTTATAAAAGGATTCTTGAAAAACGTTTGCGAAGCGAACCCAATCATCCCAGTCACTGAATTTCTCGCGGCAAAGAATCCCTGCATTGGCTATAATTTCTTCCCGCCGCTGAAATTGCTCTAGAGGAATAATATCTTCTAAATATTCAACTAGTTCTAGCGGAGTGTAAGCGCATATATCCACCATTCCAGCCATCGCATAGATATCTGTCTCTTCATTTATCATCAACGGAAGCATAGCTCGTCTTGATGTGTACAGATAATTGGATTTGGGATAGTTGCCTTTAGCATGAGCAGTCATAATGTCATAAGCTTGTTTTATGAGATATCCATCCCTAGCAATAAAATGTATGGTTCTATAACCGGCTGTTTTAGTTTCCTCCATCAGCCATTTTGCTACCGAAAAAATATACATTCCCAATGTAAAATATCCCAAATAAATTGCGTTAGCATTAAATGATGATTCCACAGCAAACGTTACATATGGATTATTGAACAATCTGTTCTGAGCAACCCCTAAAAGGCAACGTGTTCCCAAGTAGTGTTGCTGTGCAAGTGCATCTTCACGAACACCAAACATTGTTTGAAATAGATTCCCGGTGTATAAGAGGGCACAGTTTCCGGTCATGAGTTCTTTTGCGGACGGCACATATGTGTTTTCTTCCTTGCAGATCAGCCCTGCCTCTCTAGATGCCACACAATCGGAAATATAATTGTCACCAAAATGTGCTATCTCATATGGCTGAACTCCAAGTTGCCTCAGAACTCTTTTAAATAACCGTTGGTCATATTTGCACACACGTTCTTCACCAGAAATAAATATCTCATCAATATCGGTATACCCGTTCTCTTTCAGGATTTCTTCGATAATTTTTTTAGGAAGATACATATCGGAAATGCAAATAACTTTCTTTCCGTGCCTTTTTGCGTAATCATACAAGTCATAGCCAACTGGTCGACGCTTACAGAATCTCAACTCCAGTTTGATTTCTTGCTGCATCATGGATTCCGCTTCTGCCTCAGTTAACACACCATTTTCGTGCAATTCTGCATATATTTCTTCCAGTGTTATATCTGCATAAGAAGTTTGGAGTTTAATCTTTTCCCGTGCCTGATGCTCAGCATCTCTTCTTAATCTTGCAAAATCTACATACAACGTGGTTTTTTTCTGCGCATTATATTCTTTCGACAAGAATTCAAACACATCTTCTGGATAAAATAACGGGCGTTCAATTAATGTATCAAAAATATCGAAGCTAATATATCTAATACTTTTACCCTTTATAATGCTTAATGCCTGTTCTCGCATGTTATTGAACGGAGAATGCAACGACTCATATAGCCAATACTCTCTCTCAATATATATTGGCTTTTTCAACTTGAACATTTTTAATGCCTTATCTTCAATTTGAGCCTTTTTCCATCCCGGAAGTAAGCTAATCTTCAAATTTGAGAAAATAAGAGAAATTAATCCCAATCTATATTTATTGTAGTTTTCTTCGAATTCACTAAAGAATCCAATCCTAATTAGGAAACTCTTAATCTCTTCAAAGACCGCATATTGGTCCTTGAAGCCATTTGTAATTTTATCCGTATTTGCCCCAATATTGAATGATTCTGCATTTTTCCGGACTGCGTGATAATAATAAACATGATGAATATTGGTGACTTTTCTGGAAAAAGCGAAGAAAACCGTAGAGTATAAGATATCCTCGCTCAATACGATTTTGGGCTTTACCATCTCCAGGTGCTCAAGGGCTTTTTCAAATATAGATCTGTGGTAGACCTTGCACCACACCGCATGGAGGTTGAAGCAGCCGCCGTGGAATTCAAAAAAATGCTTCAGCGCGTCGCCGTTTTCCCAACAGATGTCCGTCAGTTCCATCGGGTTGAGCGCATAGTGCTTCATTCCCCCATCCTCAAAGTCGTTTACATACTCTGCCATCACGATATCGGAATTCGTGGCGACTGCATGGGTTATCAGTTGATAGTAATAGTCAACTGAAACTACATCATCACTGTCCATCGAAGTGAAGTATTCCCCGGACATGGCTTTCCATCCAGCCAGTCTTGCGTGAAACAATCCCTGGTTTTCTTCAAAGTTTACGATTTTCCACTTTAAATCCGGATACGCCTCTTTGAAATCAGCAAAAATCTCCCTCACATTCCCGTTGGATCCATTGTTTACGAGAATGATTTCCAGATTCTGATACGTCTGCTGCACGACAGAATCCAAGGCCGCCGGCAAATACTGCTCAGAGTTGTAAACTGGGATCACAATGGAAAGTAACGGTAGGTTCTGTTTCATAGTAATCACCATGCCGACCGCAAAGCTGTCGGCACAAATAGGAATGAAAGAGTGCTGACAAGCGGTCGCCTTT
>CANQCS010000033.1 GCA_947589745.1 uncultured Oscillospiraceae bacterium
GCCGGTCAGGGCTGCTGCCGCCTCTGCATCGTGGAGGTGGTGGAGCGGGGCCGGGGCAAGATCGTGGTGTCCTGCGTGTACCCCGTGGAGCACGAGTGCGAGGTCTACACCGACAGCGAGAAGGTCCGCCGTCAGCGGGGGATGATCCTCCGCCTGCTGGAGAAGCGGGCCCCCGCCAGCCCGGAGATCAAGGCCCTGTGCGAGAAGTACAACGCGCCGGAGATCGACCGGTTTGTCAAGGTGGACGGCAGCAGATGTGTGCTCTGCGGCCTGTGCGTGAAGGCCTGCGGCGAGCTCTCCGTGGGATCCATCTCCACGGTGAACCGTGGCGTCACCAAGGAGATCGCCACGCCCTACCACGAGCCCAGTTCCGTCTGCGTGGGCTGCGGCAGCTGCGCCAGCGTCTGCCCCACCGGGGCCATCGAGATCGTCGAGACGGCGGACACCCGGACCATCTGGGGCAAGACCTTCCGGCTGGTCCGCTGTGAGCGCTGCGGCAAGGTCATCGGCACTCCGGAGGAATTGGCTTACGCCGCCAGGAAGTCCGGCCATGAGCCGGACGCCCTCTGCGCCGACTGCCGCCGGGAGGTCATGGCGGACGTCATGGCCCACACCTACGGTGCCGAGTAAGTACCGCTCCATATGAGAAAACGCGGCTGACAGGTTTTTGGCCTGTCAGCCGCGTTTTTTTATTTATCCTCCAGCAGAGGCGAAGCGCAGCAGGAACCGCCGCCGCAGGGCCTCCAGCTCCTCCCCCTCCCCTGCCATCTCCACACGGGTCTGGGGAAAGGTCATAGTCCCCACCTTCCGGTCGGGCAGGGCCTCCAGACGGACGGCGCAGTTGCCGCAGCGGTAGCGCCCCTGCCTGGTACAGACGCCCTCCCCCGCAAAGTGCGCCTCCAGCCGGGCGAGAGGGACCGCCCAGAGCTCCGCATACCGCCGCTCCATCAGCCGCCGATCTGGTTCATGTCCCGGGCGGACTCGGAGCGGGAGGCGGAGGACAGCTCCCCGTGCTGGGCGGGCTTGTGGAGGATGGCCCGCTCCAGCTGCCGCCGCAGGGCCTCGCCGTGGAGGCCCCGGAGGGGGATCTCCTCCCGGGAGTGGAGGCAGGGCTTCAGCTGGCCGTCCGCGGTGAGCCGCAGCCGGTCGCAACGATTGCAGAAGCAATGGCTCAGGGGCCGGATGAGCCCCACCGTCCCTGCCGCCCCCGGCAGGCGGTACCGCTCCGCCACGCCGCCGTTGTCCCCGGCGGGGACAAGATCGGGCAGCCGCTCCAGCACCGCCTCGCAGGGCAGGTACGCCTCGGGGCCGAATTCCTCCGCGTCGCCGATGGGCATGAGCTCGATGAACCGCACCTCCACCGGCTGATTCACTGTCAGCTCCGCCAGGGCGGGAATTTCGTCGTCGTTGAACCCGCCGATGAGGACGCAGTTCAGCTTGATGGGCGCGAGGCCCGCGGCCTTCGCCGCCTGAATGCCCGCCAGGGCCCTCTCCAGGCTGCCGCCCCGGGTAATGTTGCGGTACTTGTCCGGGTCCAGTGTGTCCAGGCTGATGTTCACCCGGTCCACCCCGGCGGCCTTCAGGTCCGCCGCCATCTCCGGCAGCAGCTGGCCGTTGGTGGTGAGGGCCAGCTCCCGCAGCTCCGGGATGGTCCGCAGCCTGCGGCACAGGTCCACCATGCCCCGGCGCACCAGGGGCTCGCCGCCGGTGAGCCGGATCTTCCGCACCCCCAGGGCCACCGCCTCCCGGGCGATCTCCTCAATCTCCTCAAAGGACAGGATGTCCCGGTGCTGTAATTTTTTTGTGCCCTCCGGCGGCATACAGTAGACGCACCGCAGATTGCACAGGTCGGTCAGGGAGATGCGCAGATAGGTGATCTCCCGCCCCAGGGTGTCTTTCATAGGTCACGTTCCTCCCGGTCCGCTTTTCTCTTTACGATTCCCCTTTTCTTTCAAGAAAAAGTATTAAAAGTGCTGCCGCACTGTCCCCGGATGCTCCACCTGATAGCCCCCCAGGGCCTCCAACCGGGCCCGGAAAGCGTCGCTCTGGAGCACCTCCAGCAGCCGCCGGACCATGGGCGTATCGAAGGCCGCGTCGGGGATCAGCAGATCGTACTGCTCCATGCAGACGGGCAGGAAGTCCAGGCCGTACAGCCGGGCCGCCGAGTAGATACCCATGCCCGCGTCGGCGGTGCCGGAGGCGATCTGGGCGGCCACGGAGGTGTGGGTGAACTCCTCCCGGTCGTAGCCGTAGATCTTGGAGGGATCGATGCCCTCCTTTTTGCACAGGTAGTCGATGAGGATGCGGGTGCCGGAGCCCTTCTGCCGGTTCACGTACCGCAGACCGGGCCGGGCCAGGTCCTTCAGGGTGCGGATATTGCCGGGGTTCCCGGCGGGGAGCATCAGGCCCTGGGTCCGGCCCACGCACTCCACCAGGCGGACGCCGCCGTTGGGGAAATACTTCTTGATGAACGCGGTGTTGTAGCTGCCATCGTGCTCGTCCAGCAGGTGGACCCCCGCGATGTGGGTCTCCCCCCGGCGCACCGCCATGATGCCGCCCATGGAGCCCACGTGGGTGGAACTCATGTACAGGGAGGGGTCCGCCAGGTGCAGTAGATCCGTTGCCTCGTCCAGCAGGGGGTCGTGGCTGCCGATGGCCACCAGGGTGTGGTCCAGCTCCTCCGCTGGGCGCAGCAGCCGCACCCGGACAGAGCTCCCGGCGGCGTAGCCCTCGGTGCCCTGGGGGATCTCCAGGATGCCGTCGGCTTTCATAAAGGAGGACACCACGCCGCTGCCCCGGCCCAAGGGGGAGGCCATCAGCTTGCCGCCCACCTGGCCCAGCCGCACCCGGACGAACTCCTGATACTTGAGGCCGGACACCACCGCTCTCGCCAAGGTGGCCTCCCGGTATTCGCCGGGGGCAGGGGCGGCGTGGAACCAGTCGTCGATGAGGGGCCGCAGCAGCTCGGTCAGCGCCAGGATGCCGGACACCGGGTAGCCGGGCACGCCCAGGATGGGCTTCGCCCCACGGCAGCCCAGAATGGCGGGCTTGCCTGGCTTCATGGCGATGCCGTGGTACAGCACCTCCCCCAGCTCCCGTATCACGGACACCGACCAGTCCTCCCGCCCGGCGGAGGACCCGGCGTTCAGCAGCACAATGTCGCACTCCTCCAGGGCGGTCTCCACCGCCGCCCGGATAGCCTCTTTCCTGTCCGGCACGATGGGGAAGGTCCTGGGCACGGTCCCCCACTGGTCCAGCATGGCGGAGAAGATGGAGGAGTTGAACTCCACGATGTCGCCGGGCTTGGGGTCGGCGGTGGGCGGGACGATCTCGTCCCCGGTGGGGATGATGCCCACCACCGGGCGGCGCAGCACGGACACCTCCAGCACCCCGGCGGCCAGCATGGCCCCGATGGCGGAGGGGGTGACGGTGGTGTGGGAGGCCAGGATCATCTCCCCCGCGCAGATATCCTCGCCGATCTGGCGGATGTGCTGCCAGGGGGCGGCGGGGGCATACAGGCGGACGGTGCCGTCCTCCTGCCGGATCACGTCCTCGATCATCACCACCGCGTCACAGCCGTCGGGGATGGGGTCGCCGGTGTCCACCACGGTGAAGTCCTCCGGCCGGAGGGTGACCGGGGTGGTCTCGCTGGCGCCGAAGGTGACCTTGGCGTCCAGGGCGATGCCGTCCATGGCGCTGGCGGGATAGTGGGGGGCGCAGATGTGGGCGTAGACCGGCCCGGCGGTGACCCGGGAACAGGCGTCCTGGACAGGGACGGTCTCCGCCTCCGCCCGGAATCCCCTGGCCCGTAGAAACTCCCGGTACTCCTGCCGGGCCTGGTCCAGGGGGACATTGGTCAGATACTCAAATGACATAGCGACACTTCCTTATACGAACTTGAAGCCGCCGATCATCCGGCGGAATAGAGATACACGTCGATCCCGGTCCCGGCGGCCATGCCCTCGCAGTCACGGGGGATGCAGAACCAGCCGTCGGACCCGGCCAGGGTGGTAATGAGGCCGGACTTGCCCCGGATGGGCCGGGCGTATCGGACGCCGTTTTCCTCGGAAAGAAACACGCCCATATACTGCGCCCGGCCGTGGTTGGCGCTGACCGCCTCGGTGAGGACGGCGGGCACGGCGTAGGCCCGGGGTTCCCGGCCCTGGAGCCGGTCCAGCAGGGGACGGACAAAGAGCTGGGAGACAAAGAAGGCCGCCACCGGGTGGCCCGGCAGGCCGAACACCGGCTTGCCGTTGGCCCTGCCCAGAATAGTGGGTTTGCCGGGCTTCATGGCGATGCCGTGGAAGAGCACGTCACCCCGGGAGGCCAGCACCCGGCAGGTGGCGTCCTTCATGCCCACCGAGCTGCCGCCGGAGATGAGCACCATGTCGCACTCCGCCAGAGCCTTGCCCAGGGTCTCGCACAGCAGCTCCTCCTCGTCCCGGAGGATGCCGTAGCAGACGGCTTTCGCCCCGGCGTCCTCCACCAGGGCCCGGAGCATGGCGGAGTTCACGTCCCGGACCTGGCCCTCGGCGGGGGCGGCGGACACCGGCACCAGCTCGTCGCCGGTGGAGAGGATACCCACCACAGGCTGGGCGCACACGGACACCTCCGTGACCCCCATGGCGGCCAGAGCGCCGATATCCTGGGCCGTCAGCCGCCGCCCGGCGGGGAGCACCGTCTGGCCGGGGCGCACGTCGTCGCCCTTGAAGATCAGGTTGGTCCCCGGCGCGGCGCTCTTGCAGATGCCCACGGTGCCGTCGCCGTAGTCCTCGGTGTACTCGATCATCACCGCCGCGTCGGCTCCCTCCGGGATGGCCCCGCCGGTGGGCACCGCCGCGCAGCAGCCGGGGGCCAGGGCCGCGCCGGCCCCCTCCCCCATGGCGATCTCGCCCTGAACGGTGAGAATGGCGGGGATCGCGTCAGAGCAGCCGAAGGTGTCGGCGGAGCGGACCGCATAGCCGTCCACGGTGGAGCGGTCAAAGCCGGGGACATATTCCGAGGCGGTCACCGGGGCAAAAAGCACCCGGCCCATGGCGGCCTCCAACTCCACGGTTTCGGGGCGGGGACAGGGCGGGAAGGCCTCCCGGATGACGGCCAGGGCCTCCTCCGGCGTTTTGACAGTGAGCACGGCAACATCACTTCCTTGTCAGAATGGTCATAATATGGACTTGCATTTCACAGCGGCGGGGAGTATAATGGACAAAAGCGCAGGGGGAACCGGCGCCGCCGTCCGGCGGGCGTCCCTTGTGGGATGTGTATAAATTCCCCCGCGGCGCCTCCCGGCGGATTTGTTGGTTTCATTATAACTCCCCCCGGGAAAAAACGCAATAGAAATCGGCGTCAATTCCGCCCGCGGAGCTGGACAGGACCGGGACCGCGGCGCGGCCGCAAGGAGAAAATGAGCGCCACACAGAACTGCACACGGACGAAAGCGGTGGACGAGCCTCTTTCCTGGGAAGGGCCGGGGGATCATTTCCCCTCCGGCTGTGTTCTGGGTGGGGCTTGTTTTATATTTTTCAAACATGGAGGAACGAACACATATGAAAAAGGTACTTGCGTGGGTCCTGGCCGCCAGTCTGGTGCTGTGCCTGCTGGCCGGCTGCGGCGGCGGCAACAGCGCCGCGAACAACAGAGCTAACAGCGGCGGCAGCGATGCCCAGACGTCTGACGGCGCCAACAACGGCGGCAATGACGCCCAGGCCAACAACAGCGGCAATAACGGCGGCAGCGACGCCGGGAACAGCGGCGAGGACGCCCAGCCCGCCCCGGAGGAGCAAACGCCCGCCGTGGATACCGTGATCCTCAAGGAAGCGGACGACAACATGATCAACACCTACACCCTGCTGGCCGTGAACCCGGAGGCCCCCTTCACCGATGAGGACGGCAACGCGGTGGACGGCGTGGCCGTCAACACCGCCGGGGCCGAGGCCCTGATCCAGTGGATGCTGTCCGAGGGCCTGGATCTGGCCGTGGCCTACGGTCAGGAGGAGTACGGCGACAGCCTGTTCTATCTGCTGGACGGCGCGCCCCGGTACGAGGGGGAGATCGCCGCGGCCACCGACGAGACCAAGACCATCCGCCTCTCCACCACCACGTCCGTCAACGACTCCGGCCTGCTGGGCGCCATCCTGCCCGTGTTCGAGGATGAGTACGGCTACACCGTGGAGGTCCAGTCCGCCGGTACCGGCAAGGCCATCGCCGCCGCCAAGTACGGCAACGCCGACCTGATCCTGGTCCACGCCAAGAGTCAGGAGGAGCAGTTCGTGGCCGACGGGTTCTCCTACGTGCTGGACGGCTTTGACAGCGAGCGGCTCAGCTTCCTCTACAACTACTTCGTCCTCTGCGGACCCTCCGATGACCCCGCCGGTGTGAAGGACTGTGAGAGCGTCCTGGACGCCTTCGCCGCCATCGCGGACGGCAAGTACCCGTTCATCTCCCGCGGCGACGGCTCCGGCACCCACACCAAGGAGCTGGCCCTGTGGCCGGAGGACCTGGGCATCACCGCCGAGGCGGAGAGCTTCGCGGACTACACCGACTGGTACACCTCCGCCAACGCGGGCATGGGCGCCTGCCTGGTGATGGCCGAGGAGATGCACGCCTACATCCTGACGGATAAAGCCACCTTCTTGACCTTCCAGGCCAACGGTGGTATCATGGACTAACATCCTGTCGAAAAAGGCCTTCGGCCTTTTCCGACAAGAGGATCCGCTTCGCTACGCGCCTCACTTGAGCGCCAAAGGCGCACAAGTTCGACGCACGCTACGCGCAAAGTGTTTTTCCGACGTACACGCCGCCGGAAAAAACAGATTTCACTTTCTTTCGCGCCGTGCGCGGCGCGAAACTCTGCGAGGCTTTTTTGACACGGTGAAGTCCGGGGCAGAGCATCCGCTCTGTCCCGGATTTTTTGTGAAAGGGGTGGGATTCGATGCGGACGTCGCTGCAAAAGGCCCTGGCGCTGATCCTCAGCGGGGACCGGGAGCTGAAGAATATCCTGTGGGTGACCGCCAGAATGAGCCTGTCCAGCTCCCTGATTGCCCTGCTTATCGGCGTACCCCTGGGCCTGTGGCTGGGCTCGGCCCGCTTCCGGGGGCGGCAGGCGCTGGTGGTGGTGAACCGCACCCTCATGGGGATGCCCCCGGTGGTCTGCGGCCTGCTGCTGTACATGCTGTTCTCCGGGGTGGGGCCCTTCGGGAAGTGGAAGCTGCTCTTCACCGTGGACATCATGGTGCTGGCCCAGGTGCTGCTCATCACCCCCCTGGTGGTGGGGAACCTGGAGACCTTTGTCTCCGGCGTGGCCCAGCCGGTGCGGGAGACCGCCCGGGGGCTGGGGCTGGGGGCGGGAAAGACCTTCCTGCTGCTGGCCAACGAGTGCGTGTACCCCATCTTCTCCACCTACCTGCTGGCCTTCGCCCGGGCCATCGCGGAGGTGGGGGCGGTGTCCATGGTGGGCGGCGCCATCGCCTGGAAGACCAACGTGATGACCACCGCCATCATGCAGTACACCAACCGGGGCGACTTCTCCCTGGGCGTGGCCCTGGGGATGATCCTCATGGCCGTCTCCCTGCTGGTCAACATCGCGGTGTCCCTGCTGCAAAGGAGGCTGAGCCGGTGAAAACCAACGCCTGCGCCAAGACCTTCGGCGGCCGGACCGTGCTGCAGGCCCCGGCCCTGGAGCTGGCCCCCGGACGAATCTGCGCCGTGGTGGGGGCCAACGGCAGTGGTAAATCCACCTTTGCCCGGCTCCTGGCCGGGGTGCTGCCCCCGGACGGCGGCGGCCGTGCCCTGCCCCCCTCGGTGAAGGTGGGCTATATGCCCCAGAAGAGCTACGCCTTCCGCATGACCACCCGGGCCAATATCCTGCTCTCCGGCGGCGGGCCGGAGCGGGCGGAGGCTCTGATGGAGGCCCTGCAAATCGGACACCTGGCCCGGCAGCGGGCCACCGGCCTCTCCGGCGGCGAGACGGCAAAAATGGCCCTGGCCCGGGTGCTGTCCCGGCCCTGTGAGCTGCTGATCCTGGACGAGCCCACGGCGTCCATGGACATGGAGTCCGCCATCCTCTCGGAGGGGCTCATCCAGTCCTACTGCCGGGAGACCGGCTGCGCGGTGCTGCTCATCACCCACGACCTCCAGCAGGCCCGGCGCATGGCGGGGGACGCCCTGTTCTTCTTCCGGGGCCAGCTGTGGGAGCAGGGGCCGGCGGCGCGGGTGCTGTTTAGCCCGGAGCGGCCCGAGACCCGGCGGTTCCTGGAGTTCTACGGCGGGGGCTGATTGCCTTGTCCGGCGAGAGGAGCTTTCGCCCAGGCGGTGCGGCTTTTCCTGATCCGCCGGAGCGGAGCCCTCCCCCGGTGCCATACAGGCATCCGGCGCGCCGCGGCTCTGTGCCTCCGGGCATCAAAAACGCTGTGATTGCAGCGGTTCCGGCGCATTAAAATCGAAGACAAAACAGAAGAAACACCTGGAGCGGTTGCGGCGCAATCGCTCCAGGTGTTTTTGTGGCGGACGCCGCCGGGATCAACCCGGAGAAGGTGGGCTGCATGGTGGGCACCATGATTGGCGTGTTCGCCTCCGGCAACGGGGAGAACGTGGACAACGCCGCCAGCTTCGACTGGTTCGAGCATCGGTGACCGCCGCCGGTTTCCCGTTTGAAGCCAAAGCGCCGGGGACAGACCGCGCCCCGGCGCGCCATGAAAAGCAGAAATGACTATAAGGAGGATATCCATGGAAAAGTTAAGCGCAGATGTAGCCGTTGTGGCCTGCGGCCCCGCGGGGCTGGCCGCCGCGATCTCCGCCGCCGAGGCTGGCCTGTCCGTCATCGCTCTGGAAAAGTCCAAGCGCACCGGCGGCGGCGCCAACGCGGGGATGGGCCCCCTGGGCCTGAACACCGACGTGCAGCGCCGGCAGCTGTCCACCGTGTCTGTGGAGAAGGCCTTTGAGATGTTTATGAACTACACCCACTGGCGGGTGGACGCCAACCTGGTGAAGACCTACTTCGAGAAGTCCGCCGACACCATCCGCTGGCTGGAGGACATGGGCGTCCAGTTCTACCAGGCCTCCCGCTACTTCCCCGGCTCCGAGGCCACCTGGCACATCGTCATGCCGGGCAACGGCAAGCCCGGCCCCGGCGCGGGCCGCACCATGATCCTGCGGATGACGGAGCGGGCCAAGGCCCTGGGGGTCCAGTTTATGATGGAGACGGCCGGACAGAGCCTGGTGATGGAGGACGGCAAGGTGGCCGGAGTGGTGGCCAAAACCAAGGACGGCGAGACTGTCACCATCGGCTGCAAGGCCGCCGTCATCGCCACCGGCGGCTTCGGCGGGGACGCCCAGATGGTCCGGGAGCAGACCGGCTACGTGTACAACCAGGACTTCTTCGGCTTCCAGATCCCCGGCCTGGTGGGCGACGGCATCCGCATGGCCAAGGAGGCCGGGGCCGCCTCCACCGACATCCAGATGGAGCTGACGGTGATGCTGCCTACCCGGTACCTCAACGACACGGTCCGGGCCGCCTTCCACCAGCCCAACCTGCTGGTGAACCTCCAGGGCGAGCGGTTCTTCAACGAGGACCTGTTCGAGAACAGCACCTACGCCGCCAACGCCGTCAACATCCAGAAGGGCCGCTGCGGCGTCATGGTCCTGGACGACGCCGCCAAGCAGCTGTATGTGGACCGGGGCGTGGACGTGCAGAGCATGGTGCTGAACGTCAGCGACCTGAAGGGCTTCGACGAGGGCCTGGAGAAGGGTATCGCCGCCGGGAGCCAGTACGTCTTCAAGGCGGACACCCTGGAGGAGCTGGCGGAGAAGGCCGGTATCCAG
The DNA here is from genome assembly GCA_947589745.1 of uncultured Oscillospiraceae bacterium. Lineage (GTDB taxonomy): Bacteria > Bacillota > Clostridia > Oscillospirales > Oscillospiraceae > Pelethomonas. The sequence goes on from CANQCS010000033.1 coordinate 9,817, forward strand.
GTGGACACCTTCCTGAAGACCGTGGAGCAGTACAACCACTACTGCGACACCTACGACGCCCAGTTCGGCAAGCGCCACGAGTACATGAAGCCCATCCGCAAGGCCCCCTTCTACGCGGGCAAGTTCTTCCCCGGCGCCTACGGCACCCTGGGCGGCATCAAGATCAACTACCGCACGGAGGTCATGACCCAGGACTTCGACGTCATCCCCGGCCTGTACGCCGCCGGGACCGACACCTGCACCATCTACGGCGACAGCTATATGTTCCTGCTGCCCGGCAACTCCATGGGCTACTGCCTGAACACCGGACGCATGGCGGGCGAGAACATCGCCGCCTACCTGAACGCCGCCAACGCCTGAGCGCATGAGTGAGAAGAAGGAAGCGGCGATCCGGACGCTGACCCTCGCCCTCGGTATCGCCCTCCTTCCGCCCGTCTGGGCGGTGCTGAGCCCCTACATCGGCGTCAGCGTGGGCTCCGTGGCCCTGATCTGCGCCGCCGTGTACGTGGCCAACGGCAACCGGCGGCGGGACGCGGTCCCCATCATTGCCGGGTTCTGGCTGGGGGACCTGTGGGCGGTGCTGGCCATGTGGGTCATGGAGGTCCTGCCGCTTGCCCCGGACGTGGAGCTGTACCTGACCCTGTTCGCCCTGGGCGGCGCGGCGGTCCTCATCGGCGGCGCTTTCCCCAGATGGATCTACACCCCGTCGTGGCTCTGCGGCTGGGCCATCGGGCTCACCGTCATGGCGGAGAAAGGGCTCTCCGGGATCGGCACGCTGCCCTTTGAGATCGGCGCCGCCATGCTGGCCGGCGTGGACGCTTTCCAGCGGTGGCTGCTGAAGCGGCTGGCCGGGAAATAGCGCGGCCGCTCCTCACCCTGCGGGACGCCCCGCACATCAAGAAAGAAAGGAAGCAGGAAGCATGAAGATCATCACCGCAGACGACTGGAAATGGGATATTCCCTTTGACAGGGAGAAGCCTATCCTGTTCCCCAAGGACTGCAAGCTGTTCAAGCCGGACCGGGAACACTACGGCGAGGTGTACGCCCTTACCTCCGACCTGACGGAGGAGGAGCGGAAGTCCCCCTACGCCAAATATTATTACATGGGCCTGGTGATGCCGGAGGAGCGGGACCTCATCGCCGTGGAGTCCGGCTGCCCCATGGACCCGGATCAGGCGTTCCTCATCGAGGACTACGCCGCCAACATGGACGTGCCCGGCTGCTGCCCGGTGCGCACCGGATACTGTGTGCTCCCCAATGGCGTGGGCTTCGCCACCGCCACCATCACCAGCAAGGGCGTCACCGCCGAAATGGTGAGCCACTTCATCGAGAACTTCAACCCGCCCAAGGACCTGTACTACAAGATCTGGTGCCCCGGCGCCCACCTGCGGCACTACGCGGACTGCGCCATCGAGGACGTGGGCAACGGCTTCAGCCTGATCCAGTTCTTCGAGGGCATGACCCCCGAGAAGGTGGGACTGAACGTGGGCTCCAAAGACAAGGAGTGCATCGGCCTCACCGGGGCTAACACCTTCTGCCACCCCCTCCACCAGCCGGACGCGGAACCGCTGTACGTCACCGAGCTGTGCTACTACCGGCTGCTGCCCGACGGGTACGAGACCAGGGTCACCTTCTGGACCGGGGCCTCCTTTGAAAATGGGAAGACGGTGGTGAAGCCCCACCACGGAAAGCCCGCCGACCTGACCTTCGCCCAGATCCTGGCCCGGCACAGCCTGTGGGAGACCACCACCATGTTCCGCAACATCGCGGAATTCTGGAAAGATACGAAAAATCAATAAACAGCGATTTCAGCAAAAGCAAGAGGTGTTTTAACATGATCAAGATGGGGATCATCGGCTTCGGCTTCATGGGCCACGAGCACGCCAACATGATGGCGCGGCTGGAGGAGATCGAGCTGGTCTCGGTGTGCGACACCGACCCCCGGCAGCTGGCCGACGCGCCCGAGGGCGTGGAGACCTACACCAGCGCCGACGAGCTGCTGGCCAGGTCCGACGTGGACACCGTCATCATCTCGGTGCCCAACACCCTCCACCTGGAGATGGTGGAGAAGTGCGCCGCCGCCGGAAAGCAGATCATCTGCGAGAAGCCCGCCGCCATGACGGTGGCGGAGTTCGACAAGATGGTGGAAGCCGTGGAGAAGGCGGGCGTCCACATGACCATCCACCAGCAGCGCCGCTGGGACGTGGACTACCGCACCATGAAGGAGGTCTACGACCGGAAGCTGCTGGGGGACGTGTACCTCATCAAGTCCCAGCTCTACGGCTTCAACGGCAACATGCACGACTGGCATGTCTACCCGGAGCTGGGCGGCGGGATGCTCTACGACTGGGGCGTCCATCTCATCGACCAGATCATCCAGATGGTGGACAGCAGGCCGGTTTCCGTGTACGCCGACATGAAGAACGTCATCAACGCCAACGTGGACGACTACTTCAAGATCCTCTTTGAGTATGAGAACGGCGTCACCGCGGAGATCGAGCTGGGCACCTACTACCTGACCCCCAAGCGGGCCTGGTTCACCGGCGGCACCACCGGCAGCGCCGTCATCGACGGCACCTTCCGGGCCCAGGGCAACACCGAGGGAAAGATCGTCCGGACCACCCATCTGCTCCAGAGCGTGCCCGGCCGGCTGACCATGACCAGCGCCGGTCCCACCCGCAGCTTCGGCGAGCCGGAGCCCGGCCTGCTGTATGAGGAGCCGCTGCCGGAGGTCCACACCGAGCACCGGGACTTCTTCGTCAACTACATCAACGCCCGCAAGGGCCTGGAGGAGTACGCGGTGATGCTGCCCGAGGTGCGGAACGTGCTCTGCATCATGGACGCTGTCCGCCAGTCCGCCCGGACCCACCAGTCTGTCAAACTTTAACAGGAGGCATTTTCCATGGATTTTCAAGCGTACAACAAAATTCTGATCTGCAAGGATGACATTCAGAATGTGACCGTGGGTGATGTGACCATCGGCTACCAGTTCAAGATCAAGTACCCGTCCTACCGCGGCGCGTTCCTCAGCTGCATCGAGGACCTGCGGTTCAAGGTGGACGGGCAGGAGATCCCGGCGGGACAGGTCACCTTCCGCCTCAATGGCAAGGACTTTCTGCTCTCCGAACTGCCGGAGTGCTTCAAGGAGTACTGGTTCGTCCGGGACCCGGCCACCGTCTTCGTGCGTCAGAGCGGCGGCATCGCCCCCGGCGAGCACAGCCTCAACGTGTACATGAAGCACCGGGTGCCCTACACCGGTTACTTCGGACAGTATCTGACCCTGGACAGCGATGTGACCGAGACCCGGCAAGCGGTCTGAGAAAGGACGGTAAACAGCAATGAGCGATATCAAGATCGGCGTTTCCCTATACAGCTTTTCCACCGAGTTCATCCATGAGAATCTTGGCCCCTGGCTGGTGACGCGTGGGGAGAATTACGTGGTCACCCGCGCCCAGGACGGGAGCCTCTATATCCTCTGCTCCAACCAGAAGCACTTCAACAGCAGCTACTATATGCGCTCGGAGAGCTCCTTCGAGCCGGGGCGGCTGGAGGAGATTTTTGAGGATATGGACCCCCTGGAGCTCTCCTTCACCATGGAGAATATGCCCCGGAACGCCGTCTGCTCCGTGAAGGCCAGGAGCATCGCCGAGAGTGAGGGCAGCATCCTGGGTGAATGGCAGAAGCTGCAGTTTGAGCAGGACCTGAAGCCCCACGACATCCGCTATCTCCGCCAGACCTGCTACCCGCGCCTGACCATGTCCACCCACCAGACCCGCGCCGGCGCGCTGCATCTGACGCAGACCGTGCAGCCCAACGAGGTGGTGCTGCTGCACATCTATGTGCGGAAGTGAGTCTGTCCCGGAGAGATCGGGCTGGCGCGGGGAAAAGAATATCATAGCGCGCGGATCTGGCAGGGACTGCACAGCGGTCAAGGATCGGTCCCGTTTCCCGCAGGCATTGCAGTGCATTGTGGGTAGAGATCATATAACGCCCGCCGAAAACGAAAGTTTTCGGCGGGCGTTATACAGCCTGCATCCCTCCGTCATGTAAGCGCAGAAATGCTAACATGATTTGCTAGCAAGTTTCCCACTGTTCCGATATCGCAGCTAAATGGGCTCTGGTTCAGGCTCACAGGAAGGTACACTGCAAATTTTTTTACTGAACAGAGCTTGCAGCCTTTGGGGCAGCATCAAGGCGGGGGCGTCAAAAGGACGCCCCCGCCTTTGGATTCGGATGCAGTTATGCGAACCGGTTATTCGATGAAGGACTCGATCTCCTCCTCCCGGATCTCCTCCTCCACCTGGGCCAGGGCCTTGGCCTGCTCCTCCGGGGAGATGCGGCTGATGCCCACCCCGGTGATGGCCAGCAGCAGGGCCACCAGCGGACAGACGAAGGGCAGCACCGTATAGGGCGCGAAGCCGCCGCTGCCCCACACCGGCACATCCAACGTCGTGGCGAAGAACACCGCCGAGGAGCACCAGGGGATCACGCTGGAGCAGCAGGTGCCCACGTCCTCCAGGGTCCGGGACAGGCAGGGCTTGCCCATGCCGTTGCGGAGGAAGGGCTTCCGCCACGCCTCGCCCACGAACACGGAGCTGACGTAGGAGATGCCGCCGATGGACAGCACCAGGAAGGTGGCCACCTCCGCCGAGAGCATGGCCTTCCAGCGGGTGTTCAGGTTGCGGACCATGGGCTCGATGGCCTTCTCCAGGAAGCCGGTCTGGGTGAGGACCGTGGTCATGGAGAAGCCGCAGAAGCAGATGAGGATGACGGACACCATCCCGGTCATGCCGCCCCGGTTGAGGATATAGGCCACCTTGTCGTCCAGCACCATGCCCGCCGGGGTGATGGAGCTGGCGGTGAAGCCGGTGACGGCGGCGGTGAAGCCGATGGACAGGTCGTAGCCCTGGATAATGCGGCCCAGGATGATGTTCAGCACGCCGCAGATAAACATGGTGGGCACCACCGGCTTCTTCAGCAGGGCCATCACCAGCAGCACCGCGATGGGCAGCAGCAGGATCAGGTTCCAGTGGAAGAGGGCGTCCAGCTGCTCCATGATGGTGACGGCGGTCTGGGGCAGGGCGCCCCCGCTGGTGCGGAGGTCCAGGCCCAGCACGGCGAACAGCACCGCCGCCAGCACCACGGCGGGGACGGTGGTCCAGAGCTGGCTGCGGATGTGGCTCCACAGGTCTGTGCCCGCGCAGGCGGGGGCCAGGTTGGTGGTCTCGGACATGGGGGAGATCTTGTCCCCGAACACGGACCCGGCCACCACGGCCCCGGCCATGATGCCCAGGTTGGCCCCGTGTCCGTGGGCCAGGGCCATGCAGGCCACGCCGGCGGTGCCGGCGGCGGACCAGCTGGAGCCGGTCATGGTGGACATGAGCATACAGACCAGCAGGGCGCTGAGGTAGAGCCGGTGGGGGCTGATGATCTGGAAGCCGTAGTAGACCAGCATAGGCAGCAGGCCGCTGTACAGCATGGCCCCCAGCAGGAAGCCGATCATCCACATGATGAGCATGGTGCTGCACAGCTTGCCGATGCGCTCACAGATGGCCTCCTCCAGCTCCTTCCAGGTGAACCCCAGGCGCAGGGACATGAGGAAGGCGGCGGCGGTGGCCAGGACGATACCGAACTGGATGGGCGCGCCCAACAGGGTACACCCCAGGATGAGCCCGGCCACGAGGCCCAGGCACAGGTAGGACTCCCCTGCCGTAGGCAGGCGGCGGCCGTGTTCCGGATAGCGGTGGCGAAAACGATGGGGCATAGATGACCTCCTTTTTGGCGGTGCCGGTCCCCAAAGGGACCGCCGGGCGATGCTCCGGGCGTCCGCGGGACGCCGGAGCCGGACAGGCGCGTGAGCCGGGGATCATATCCGGTCCCATCTTCTTCCCTCCTCTCCTGGCGCGGCCGTTTGATATTATTATAAATCAATTATTGCTATTTGTCAACTATTGATAAATTGTCGAATCATTCTTGACTTCCGGCGGCGGACATGATATGATGTGTCCACAACGACCGGGAGGTGCCCGTGATGGAGAGAGAAAACGAGACCCTATGTGATGTACCGCTTCTGATGGCGCTGCCGTTGCTCTACAAACAGGTGATGAGCTCGGCGAATCTGAAGCAGTACGGCCTGACCAAGACGCACATCATCATCCTGACGTCTCTGGGGCTCCGCGGCACGCTGCGGATGTCGCAGATCGCGGAGTACATCTCGTCGTCCAAGGAGCAGGCCACCCGGGCGGTGGCGGTGCTGGTAGACGAGGGGTATGTAGAGCGGCTCCACGACACCGAGAACCGCACCCGCATCTATGTCCGCCTCACGGAGGCGGGCGGGGCGTTCCTGGACCAGTGGCGGGAGGAGATGCTGAAGCGTCTGTACACCAGTCTGAACGACCATATCACGCCGGAGGAAGAGGAAGAGCTGCAGGCGGCGGCCCGCAGCATGATACGCATTCTCAGTAAACTGGGATAGGTGCGAGGGGGCTCCGCCCCCTCGTAACTTTTTTGCACCCCCAGGCGGGGTGCGGCCCCTGGTTACTTTTCCCCCGTGGGAAAAGTAACCAAAAGCACGCTCAAGAAAACCAGGAATGGTTTTCTTGAGAATCTTTCCTTATTTTTTTGTTTGGTTTTGCGCTCCCCCTGTGGCTGGTCTGGTCTAAACCGAACCGGGGGCCGTGTATGGGATCCTGCGGCTACCATAGTATGTCCTCAAGGAGATTAAAGCGCTGGTGCACGGACTCATTTGGTGCGTTGGTCGTTTTTATTGACCTACTGCTGGTTGCTCCGTTCCACTACGCAATTGATAGTTTTCTGTATACGGCCCGTGTCCGACTGCGTCCTGCTCCGTTCCACTACGCACAGGACAAATGTTTCGTCACGCACCCGAACAGAACCGCGCTATCAATTGCGTAGTGGAACGGAGCAACCAGCAGTAAGAATAAGGCAAAAAAACAGCAGTACCGATGAAAGCTTTCCCTGGCCCCTAGTTCCACCATCCATCTGCCCTTAACCGTCCTCCCCGGGGATTCTTAAGGGGCCCCAGCCCCTTAAGCAATTTTTTGGTTACTTTTTGTTTGCACAAAAAGTAACCCAGGGTCAGCAGGGACCGGAGGTCCCTACCAAGCCCGGTAGGGGCCGGAGGCCCCTTTCGATTTTGGTATAGACATCGCCCCATTTTTGTGATATACTAACAAAAATACCCTTTTATCTATGGGGGAAAAGGAGGAAAATGTCTATGGGTACGGAGAGCTACACCGGACGGATCAACCGCAAGCTAAATAAAAAGCTCCGCATCATCGAGGTGGCCGCAGGCCGGGAAAAAGCCGACCTGGTGCTGAAAAACGCCACGTATGTGAACGTTTTCTCCAGCCGCCTCTGCCAGGGCGACATCGCCGTGGCGGAGGGCCTCATCGTGGGCATGGGCCGGTACGACGGCCTCACCGAGGTGGACGTATCCGGCAGGATCGTCCTCCCCGGCTTCATCGACGCCCACATCCACCTGGAGAGCGCCATGGTTTCTCCCAGGGAGTTCGCCAAGGCGGTGCTGCCCCACGGCACCACCACCGTCATCACCGACCCCCATGAGATCGCCAACGTCATGGGCGCCGACGGCATCGAGTACATGCTCCAGGCCACCGAGGGCCTGCCGGTGGACGTGAGGTTCATGCTGCCCTCCTGCGTCCCCGCCACGCCCATGGACGAGAGCGGCGCGGTGCTGGACTACCGCAGCATTGACTCCTTCTACGACCACCCGCGGGTCCAGGGGCTGGCGGAGATGATGAACTACCCCGGCGTTATCGGCGCCGACCCTATGGTCATCGAGAAAATCGTGGCCGCCCAGGCCCATCACAAGAAGATCGACGGCCACGCGCCGGGGCTGCTGGACAACGACCTGAACGCCTACGTGGCCGCCGGGGTCTACTCCGACCACGAGTGCTTCGACCCGGCGGACGCCATTGCCAAGCTGGAGCGGGGCCAGTTCATCATGATCCGGGAGGGCACCGCCGCCCACAACCTGGAGGCCCTGCTGCCCCTGCTCACCGAGCAGTACGCCGAGCGGTGCATGTTCTGCTGCGACGACAAGCACCCCAGCGACCTGCTGGAGAAGGGCCACATCGACTACAACGTCCGGGAGGCCATCCGCCGGGGCGTGGACCCCATTCTGGCGGTGCGGGTGGCCTGCCACCACGCGGCCCGGTATTTCCTGCTGAACAATCGGGGCGCCATCGCGCCGGGATATCTGGCGGACTTCGTTGTCATTGACAACTTCGAGGACTTCAACATCCTCCAGGTGTTCAAGAAGGGCGTGGAATTCTATGACGGCAAGGCCGTCCGGGACTTCCCCGCCCCGGCGGTGGACCCCTACCTGGTGAAGCGGGCCCACGAGACTTTCCACGTGTCCCACCTGACCGCCCGGGACTTTGCCGAGCGGCGGCCCAGGGGCATCATCGGCATGGTGCCGGGGGAGCTGGTCACCACCGACCAGGGCTACTCGGACCACATCGACCCGGAGTGGGACATCCTCAAGATCGCCGTGGTGGAGCGGCACAAGAACACCCGCCACATCGGCATCGGCTATCTCCAGGGCTACGGCCTGAAGCGGGGCGCGGTGGCCACCAGCGTGTCCCACGACTCCCACAACATCATCGCCGTGGGGGCCAATGAGGAGGATATCGCCGCCGCCGTCAACCGGGTGGTGGAGAACCGGGGCGGCATCGTGGTCATGGATGGCGGGCAGGTCACCGGCGAGGTGGCGCTGCCCGTGGCGGGGCTTATGAGCGACGACACCCTGGAAAACGTAAACCGGGCGCTGGAGGACGCGAAGGCTGCCGCCTTCGCCCTGGGCGTCAGCCGGGAGATCGACCCGTTTATGACGCTGAGCTTCATGTCCCTGCCGGTGATACCCACCTTGCGGCTGACCACCCGCGGGGTCATTGACGTGGAGAAGCAGCAGTACATTTAATATTTTGGGGACCGGGAGGCGCTCTCCCGGTCCCCTGGCTGTGGGGGTGTGGGGGCTCCGCCCCCACCGGGTCAGTAGGCACCCCCGGGCGGGGTGCGCCCCTGGGTTACTTTTCCCCCGTGGGAAAAGTAACCAAAAGCACGCTCAAGAAAACCAGGAATGGTTTTCTTGAGAATCTTTCCTTATTATTTTGTTTAGTTTTGCGCTTGCCCTTTGGCTGGTTTTGTCTAAACCGAACCGGGTCCCGTGTATAAGGCATTGCGGCTACCGTAATATGTCCCCCAAGAACAGTGAAGCGCTGGTGCAGGGGCGCATTGGGTGCGTTGGTCGGTTTTGTTCTTGTCCAACTGCTGGTTGCTCCGTTCCACTACGCAATTGATAGATTTCCGTATTCGGCCTGTGTCGTACTGCGTTCTGCTCCGTTCTACTACGCACAGGACAGATTCCCGTAAACGGACTCGACAAGAACCGTGCCCTCAATTGCGTAGTGGAACGGAGCAACCAGCAGTAAGACTAAGAAAAAACAATGAGGCACCCTCGATGAAAGCTTTCCCTGGCCCCTAGTTCTACCATCCAACTGCCCCTAACGTCCTTCCCAAACAGCAGGGATTCTTAAGGGGGCGCGAGCCCCCTTAAGTGCACTTTTGGTTACTTTTCCTGCAAGGGAAAAGTAACCCAGGGGTGCGCGGCGAAGCTGCGACAAGATAAAGAGGTGAAAGGGGCCGGAGGCCCCTTTTGATTTGCATTGGGGGGGCTGCCGCCCCCCCAGCCCCCAATGCGCGGAAAGGACTGGACATCAGTCCATTCCTTTGATATAATATCGCCGCTGACCGGGGCGGACACCCCCGGCATACCCACCGGAAAGGATGTTGACCATGACGGAGACAAAACAAACTGCCGCCGGAGCGGCGGTGTTCCAGCGCCGCCTGGAGCGGCACTACGACGAATTGAAGGCCCTGTATCAGGAGCTCTACGGCGGCGCGGGCTTTGACGCCTTTATCGATATGCTGCGGCGCAGCTGGGAGGGCCGGAAGGAGGCCCTGCGGGAGCAGGACGCCCGCCGGGAGGCGGACCCGGACTGGTACCGCCGCCGGGACCTCCTGGGCATGATGCTGTACGTCAACGCCTTCGCGGGGACGCTGGCGGGGGTGGAGGAGAAGCTGCCCTATCTGCGGGAGTGCGGGGTCAACTACCTCCACCTGATGCCCCTGCTCCAGAGCCCCAAGGGCCGCAGCGACGGCGGCTACGCCGTGGCGGACTTCCGCACGGTCCAGCCGGAGCTGGGGACCATGGCGGACCTGGAGGCCCTGGCCGACGCCTGCCGTGAGAGCGGCATGAGCCTCTGCCTGGACTTCGTGATGAACCACACCAGTGAGGACCACGAGTGGGCGCAAAAAGCCCGGGCCGGGGAGCCCGGCTACCGGGAGCGGTACTTCTTCTACGACACCTGGGACATCCCCCGGGAGTTCGAGAAGACTGTGCCCCAGGTGTTCCCCACCACCGCGCCCGGCAGTTTTACCGAACTGCCCGACTGTGGCCAGATCGTCATGACCAACTTCTACCCCTACCAGTGGGACCTCAATTACGGCAACCCGGCGGTGTTCACCGACATGACGGAGAACATGCTGTTCCTGGCCAACCGGGGCATCGACGTGATCCGGCTGGACGCCATCCCCTACATCTGGAAGGAGCTGGGCACCAACTGCCGGAACCTGCCCCAGGTCCACACCCTGTCGAGGATGCTGCGCATGGCCTGCGAGGTGGTGTGCCCCAGCGTGCTGCTGCTGGGCGAGGTGGTCATGGAGCCGGCCAAGGTGGCCCCCTACTTCGGCACCCCGGAGAAGCCGGAGTGCCACATGCTCTACAACGTCACTACCATGTGCACCACCTGGCACACCCTGGCCACCGGGGACGTGTCCCTCTTGAAGCGGCAGATGGAGGCGGTGTGCGCCCTGCCCCGTGACTTCCTGTTCCTGAACTACCTCCGGTGCCACGACGATATCGGGTGGGGGCTGGACTACCCCTGGCTGGCGGAGCGCTTCGGCCAGGAGCAGACCGCCCACAAGAAGTACCTGAACGACTGGTTCACCGGCAAATGGCCCGGCAGCGTCAGCCGGGGCGAGCTGTACAACGACGACCCTCGGCTGGGGGACGCCCGGCTCTGCGGCACCACGGCCTCCCTCACCGGCCTGGAGACGGCGGTGGAGAGCGGGGACCCGGACCGGATCGCCAGGGCCGTCTCCTGCGACCTGACCCTCCACGCCTGGATGCTGTCCCAGAGCGGCATCCCGGTGCTGTACAGCGGCGACGAGGTGGGCCAGACCAACGACTGGAGCTACCACGGCGACCCGGACAAGGCCGCCGACAGCCGGTATCTCCACAGGGGCAATTTCCAGTGGGACCGGGCTGAACTGAGGAACAGCGAGGGGACGGTCCAGCAGCTGCTCTTCGACGGCCTGCGGCGGCTGGAGGCCATCCGGGCGGAGGAGCCCTGCTTCGACGCCAACGCCGATGTCCGGGTGGAGGACAGCGGCAGCCGCCATGTGCTGGCCCTCAGCCGGAGGGCGGGGGACCGGGAGCTGGTGTGCCTCTACAACTTCAGCGACCGGTTCGTCAATGCCGGGGTGGACCGGGACGGCGGGTACCGGGAGCTGATGTACGGTACATACTACGACCAGATCCGGAGCATCACGCTGTGGCCCAACGGGTTCGCGTGGCTCTTGAAGGAGTGACCGGGCGTCTTTCTTTCAAAAGGAAATGACAAAATCAGGGGATACCGCCTCGGCGGTATCCCCTGATCTCTTACTATCTGATTCTAAATTTCTAAATGAGGCTCTTATCCCTCTTAGTCCTCGTCGTTGCGCGGACGGCGGGGATTCTTGATGGCGGCCTGGGCGGCAGCCAGACGGGCGATGGGCACGCGGTAGGGGGAGCAGCTGACGTAGGTCAGGCCCACGTTGTGGCAGAACTCCACGGTGGAGGGGTCGCCGCCCTGCTCACCGCAGATGCCCAGCTTGATGTTGGGGCGGGTCTGCTTGCCCAGCTGGCAGGCCATCTTCACCAGACGGCCCACGCCCACCTGGTCCAGACGGGAGAACGGGTCGGACTCGTAGATCTTCCGGTCGTAGTAGCTGGCCAGGAACTTGCCGGCGTCGTCACGGGAGAAGCCGAAGGTCATCTGGGTCAGGTCGTTGGTGCCGAAGGAGAAGAACTCGGCCTCCTTGGCGATATCGTCGGCGGTGAGGGCCGCGCGGGGAATCTCGATCATGGTGCCGACCTTGTAGGTCATGTCGCTGCCGGCCTCACGGATGAGGCGCTGGGCCACCTGGTCGATGGTCTGCTTGACGAAGGCCAGCTCGCGGGCCTCGCCAACCAGCGGGACCATGATCTCCGGGGTGATCTTCCAGGCGGGACGGCGGGCCCGGACGGCCAGGGCGGCCTTGATGATGGCGGTGGTCTGCATCTTGGCGATCTCCGGGAAGGTGATATCCAGGCGGCAGCCGCGGTGGCCCATCATGGGGTTGAACTCGTGGAGGTTGGTGATGATCTCATGGAGGCGCTCCTCGCTGATGTTCATCTCCTTGGCCAGGGCCTTGATGTCGTCCTCCTCGGTGGGCAGGAACTCGTGCAGGGGCGGATCCAGGAGGCGGATGGTAACGGGCTTGCCCATCATGGCCTCATAGATCTCCTCGAAGTCCTTCTGCTGCATGGGCTCGATCTTGCGGAGGGCCTTCTCCCGCTGCTCGGCGGTCTCGGAGACGATCATCTCCCGGATGGCGGCGATGCGGTCGGTGTCGAAGAACATGTGCTCGGTGCGGCAGAGGCCGATGCCCTCGGCGCCGAAGTTCTTGGCCTGGCGGGCGTCCTTGGGGGTGTCGGCGTTGGTGCGGACCTTCAGGTCGCGGAACTTGTCGGCCCAGGCCATCAGGCGGCCGAACTCGCCGCCGATCTGCGCCTCGGCGGTGTGCAGGCGCTCGCCGTAGATGTTGCCGGTGGAGCCGTCCAGGCTGATCCAGTCGCCCTCGTGGATGGTCTGGCCGCCCAGGGTGAAGACCTTGTTGGCCTCGTCGATGACGATCTCGCCACAGCCGGACACGCAGCAGGTGCCCATGCCCCGGGCCACCACAGCGGCGTGGCTGGTCATACCGCCGCGGACGGTGAGGATGCCGCGGGCGAAGTGCATGCCCTCGATATCCTCGGGGCTGGTCTCCAGGCGGACCAGGATGACCCGGTGGCCCTTGTCCACCCATTCCACCACGTCGTCAGCGGAGAACACCACCTGACCGGCGGCGGCGCCGGGGGAGGCGGCCAGGCCGTGGCCGATGGGCTTCACCCGGTCCAGCTCGGACTTGGGGAAGGTGGGGTGCAGGAGGGCGTCCAGGCTCTTGGGGTCGATCATCGCCACGGCCTCTTCCTCGGTGATCATGCCCTCGTCCACCAGGTCGCAGGCGATCTTCAGGGCGGCGGCGGCGGTGCGCTTGCCGTTGCGGGTCTGGAGCATGAAGAGCTTCTTGTTCTCGATGGTGAACTCCATGTCCTGCATGTCGCGGTAGTGGTACTCCAGCTTGCTGGAGATCTCCACGAACTGCTGATAGGCCTCGGGCATGACCTCGGCCAGCTGGTCGATGGTCTGGGGGGTGCGCACGCCGGCCACCACGTCCTCACCCTGGGCGTTCATCAGGAACTCGCCGAACAGCTTCTTCTCACCGGTGGCGGGGTTGCGGGTGAAGGCCACGCCGGTGCCGGAGGTGTCGCCCATGTTGCCGAAGACCATCTCCTGGACGTTGACGGCGGTGCCCCAGTCGGAGGGGATGTCGTTCATGCGGCGGTAGTAGATGGCGCGGGGGTTGTCCCAGCTGCGGAACACGGCGCGGACGGCGCCCATGAGCTGCTCCCGGGCGTCCTGGGGGAACTCCTCGCCGATCTTGTTGCGGTACTCGGCCTTGAACTGCTCGGCCAGCTCCTTCAGGTCCTTGGCGGTCAGCTCGGTGTCCATGGTGACGTTCCGCTTGGCCTTCATCTCGTCGATGAGCTCTTCAAAGTACTTCTTGCCCACCTCCATGACCACGTCGGAGTACATCTGGATGAACCGGCGGTAGCTGTCCCAGGCAAAGCGGGGGTTGCGGGTCTTGCGGGCCACGGCCTCCACCACCTGGTCGTTGAGGCCCAAGTTCAGGATGGTGTCCATCATGCCGGGCATGGAGGCCCGGGCGCCGGAACGGACGGAGACCAGCAGGGGGTTGTTGAGGTCGCCGAACTTCTTGCCGGTCATCTGCTCCAGCTTGGACATGTAGACCATGATCTCGTCCTGGATCTCGCTGTTGATGGTATGACCGTCCTCATAGTACTGGGTGCAGGCCTCGGTGGTGATGGTGAAGCCCCGAGGCACGGGCATGCCCAGGTTGGTCATCTCCGCCAGGTTGGCGCCCTTGCCGCCCAGCAGCTCCCGCATCTTCCCGTTGCCCTCGGAAAAGAGGTACACAAATTTCTTGCTCACGGTGTTATTTTTCCTCCTGATGTTGTAAAAGTTTGTCTTTGTTTTCACTACGGAGCTATATTATAATAAGCTGGTGGGCACTTTGCAAGAGTTTTCGGATATTTTCAGGCAAAATTTTCTGGGGGCCTCCGGCCCCCGGGCGGGTCCTGGTAGGGACCTCCGGCCCCTGCTCCCCTGGGTTACTTTTTGTGCGGACAAAAAGTAACCAAAAAAAACGCCAGCCCGGAGGGCTGGACCTCTGACAATTTTTTGTTTGGTTTTGCGCTCCCCCTTTGGCTGGTTTTGTCTGAACCGGGCCGGGGGCCGTGTATGGGATTCTGCGGCTGTGGGGAGTATGTCCCCAAGGAGATCCTGCTGCGGCGCAAGTTTCGCCGCTTGGGGCGGCGAAACCGGACATTGGGTGCGCTGGTCGGTTTCCGTTGTCCGGGTGCCGGTTGCTCCGTTCCACTACGCAATTGGGGGCGCGGTGGGTGTTGGGTGAGACACATGCATGAGAAAAAGTGTAAGGTCCTGTCTATTGACGGCTTGGCGGGAGATGGCTTATAATTATATATGTGTAAAGTACCAGCCGGTGGGATATGTCTGTGGACGTCCGCTGTTGGCAGGAAAGGATATACGGACCATGAACGAAAGAAGTCTGGCCGCCACCGTGGTGGCGGAAGTCAAAAAGGCCATTGTCGGCAAGGACCAGGTGCTGTCGAAGGTGCTGGCCGCCATCCTGGCCCGGGGGCACATCTTGCTGGAGGACATTCCCGGCGTGGGCAAGACCACCCTGGCGCTGGCCTTTGCCAGGGCTTTGGACCTGGAGTTCAGCCGGGTGCAGTTCACCCCGGACGTGATGCCCTCGGACATTACCGGCTTTTCCGTCTACCGTAAGGAGACCGGGCGGCTGGAGTACCAGAAGGGGGCGGTCTTCTGCAACCTCTTTCTGGCGGACGAGCTGAACCGGGCCACCAGCCGCACCCAGTCGGCCCTGCTGGAGGCCATGGAGGAGGGACAGGTCACCGTGGACGGCGTCAGCCGCCCGGTGCCCCAGCCCTTCACCGTCATCGCCACTCAGAACCCGGTGGGGGCCTCGGGCACCCAGCGGCTGCCGGACTCCCAGCTGGACCGGTTCCTGCTGCGGCTGAGTCTGGGCTACCCCTCCCCCGCGGAGGAGGTGGAGCTGCTGCGGCGCAAGCAGTACGGCGGCGGCATGACCGGCGTGCAGCGGGTGGTGGACCGGCAGAGCCTGGAGGCCATGCGGCAGGCGGTGGACCGGGTCCACGTCAGCGAGGAGCTGCTCCAGTACATCGTGCGCCTGGTGAACGCCACCCGGCAGCACCCCCAGCTGCTCCAGGGGGCCAGCCCCCGGGGCGGTCTCGCGGTGATGGCGGCCAGCCGGGCGGTGGCCTTCCTCCGGGGCCGGGACTACGTGGTGCCGGAGGATATCCAGACCATCTGGAAGGACGCCGTCGCCCACCGCCTGCTGCTCCAGCCGGGGACGGAGGGAAACACCTCCGCCGGGGAGATCGCCGCCTCGGTGCTGCGCGCCGTGGAAGCGCCCCGCATCCGATAGCGCCATGTGGGGACGGAGAGCGCTCTATGCCCTGGCGCTGCTGGGGGCGCTGCTGGGGCAGATTTTGGATATCGGGTATCTGTTCCACTACCTTTTCATTCTGACACTGGCCCTTCCCCTGCTGGGCCTTGCGGTCAGCCTGCCGGCCATGCTGGGCTGCCGGGAGCGGCTGACCGTCAGCGCGCCCCAAATCGTCCGGGGCGGGGATGCTCTCTGGCGGCTGACGATTCGGAACCGCGTCCCCCTGCCCGTGGGACGGGTCAAGGGCCGGCTGCGGTCCCGCAACCCCATGACCGGAGAGACGGTGCGCTATCGGTTCTCCGTCCGCGGCGCAGTTTCCGGCGTCGGGGAAACCTGGGAGGCGGACACGGAGCGGTGCGGGCTGCTGGATTTCCGGGTGGAGAGCCTGTGGGTCTGCGACTGCTTGGGGCTGTTCTCCCTGCCGGTGCGGCGGGACGGGGCGGTGTCGCTGCTGGTGCGCCCAGTATCGGCGGAGCCGGGGGCGCTGGACCTGCCGGAGGGCACGGGACAGCCCAGGCCGGTCCCCCGTGGCCGGTCCGTCTCCGGCGAGGACTACGAGCTGCGGCCCTACCGGGAGGGGGACAGCCTGCGGCTGGTCCACTGGAAGCAGTCCGCCAAGCGGGACGAGCTGGTGACCCGGGAGGTGCTGGAGGACCGGCGGCCCCTGGTGATGCTGACCTTTGACCACTTCGGTGCGCCGGAGGAGATGGAGCGGACGCTGGACCGGCTGGAGGGCCACGCCCAGGCCCTCCTGGACCGGGAGCGGCCCTTTGAGGTCCGCTGGGCCCACCCGGAGACCGGGGCGGTCCGCCGCTTTTCAGTGGAAAACCAGCGGGACTATCTGCGGTGCCTGACGGCGGCGCTGTCGGACCCGGCCCCGGAGCAGGGGCGGTCCGTCCTGGAGACGCCGCTGGCGGCGGACCGGGACGCGGTGCTGCACCACATCCACATCACCGGGGAGGAGACGCGCCGTGGTACTTTTTCTTGAAAGAAAAAGTACCAAAAAGAACTTTACTATCGCTCTCAGAGCGTTGCGATACCTGCATTTCCCACACGGTAACGAAGTATTCTTCTAATGGGAGAATCGTATGAGAAGACATGAGCTGCCCCGGGAGGTGGACCCGGTCCTGCTGCTGGCGGACTGCGTGACGCTGTTCCTGCTGCTGGCGGGGGGCTTCGCCGCCTTCCTGACCGCGTATGAGATCGAAATTAGTCTCTGGCCGCTGACCGTTGCCTGCGGGATCGCCGCCGTCGTTTCCGCCATCCTGTGGCATTGCCGGAGAGGGGGATGGCTGGCGCTGCTGGCCGCCGGCCTGTGGGCCTTCCTGTCCTGGTCCTACCGGAAGGAGATCGGGCTGGTGCTGGGGTATCTGGACGACCGGGTCCACGGCATTCGGACGGACCCCTCCCTGGAATTTTTCCTCCGCAAGGTGGAGGCGGGCAGGTCGCTGCTGCCGGTGCTGATCCTCTTTGTGCTGGTGGGCCTGGCGCTGCTGATGGGGTGGCTGACGGTGCGGGGGCGCTGCTGGTATCTGACGGCGCTGATCGAGCTGATCCCCCTGGTCCCGGCGTTCCTGTCCGGGAGCCTGCCCAACTGGTTGGCCCTGCTGGCCGGGATGACCGGCTGGGGGACCCTGCTGCTCACCGCTCTTTTTGTCCCCCGGGACCATCGGAGCCTGGGCCGGGCCACGCTGCTGAGTCAGGCGGGGCTGGCGGGCCTGCTGGCGGCGCTGACGTTCGCCCTGCCCATGGAGGGCTACCAGCGCCCCCAGTGGGCCACCGATGCCCGGCAGGAGCTGTTCACCGCGGTGGCGCAGCGCCTCTCCGCCTTTCCCGCCACGGAGGAGCAGTGGAACGAGACCCTCTCCCACTGGGCGGCGCGGCTGGGGCTGCGCCTGTCCGGCGGCGGGACCGGGGAGATGAGCGGAAATCTGGACCTGCGGACGGTGGGTCCCCGGCTGGCCTCCGAAAACCTGGTGATGACCGTCAGCACCGATGAGGCGGCCCCGGCGGGCCGGGTGTATCTGCGGGGCGCCGCGTCCGGCGTCTACAACGGCCTGGGCTGGGCGGCGGTCAGCGAAGACGGGGAATTTGCGGAGGTGGTCTACTACCCCGCGGCTTCCGCCGTGGAGACGCCCCGGGCCGCCATGACCATCCGCCCCGCCAGTCCCTCCGGCAGAACCGCCTACTACCCCTACCGGCTCGCCGCGCTGCCGGAGAGCGGGGTGACTCTGGCCGGGAGCGGGGCGCTGGAAAAGACGCCGGGGCTGGAGAAATATCAGGTATCCTATGTGCCCGGCGGGCCGGACAGCGGGTTCGTGCCCCTGTCCGCGTCCCGCACCGAAACCGCCTACCGGCAGTTTGCCGTCCGAACCTACACCCAGGTGCCGGAGGGCGCCCGCCTGACACTGGAGCCCCTGCTGGGAGTGCTGGAGGACCAGGAGGCGGAGTGGCCCGATGCGTTCCCCCAGCCGCACCAGGCGGCGGTGGCCGCCGCCCGCCGGACGGCGGCGCTGCTGTCGTCCCTGGCGGTCTACGACCAGAACGCCCCGGCCATGGAGGACGGGGAGGACTTCGTTTCCCACTTCCTGGAGGAGGGCCGGGGCTACTGCGTCCACTTTGCCACCCTGGGGGCCCTGCTGCTGCGGCTGGAGGGCGTCCCCGCCCGGTTCGTCCGGGGCTACGTGGCGGACCTGGATGCTGGGGGCCAGGCCAGCGTCCGGGACAGCGCCGCCCACGCCTGGGTGGAGATCTACCTGGACGGCTACGGCTGGTACCCGGTGGAGATGACCCCCGGCTTCCGGGAGGCCGCTGCCGCCGGCGGAGAGGTGGACGCCGTTTTGCCCCAGGAGGAAACGGCCCCGGACCGGCAGCGGCCCAACCGGGAGCTTCCCGAAATGCCGCTGCCCGACGAGCCCCAGGACGCGGCGGATACTGCTTTGGAGCAAAACCAAGAACCCCAGGAGAGCCCCGGCGGCGGGGACGCCGGAGGGGCGCCGCTAGACCTGAGCTGGCTGTGGAGAGCGGCGGCGGCGCTGCTGGTATTGGCGGCGCTCTTTGGCGGGTACCGGGCCGCCCTGCTGTGGCGGAGCCGCCGCCGGGAACAGCCGGACACCAACCGGTCGGTGATCGCCGCCTACCGGCGCTACCGGCGGCTGCTGCCCTGGCGCTGTGAGGAGGACCCGGCGCTGGAGGAGCTGGCCCGGAAGGCCAAGTTCAGCCAGCATACCCTGACCGGGGAGGAGCGCGCCGCCGCCTGGAACCGGCTGGACGTGCTCTACGCCCGGACGGCGGGGGGCGCGCCCTGGTGGAAGCAGTGGTGCCTCCGCCTGCTGAAGCCGCTCTTTTGATCCCGCTCACAAGGCGCTGCGGTATCCGCGTTTTCTGCGCAGTGACGGGGGAAACATCTGAAGTCCGGGTAAATTTGGAAGGGAGGGTCCCGCCTATGGCGTCCAAGAAGCTGCGGCTGCTATATGTGGCCAAGCTGCTCTACGAGCAGACCGACGAGGAACACACCGTCACCGTGGGGGACCTCATGTCCTATCTGGAGGGGCTGGGTATCCCGGTGGAGCGAAAGACCGTCTACGACGACCTGCAGATGCTGCAGCTGTTCGGGATGGACATTGTCGGCACCAAGACCAAGACCCACAACTACTACCTGGGCCAGCGGCAGTTTGAGCTGCCGGAGCTGAAGCTTCTCATCGACGTCGTCCAGGCCTCCCCCTTCCTGTCGGCCAAAAAGAGCATGGAGCTCATCCGCAAGCTGGAGGGGCTGGCCAGCGCCGCCCAGGCCGGCGGGCTCCACCGGCAGGTGTACGTCCTCAACCGGGTGAAGAACCAGAGCGAGCAGCTCTACTACACCATCGACGGCATCAACCAGGCCATCAACGAGAACAGGTGCGTGGAGTTCCGCTACTTCGACTGGACCGCCCCGGGCCGGAAGCGCTACCGCCACGGCGGCAAGGTCTACACCGAGTGCCCGGCGGCGCTGTGCGTGGACCGGAACTACTACCTGGTCACCTACCGGCCGGAGGAGGACAAGTTCATCCACTTCCGAGTGGACCGAATCAGCGGCCTGCGGCTGTCGGAGCGGGAGCGGCCCCCGCTGCCCCCGGACTTCGACCCCGCCGTCTATGTGCGGAGCATCTTCGACATGCACAGCGGGGAGACGGCCCTGGTAACGCTGGAGCTGGCGGGCCATCTGCTGAATGTGGCCATGGACCGCTTCGGCCAGGACGCCCACTACCGCGCAGGACCCAACGGCACGGTGATCGTGTCGGCCCAGGTGGAGGTGAGCCCCACGTTCCTCAGCTGGGTGCTGTGCTTCGGCAGCGAGGCGAAGATCCTGGAGCCGCCCTCCGCCGCCGCGGCCCTGGAGAAGCTGGCGCGGGAGGCCCTGGCGCGATACGGGGAGGCCCCCTAATAAAGGATAAATGATAGAGCCACTGCGGCAAAACCGCAGTGGCTCCTTGCGCACTTATCTCTATTTAGGCCGTCGCATGGTGAGGGAGATGCGCTTCTTTTTCTCGTCCACCTCTCTCACCCACACCGTCACCACGTCGCCCACGCGGAGCACCTCGGAGGGGTGCCGAATGCGCCGGTCGGCGATCTGGCTGATGTGGACCAGGCCGTCCTGGTGGACGCCGATATCCACGAAGGCCCCGAAGTCGATGACGTTGCGGACCGTGCCCTTCAGCTCCATGCCGGGCTTCAGGTCCTTCATCTCCATCACGTCGGTGCGGAGCACCGGCGGCGGCAGCTCGTCCCGGGGGTCACGCCCCGGCTTCATCAGCTCGGCACACACATCCAGCAGGGTGGGCACGCCCACGCCGCAGGCCTCCGCCGCCTTCTCCTGGCCGTAGCCGGTGACGAACCCGGTGAGGTCCCCCATCTTCCCCGCCCGGATATCGGCGGCGGTGTGGCCGGAGAGGGCCAGCAGCTTCTCCGCCGCGCCGTAGCTCTCCGGGTGGACGGCGGTGTTGTC
>CANQCS010000034.1 GCA_947589745.1 uncultured Oscillospiraceae bacterium
GGGACTTACCACGGTTTGCCTAAGAATAATCTGCAGTCCTACTTGGATGAGTTCTGCTTCCGCTTCTCCCGCCGTTTCTTCCCTGCCGCTCTCCCTGAGCGCCTCCTTGTCGCTATTGCTCTTTCTATTCCCGCTGATTCAAAGGGATAACCATAAAAATGAAAAAAGCTGTTTCACTCCGGAAACAGCCTTTTCACCTGTCATACATAGCGCTTACTCACCGAAATCTCCGGAGCGGACCAGCTCAGCCAGGGCCTCGACAGCCTCTTTCTCATCGGAACCGTCGGCGATCAGGGTGATGGTGGTCCCCTTGACGATCCCCAGGGAGAGGACGCCCAGCAGGCTCTTGGCGTTCACGCGGCGCTCGTCCTTTTCGACCCAGATGCCGCTCTTGAACTCGTTCGCCTTGCGGATGAAGTAGGTGGCAGGCCGCGCGTGCAGACCAACCTCGTTGTTAATGGTGACTTCCTGCGTATACATAGACCTATATCTCCTCTTCATATCTCAATCTGCAAAAAAGGGGTTCGCAGCTGGGAATGTACTTACAATACTAACAAATTTCCGGTTTGCCGTCAACGGCACATTCCACAAATTTATCCGTTCGGAATCCCGTCCCAGATGCTATTTTGTAGGGAAATGTACGAAAGCCCGCCCCGGTTCCGGGGGCGCGGCGCCGGGAGAAACGTCTTTGCCCGGCGGACAGCCCCCGCCCGCGCTCTATAGTATATGCAGAAATTGGGAAAAGATTCTCCGGGGCGCCCGGGGCGGGACAGGGCCTACTGTTTCAGCTCCACGATGGTGACGCCGTCCTCGCCCTCGCCGTACCGGCCCAGGCGGTAGCTCTTCACGCCGGGGGTGCGCTTCAGCTTCTGGTGCACCGCCTTGCGGAGGGCCCCGGTGCCCTTGCCGTGGATGATGGTCACCTGGTTCAGGTGCGCCATCACCGCGCTGTCCAGGAACCGCTCCACCATCAGGTCCGCCTCGTCGGTCATCAGGCCCCGGATGTCCAGCTCGGTCATGGCGGCCCGGGCCCCGCCGGAGCGGATGTGGGTCTGGACCTGGCGCTGGGCCTCCTTCTTGACGCGGGTCTCCGCGTCCTCGATGAGCCGCACGTCCTCCGCCTTCACGGTGAGCTTCATGTTCCCCACCGTCAGCTGGAGGCGGTCGCCGATGACGGCGGTGACCTCGCCCTGCTTCTTCATGCCGCCCAGCTCCACCAGGTCGCCCTCCCGGATGGGGCGGCTGGGGGCGGGGATGGGCTCCTTCTCCTCCTCGAAGTGGAGCTCCGCCTCCGCCTTGTTCAGCTGGCCCCGGATGGCGGCCCGGGCCTCGTTGACGGTCTGCCAGTCCACGTGCTTCTCCTGGTCCTTCCGCAGCTGGGCCAGCTCCTCAAAGATGGCGTCGGCCTGGGCTCTGGCCTCCCGAACGATGCGCCGGGCCTCAGCCTCGCCCCTGGTGCGGGCGTTGTCCTTGGCCCGCTCCATCTGCTCCCGGAACTCGTGGGCCCGCTTGGCGTCGGCCTCCCGCTGGACCTTCAGCCGCTCCGCCTCGGTCTGGTCCTTCTCCAGCCGCTGGCGCTTCTCCTCCAGCTGGGTCAGCACGTCCTCGAACCGCAGGGACTCGCTGTCCATCTGGGCCTTGGCGTTCTCGATGATGGCCGGGTCCAGGCCCAGGCGCTGGGAGATGGCGAAGGCGTTGGACTTGCCGGGGATGCCGATGAGCAGCTTGTAGGTGGGCCGCAGGGTCTCTACGTCGAATTCACAGCTGGCGTTCTCCACGCCGGGGGTGGTCATGGCGTAGGTTTTCAGCTCCGCGTAGTGGGTGGTGGCGGCGATCTTGGCGCCCAGGCTCCGGGCGTGCTGAAGGATGGCGATGGCCAGGGCCGCGCCCTCGATGGGGTCCGTGCCCGCCCCCAGCTCGTCGAAGAGGATGAGGCTGTGGCTGTCGGCCTCCTGGAGGATCTGGACGATGTTCACCATGTGGGCGGAGAAGGTGGAGAGGCTCTGCTCGATGCTCTGCTCGTCGCCGATATCCGCCAGCACCCGGTCAAAGACGCACACCTGGCTGCCGGACGCCGCCGGGATGTGCAGCCCGCACTGGGCCATGAGGGTGAGCAGGCCCAGGGTCTTGAGGCTGACGGTCTTGCCGCCGGTGTTGGGGCCGGTGATGACCAGGGTATCGAATTTTTTGCCCAGCTCCACGTCGATGGGCACGGCCCTGCTGCTGTCCAGCAGCGGGTGGCGGGCCCTGCGGAGCAGGATGCCGCCGCCCCGCTTCAGCTCCGGCCGGGTGCCGTCCATCCTGTAGCTGAGCTGGCCCCGGGCGAAGATCAGGTCCAGCCGGACCAGCAGCTCGTAGTCGGAGAGAATATCGTTCCCCGACGCGGCGGCGTCGGCGGAGAGGGCGGCCAGGATGCGCTCGATCTCCTTCTTCTCCTTGGCCTCCAGCTCCTTCAGCTCGTTGTTGGCCTGGACCACGCCCATGGGCTCCACGAACACCGTGGCCCCGCTGGAGGACACGTCGTGGACCAGTCCCGGCAGGCTCCCCCGGAACTCGCTCTTCACCGGCACCACGAACCGCCCGTCCCGCTGGGTGATGATGGCCTCCTGGAGGACCTTGCTGTAGCTGGCGGAGGAGATGATCTTTTGCAGGATCTGCCGGCTCCGGGCGGCGGCGTTCCGCTTGTGGCGGCGGATATCGGCCAGGGCGGGGCTGGCGGTGTCGGCGATCACATCCTCCTCCAGGATGGAGGTGGTGATCTTCTCCTCCAGGAACTTGTTGCCCCGGAGGGAGCGGAAGAGGCCGTCGATGGCCGAGGGCTCCTCCTTCTCGCTGGGGTAGTCCTTCACCCGGCGGGCGCAGCGGAGGACCCCGGCGATATCCAGCAGCTCCCGTGTGTTGAGGCTGCCGCCCCGGTCGGCCCGGTACAGGCTCTCCGCCACCGGCTTGATGCCGGAGAAGGCGGGGCTGCCCCGCAGGCCGATCATGGACCGGGCGGCGTCGGTCTCGTTCTGGAGGCGGACCACGTCGTCCAGGTCGGTCCTGGGGACGGTGGCCAGGGCCCGGCTCCGGGCCTCGGCGGAGTTGGTCTGGTCGGCCAGCAGCGCCAGGATGGCCGGCAGCTCCAGCGTCTTGATGGATTTCTCGAATCGTTCGCTCATAGCGGGTACTCCTTTATGCCCTCATACGATTCTCCCATTAGAAGTATATTTCGTTGCCGTGTGGGAAATGCAGGTATTGCAGCGCTTTGAGAGCGATGTTAAAGTTCTTTTTGATACTTTTTCTTTCAAGAAAAAGTATCACGCCTGCTCCCCGGAAAAATAGTATCCCACGCCCCGGCGGGTCAGGATGATGGCGGGACTGGCCGGGTCGTCCTCGATCTTCTCCCGCAGCCGCCGGACGGTGACATCCACCGTCCGCACGTCGTCCCCCACGTAGTCGTAGTTCCACACCTGCTCCATCAGGTCGATGCGGGAGAACACCTTCCCCGGGTGGGCGGCCAGGAAGGCCAGCAGCTCGTATTCCCGCTGGGTCAGGTCCACGGGCTTGTCGTGCTTGTAGACCTGGTAGCTGTCCGGGACGATCACGAGGCCGCCCCCCGCGGCCACACCGGCGCCGGCGTGGCCGGACTGCATGGCGGTGCGGCGGATGTTGGCCTTGACCCGGGCCATCAGCTCCCGGGTGGAGAAGGGCTTGGTGATATAGTCGTCGGCGCCCAGCTCCAGGCCCTGGACCTTGTCCTCCTCCTCCTCCCGGGCGGTGAGCATGATGATGGGGACGCGGCTGCCCCGCTCCCGCACGATTTTGCACACATCAAAGCCGTTCATCTTCGGCAGCATCACGTCCAGCAGGATCAGGTCCGGGTTCTTCTCCAGGGCCAAGGACAGGCCCGCCTCGCCGTCGTAGGCGGTCAGCACGGCGAAGCCCTCCTTGACCAGGTTGTAGCGGACGATATCCGCGATGCTCTTTTCATCCTCCACAATGAGGACCGTCTTTTTTTCTTCCATATCGTCTCCTCTGTCATTCTTTTTCTTGAAAGAAAAAGAATCAAAAAGAACTTTATTTTCGCGCTCAAGGCGCTGCGGTACCGCGTTTTCCGCCCGGTAACGATACACCTGTCGGTTCGGGGAGCGGGGGCTCAGAGCCTCAGCAGAAGCTTGGTTTTCAGCACGGCGGCGATGGTCTTGGCGTCCTTGATCTCCCCGGCCAGGACCTGCTCCACCAGCTCGTCAAAGGGCACCCGCTCCACCGCCAGGAACTCGTCCTCGTCCGGCTCCGCGTCCTCAAAGGACAGGTCCTGGGCCAGGTACATGCGGATGATCTCCCCGCAGTAGCCGGGGGATGGGTACAGCTCCCCCAGGGACCGGAACCGGCCGGGGCGCGCCCCGGTCTCTTCGTGGAGCTCCCGCAGGGCGGCCTGGTACGGGTCCTCTCCCCGCTCCAGCTTCCCGGCGGGCACCTCCCGAAGCACCTCCATATAGGGGTAGCGGAACTGCCGCACCAGCAGCGCCCGCCCCTCCCGGTCCAGCGCCAGCACGCACACGCCGCCGTGGTGGTCCACCACCTCCCGGAAGGTCTGATGGCCGTTGGGCAGCTCCACCGTGTCCCGCCGGACGTGGATGATCTTCCCGTCAAACATGGTCACGCTCTCCAGCGTTTTCTCCGTCAGGTCCATGGCCTCACGTCCTCCTTTGCGCGCCCGCCCCACCCCAGGCCGGACGGGCCCTGAGATATCATTGCCGTTTCCCCGCCATTATAGCATACTCTATAGCTTTTTTCCACTATTATTTCTTTCAGTGGGGGACATACTGCCGCGATAAAACACATCCGCGGGAAACACCGTTTCCCGCGGATAGATCTCTTGATGACGGTTAGCCGATCTCCACGCTGGGGAACAGGCTGGCGTCGGTGTGGGGCAGGAAGCAGGCCGCCACGAACTCGTCCATGTACCCCGGCTCGTTGGAGAGCTCCAGGTAGGTCATGGAGGAGGCCAGCTCCATCACCTTCTCCCGGGCCTGGCCGCTGAGCAGCATGGCATAGGCCCCCGCCTGAGAGGAGTTGCCGATGTAGTGGAACTCGTCCAGGGGGATATCCGGGAACATCCCGATGGTGACGGCGTTCTTCATGTTGATGCCGCTGCCGATGCCTCCGGCCACGTACACCCGCTCGATGACGGAGGCATCGAAGCCCAGAGAGTGCAGCATGGTCTGGGTGGCGGAGAAGATGGCGCCCTTGGCCCGGATGAAGTTGTCGATATCCACCTCGTTGATGACCACGTCCTTCACCCCGCCGGTGTCCTTCTGCCAGGCCAGGACGAAGGAGCCCATGCCGTGCTCGTCGTGGAGGACCCGCTCCCCCTCCCGGACGAACTTGCCCTTGCCGTTGATGATGCCGCAGCGGAACAGCTCCGCGATGATATCGATGATGCCGCTGCCGCAGATGCCCGCCGGGGGCACGTTCCCCACCACGGTCATGGTGGGCTCCATGGTGTCCTTGTCGATGGTGCAGGCCTCGATGGCCCCGTCGGTGGCCCGCATGCCGCAGCTGATATCGCCGCCCTCAAAGGCGGGACCGGCGGAGCAGGCGCAGCTCATCAGAAACTCATTGTTGCCGAAGACCAGCTCCCCGTTGGTGCCCAGGTCGATGAAGAGACTCAGCTCCGGGCTGTTCCAGATCATGGACACCAGAGCGCCGGCGGTGATATCGCCGCCCACGTAGCTGCCGATGTTGGGGGACACGATCAGCTCCGCCTGGGGGTTCATCTTCAGGGAGATATCCCGGACATACAGATAGTCGGTCTTGAAGAAGCTGGGGACGAAGGGCTCCATCCGCACCGGGTCCGCGTGGAGGCCCAGCAGCAGGTGGTTCATAGTGGTGTTCCCCGCCACCACCATCCGGTAGATGCGCCGGGGGTTCACGCCGCTGGTGCGGTACATCTGGGCCAGCATGGGGATGATGGACTCCTTGATGACCGCGTCCTGAAGGCGCTTGCGGCCGCCGGGCTTGCCGGACTCCACGATGCGGTTGATGACGTCCGCGCCGTAGCGGATCTGGCCGTTGCCGCCGCTGGCCTTGGCCAGGATCTTCCCGGTCTCCAGGTCCACCAGCACGCCCGCCAGGGAGGTGGTGCCCAGGTCCAGGGCGAAGCCCACCATGGGGTCGGTGCTGTCGCCGGGGAGCACGTCCCGGACCAGGACGCGGTCGTTGTCCCGGGAGATGACGCACTTCACCTTCCAGCCGCTCTGCCGCAGGGTGAAACTCAGGTTCTTCAGGGTGGAGTAGGGGATCATGATGGACTGCATGGGCACGCCGAGGGCGTCCTCCAGGGCCCGCAGCAGACGCTCGTTGTCGGGCATGGTGTCCTCCAGGCTGGGCTCTGTCAGCTCCAGGGGCACGAAGCTGAGGTCGCTGCCGAAGGAGATACCCGCCTCGGTGAGCTTTTGGTGCAGGTCCTCAAAGATGGCCACCTCCTCCGGGGAGCTGAGGTCCGCCATCTTCATGCGGCTGCGGTAGGCGGAGGCGATGTCCGGCACCTCGATCTCGGCGTCGCCGCTGACCTGGGCCAGACAGGCCAGACGCCACCCGGCGTCGTACTCCTCCTGGGAGATGTGGCGGTTGATGGGGGCGTCCAGGTAGCCGGAGACCAGCCGGACCCGGCACTTGCCGCACACGCCGTTGCCGGAGCAGGGGGCGTCGATGGCTACGTTGGCCTTGCGGGCCACGTCCAGCAGCTTCTCCCCCGCGATGGCGGAGATCTCCACGGTCTCGCCGCTTTCAAAGCGGAAGGTGATATTGAACATAGCGGTATTCTCCTTTATTTTTCAGGATATCAGCCCGATATGGAATTTCGTACCACCAGTATACCCGCCCGCGGCTGGCTTGTCAATGATTTGTCAATTTTTGAAGGGGCAATCGACACGCATGTTTTTCGGCGTATGATTTTTCTCCACCGGCGCATACTAGGGGCAATCTGCGACCAAAGGAGGTCTTTTGTATGTTCCGAGCTGACCGCAGGTCCCTCACGGCCTTTTGCATCCTCGCCGCGCTGGTGCTGACCGCAGCCGCGGCTCTGTCCCTGGGGAGGGAGGGGGAGGCCGCGCCCGCCTCCGTCCCCGCCGCCATTCCCGTCTCCGCCACCAACTGGGGCCTCAGCTTCCCCACCGAGGGCCAGCCGCCGGTGGGCAACGCCACCGTCTCTGACCTGGCCCAGTACAACGCCTACTACCTGGGCGACACCGGGCGGAAGGTCATCTATCTGACCTTTGACTGCGGGTATGAGAACGGCTGTACAGGGAAAATACTTGATACCCTGAAAAAGCACCAGGCCCCCGCCGCCTTCTTCGTGGTGGGGCACATGATCGAGAGCGCGCCGGATATCGTCCGCCGGATGGCGGCGGAGGGCCACGTCGTGGGCAACCACACCTACCACCACCCGGACATGTCCGCCATCTCCGACCAGGCCGCGTTCCAGAAGGAGCTGGAGGACCTGGAGGCGCTGTACAGGGAAACGACGGGCCAGGAGTTGTCCCGCTTCTATCGCCCGCCCCAGGGCAAATACAGCGTCTCCAACCTGCAGCAGGCCAAGGCGCTGGGGTACACCACGGTGTTCTGGTCCCTGGCCTACGTGGACTGGTACACCGACGACCAGCCCACGCCGGAGCAGGCCTTCTCCAAGCTGCTCCCCCGCATCCACGACGGGGCCGTGGTCCTGCTCCACTCCACCTCCTCCACCAACGCGGAGATCCTGGACGAGCTGCTGACCCGGTGGGAGGATATGGGGTACAGCTTCGCCCCGCTGACCCAGCTGCCCAAGCAAAATTGATTCCAAATCGTTGAATTATTGCAGAAAATTGCTATATGTTGTCGAAAAAGAGGGAGGGCGGCACTGGCCGTCCTCCCTCTTTTTGAAATGTCATCCCTGTTCAGCGCCGCAGCCCGCGAGGGCTTTTACCGCCGCGACAGCGGCGTCGATCTCCTCCGGAGTGGTGAAGAACCCAGGGCTGAACCGCACCGTCCCCTGCGGGAAGGTGCCCAGCGTCTTATGGGCGTTGGGGGCGCAGTGGAGGCCGCAGCGGGTCAGGATGCCGTAGTCCCGCTCCAGGCGGAAGGCCGCCTCCGCGTTGTCGATGGTCCGGAAGTCCAGGGAGATCACCCCGCACCGGTCCGCCGTCCCCAGCGGTCCCGCCACCCGGACCTCCGGCAGGTCCCTCACCCCCGCCAGGAACCGCCCGGTCAGCTCCGCCTCATGGCGCTGTAAGGCATCCACTCCCGTCTCCAGGAGGAAGTCCACCGCGGCCTGCAGCCCGTAGATGCCCGGCAGGTTGTGGGTGCCGGACTCAAAGCGGTCGGGCATATAGTCCGGCTGGACCTCCAGGTCCGAGGCGCTGCCGGTGCCGCCGGTGACCAGGGGCGTCAGCCCCTTGGCGAAGCCGGCAGAGAGTAGCAGGGCCCCGATGCCGGAGGGCCCCATGAGCCCCTTGTGGCCGGGGACCGACAGGGCGGACAACCCCATGCCCTCGAAGTCGATGGGCCAGTGCCCCGCCGTCTGAGCGGCATCCAGCACGAAGGGCACGCCGTGCTCCCGGCAGATCCTCCCCACCGCCCAGGCGTCCTGGACCGCCCCGCCGGCGTTGGAGCCGTGGGCCATCACCAGCAGCCGGGTGTTGGGCCGGAGCAGGGAGACGATGTCCGCCGGGGCCAGCCGCCCGGCGCTGTCGCAGGGGATGCGGTCGAAGGTCACCCCCTGGGCGGCCATGTCGTGGAGGGGCCGCATGACGGCGTTGTGCTCCATGGCGCTGACCAGGCAGTGGTCCCCCGGACGCAGCCAGCCCCGCAGGACCATGTTCAGCCCCCAGGTGTTGCCGGGGGTGAGGATGCAGTGGGTGGGGTCGCTATGGCCGAAGAGGCGGCACAGGCCCTCCCGCAGTTCCAGGGTGACCAGTCCCGCGTCCTGGGCGCTGGCGTAGACACCCCGGTTGATGGAGGCCCCCACCTCCGTCAGGTACCGGTACACGGCCCGGGCCACGGCGGGAGGCTTGGGGAAGGAGGTGGCGGCATTATCCAGGTAGATAGTAGTCATGACGAATCGCTCCATTGAAATTTTTGATAAATAAAATCAATTGGATGTTGTTTTTCTATCGACCATTTTCTCGAAAAATATATTCCGAAATATTTGCTTTTCTATATTATATAACAAATCTTTTTGGCCAGCAAGTATATTCCGGAGAAAAGGCTGGATTTTATTTCTATGCAAATGGATAGACGGATTTATCCAGCTTGTATATTGACAATTCTTTGAATTGAAATATAATATTTCTATAACAGGGCCGCGCTCCATGCGGTCCTGTCTGGCGCCGCCGCATTTCCGGCGCCGGAATTTCAGAAAAGAAAGAAGGAGAAGTGTATGGAAAAAGAGAGCTTTGTCAAGCGCTACGGCCTGCTGGTGCTCACCGGCCTGGTGGTGGGCGGGGCGGCGGTGCTGCTGACCGCCCTGGGCAATCCCGCCAACATGGGCTTCTGCATCGCCTGCTTCCTGCGGGATATCGCCGGAGCGCTGAATTTCCAGCGGGCGGGGTTTGACGCCGAGCTGGGGGCGGGCATCGTCCAGTATGTGCGGCCGGAGATCATCGGCCTGGTGCTGGGCTCCACGGCCATCGCCCTGGCCCGCAAGGAGTTCCGCCCCAAGGGCGGCTCCTCCCCTATGACCCGCTTCATCGTGGCGGTGTTCGTGATGATCGGCGCCCTGGTGTTCCTTGGCTGCCCCCTGCGGATGGTCATTCGCATCGGCGGCGGCGACCTGAACGCCGTGGTGGGGCTGGTGGGCTTCGCCGCCGGTATCCTCATCGGCATCGTCTTCCTCAAAAAGGGCTTCAGCCTCCGCCGGGCCTACCGGCAGTCCATGGTGGAGGGCATGATCTTCCCGGCGCTGATGGCGGTGCTGCTGGTACTGGTGCTGGCCATGCCCGGCCTGTTCCAGTTCAGCAAGAGCGGCCCCGGCTCCATGCACGCGCCCCTGCTGGCGGCGCTGGTCGTGGCGCTGGTGGTGGGCGTCCTGGCCCAGCGCTCCCGGCTGTGCATGGTGGGCGGCATCCGCGACGCGGTGCTGTTTAAGGACTTCCGCCTCATCTCCGCCTTTGCCGCCATTTTCGTGGCGGTGCTGGTGGGCAACCTGTGCCTGGGCAAGTTCCACCTGGGCTTCGCGGACCAGCCTGTGGCCCACAGCGAGTGGCTGTGGAACCTGCTGGGCATGGTCCTGGTGGGCTGGGGCTCCGTGCTTCTGGGCGGCTGCCCCCTGCGCCAGCTGATCCTGGCCGGTGAGGGCAACACCGACTCCGCCGTCACCGTCACCGGCTATGTGGTAGGCGCGGCGGTGGCCCACAACCTGGGCCTGGCCTCCTCCGCCACCGGTATCGGCACGGGACCGGTGGCCCTGGCTGTGGCAGTGGGTTTCGTGGTCCTGGCGGTCATCTCCGCCATCAATATGCAGAAATTGGAGGGTTAATGAAATGGTAGACGCACGCGGATATTCCTGCCCCGTTCCCCTGATGATGCTCCAGAACGCCATCCAGACCGGGAAGGACCCCCACAAGCTGGAGATCGCGGTGGACCACCAGTGTGCCATCGAGAACATCACCCGCTTCGGCAAGGACCATGGCTATCAGGTGAAGTGCTCCGACTACGAGGGCGACTTCCTGCTGACCCTGACCAAGTGATGGAGCCGTACATCGCCACGTTCCACACCCACCTCTCCGCCCTCCGCAGCTGCAACAGCCTGAAAAAGGCCGGTGTGCAGGAGGCCCGGCTGGCCCCGGTGCCCCGGCGGCTCAGCTCCTCCTGCGGCACCTGCGTCATGTACCAGTGGGAGGACCCCGCGGTCTCCTGTCTGGACGCCGACCTGGAGGCGGTGTACCGGGTGGAGGGGAAGGACTATGCCCTGGTCCATAAGAGCGAGGACTAGGATAGGAAAAACAGACACAACAGTGCCGGACTGATCAGATCTGACCAGTCCGGCGCTGTCCTTTCAAAAAAATCAGGTGGAGGCCGCTCCCCTTTTGGCGGCAAGAGAGCGCCGCGGCGTGTCCTGAATTTCTTCTCCCTCCGGTTGGGCCGCGCTCCAGGGACCGCGCCGGTAAAACAGCAGCGACAGCGCCGTGGACACCGCCCAGCCCACCGGCCAGACCATCCAGATCCCGGCGGAGCCCAGGGCGGTGGCGGACAGGAGCCGCGCCAGCGCCACGCGGAGGATCAAATCGGTGAAGGTGGCGGCCATGAACTGCCGCATCATGGCCGAGCCCCGCAGAACGCCGTCCGCCGCCAGCTTGGCCGACACCACGAAGTAGAACGGCGCCACGATCCGCAAGAAGGTGATTCCCGTGCGCAGGGCGTCCTCGCTGGGCGTGTCCAGAAAAAGGAGGATTAGGGCCTGCCCCGCCGTGAAAAAGAGGACAGCGAAGGGGAGGCTCAGGCCCCACACCAGGCGCAGCCCCGCCCGGAAGCCCTCCCGCACCCGGAACAGCTTCCCGGCGCCGGTGTTCTGGGCGGTGAAATTGGAGATGCCGTTCCCCAGGGTGGTCAGCGAGGTAATGACCAGATTGTTCAGCTTGACCGCCGCGGCGTAGCCCGCCACCACCCCCGTGCCGAAGAGGTTGACGACGCCCTGGATGATGATGTTCCCGATGGAGATGCAGCTCTGCTGCAAAATGCTGGGGACGGCCACCGCCGCGATTCGGTACAGGAGCCTCCGGGAGAACAGCGGGACAGGCCCCTCCGAGGGGACCGCCCGCAGGGAGCGGAACACGAACACCAGCGCCAGGACACAGCTCACCCCCTGGCAGAGGAAGGTGGCCCACGCCACGCCGTCCACGCCCCTGTGGAAGATGGGGGAGAGGGCCGTGGTGAACAGGATGTCCGCGCCGATATTGGCCAGGGAGGAGCACATCAGAAAGAGAAACGGCGTCCTGGAGTTCCCCAGCGCGGAGAAGATCCCCGTGGCGATGTTGTAGAAAAACACAAAGGGGAGCCCCAGAATATAGATATCCAGGTAGAGCCTGGAGGCGTCGAAGATCTCCTCCGGCGTGTGGATCAGCCGCAGCAGGCTGCCGCTGAAAAGGCCGCCGGCCGCCATCAGAACCGCGCACAGCGCGCCGCCGGCGATCAGCGTGGTGGACACCGCCGTCTTCATCTCCCGGTACCGCTTGGCGCCGAACAGCCGAGACACGGTGATGGAGCACCCCATATTGCACCCCATGGCGAAGGCGATGAAAATCAGCGTGACCTCGTAGCTGTTGCCCACTGCGGCCAGCGCGTCCTCGCCCACAAACTTTCCGGCCACAAAACTGTCCGCGATATTGTAGAGCTGCTGAAAGATGATGCTGCCGAACAGGGGCACACAGAAGCTCCACAGCACCCGGCCCGGTTTTCCCACCGTCAGATCCCGATTCATGGCGATCCCTCTTTCCGTTGACAATGACCGCTGCCCGGTCCCGCGCCTGCGGACCGCTTGACACCGGACAGCGTGAGGGATTATACTACGGGCGCAGGCATATATAAAATGTATTTCTGATATTATAATCATCTTAATTTGATATGGAGCGCCTTATGAATGTGAGCTTTGACCACTACCGGATCTTCTGCTATGTGGCGCGGTACGGGAACGTGACGCTGGCCGCCGACGCCCTGCTGTGCAATCAGCCCAACGTCACCCGGACCATCAAAAATCTGGAAGGTGAGCTGGGGTGTACCCTGTTCGTCCGCTCCAACCGGGGCGTCCGCCTGACGCCGGAGGGGGAGCGGCTCTACGCCCGCGTCAGGATCGCCGTGGAGCAGATCGAGCTGGCGGAGGCGGAGCTGGCAGAGGCCAGGACGCTGCGGGGCGGCGCGGTGACGGTGGGGGCCACGGAGGTGGCCCTGCACACCTTTTTGCTGCCCGTGCTGAAGGAGTACCGCCAGGCGTATCCCGGCATCCGGCTGAGGATCTCCAACTACACCGCCACCCAAGCCATCGCCGCCCTGAAAAACAGCCTGGTGGATATCGCCGTCATCACGGCTCTGGCCGGGGAGAAGGTGGGCGGGCTCCGGGCCAGGGAGCTGCGGACCGTGGGGGAGGCCGCCGTGTGCGGGCGGTACTTCTCCGATCTGTGCGGCAGGGAGGTGACGCTGCGGGAGCTGGCCGGGTATCCGCTGGTGGCCCTGGGGAAGGAGACCAAGACGTATGAGATGTATAGCCGGTGGTTCTCCCGGCACGGCGTGGCCTATTCCCCGGTGATCGAGGCGGCTACGGCGGGACAGATCCTGCCCATGGTCCGCAGCGGCCTGGGGGTCGGATTCGTGCCGGAGGACTTTCTGGACGCCGGTATGGGTGGGGAGGTCTGCCGCGTCGCCCTGGCGGAGCCGCTCCCCCAGCGTTCGGTCATCCTGCTGAAGCGGCCGGACGGCGTCCTGAGCATGGCTGCCAAGGCGCTGGAGCAGCAGATCCTGGCGGAGAGCCGCCGGGATTTCGCGTGATACGGTTCTTCGATTAGAGCCATATAGCGTTACCGGGCAGGAAATGCAGGTATCGCAGGGTTTTGAGAGCGATATTAAAGTTCTTTTTGATACTTTTTCTTTCAAGAAAAAGTATGAGAAATTTCCCGGAATATCATTGACAACCCACCCGCCTGCTTTTATAATAATCTGGATATGGATATATCTGGCGGCACATCTCCTGCAGAAAGCGTAAGGAATACCATTTTCCTGTTAGAAAGTATACTTCGTTGCCGTGTGGGAAATGCAGGTATCGCAACGCTTTGAGAGCGATCATAGAGTACTTTTTGCTGCTTTTTCTTTCAAGAAAAAGCAGCAGGACTTCTTTCCACAGGCGGAACATGGCGGGGAACTGTCCCGGAACGTGCGGCGGTACCGGACCCGGAGCGGCCGCAGGAGAGGTCCCCCCAAGGTCCTGCCCCAGGGCGGGACTTTCCCTTTTTTCGCGGGCCGCTCTCTCCATGCGCCGCGGGCGCACGTCCCAGAACGGTGGATCAATGAGATGGATGGTGTGATCGAAATGCTGCGTCGTATTTTGAAGTGCTTCTTCCCGCTCATTCTGGCGGCTGTGCTCCTGACAGGCGGGCTGGCCGGCGAGGCTGCCGCCTACGGCGGGCTTACCACCCTGACCGAGGAGGAGCAGGCGTATATCGCGTCGGCCCCCGCGTTGCGGGTGGGGTATGTCCAGGACCGGATCCCCGTCTCCTTCCGGGGCGAAAACGGGGAGCTGGCCGGGATCTCCCGCTTTATCTTCGACAGGCTCGCCCAGATCAGCGGCCTGACCTTCGAGTACGTCCCCCTGCCCGGCGGGGCCGTGACCTACGACTACCTGATGAGCGAGCACATCGACCTGGTCACCAGCGTGGAGTACAACAAGGAGAACCAGGGCGCCCGGGGCATCATGATGAGCGCCCCCTATCTCTCCAGCCGGAAGGTCATCGTGGCCCGGAAGGACTTCACTTACTCCCGGGACGACCCCCACTCCGTGGCCCTCTCCAGCGGCTCCCAGACCATCAAGAAGGTGCTGAACGAGACCTATCCCAACTACACTATCGTGGACTATGACACCATCGACGACTGCTTCTCCGCCGTAAGGGACGGGGAGGCGGATATGATGATCCTGAACCAGTACGTGGTGGAGTATTGGCTGTACAAGCCGTTCTACGAGGACCTGAAGGTGATCCCGGTCCTGGGGATGGACGACCAGATGTGCTTCTCCGCCGTGGTCCCCTTTGACGAGAACGGGGACCCCGTGGGGGATGACGGCGCGATCATCATCTCCATCCTGGACAAGGCCATCGCCCAGCTGGCGGAGGGCGAGGTGGACAGCTACACCATCCGGGCCATCATGGAGAACCGCTATTCCTACACCCTGGGGGATTTCCTGTACCGCTACCGGTTCGCCGTTACGATCTTCATCGTGGCCAGCATCCTGATTGCGGGGCTG
The DNA here is from genome assembly GCA_947589745.1 of uncultured Oscillospiraceae bacterium. Classification (GTDB taxonomy): domain Bacteria; phylum Bacillota; class Clostridia; order Oscillospirales; family Oscillospiraceae; genus Pelethomonas. The sequence goes on from CANQCS010000034.1 coordinate 14,969, forward strand.
GTGGTGCAGCTTATGCGGCAGCGGCTCCAGTCCATGGCCGCCAAGGCGGACGCCAAGGCCAAGAGCCAGTTTTTGTCCACCATGAGCCACGAGATCCGCACCCCCCTCAACGGCCTCATCGGGCTGAACTATCTCATGTCCCACAAGCTGAACGACCGGGAGCAGATGTCCCGATATCTGGACCAGTCCACCACCACCGCCAAATATCTGCTGTCCCTGGTCAGCGACATCCTGGATATGTCCATGCTCCACAACCAGAACGTGCGCATTGAGCGGAAGCCGGTGGACCTGGGGGTGCTGCTGTCCACCGTGGAGGCCATCGTCCAGAGCGGCATGGCGGAGAAGCAGCTGGACTTCCACATGGAGGCGGAGCTGCCCTGCCCCGATATCGTGGGCGATGGCGTCCGCATCCAGCAGGTTTTGCTGAACCTCCTGGACAACGCCAAAAAGTTCACCCCGGAGGGCGGCAGGGTGACCGTCACCGTCCGGCAGGTTCTGGAGGACAGCGGCCTGGTACACACCCGCATGGCCGTCTCGGACACCGGCAAGGGCATGAGCGAGGCGTTCCAGAAGAATATCTTTGACGCCTTCGTCCAGGACCGGGACACCGTCTCCCGGGGGGACCAGGGCGTGGGGCTGGGCCTGGCCATCAGCCACCGCCTGGCCAGGCTCATGGAGGGCGACCTGACTTTCACCAGCGAGGCGGGCAGGGGGAGCGAGTTCGTCTTCTCCTTTGACGCCCCGCAGGCCGACCCGTCCCGGGAGCCGGAGGAGGGCCCTGCCGCCGTGGCAGAGGAGAAGCCGCGGGTCCTGGTGGCCGAGGACAACGAGCTCAACGGCGAGATCATGCTGGACCTGCTGGAGGAGAACGGCTTCGAGGCAGCGCTGGCCACCGACGGCCGAAAGGCGCTGGAGGCCTTTTCCGCCTCCCGGCCGGGGGAGTACGGCGTGATTCTGATGGATCTGCTCATGCCGGATCTGGACGGCTTCGCCTCCACCGCCGCCATCCGCGCCCTGAAGCGGCGGGACGCCAAGACCGTGCGGATCTTCGCCTGCAGCGCAAACTGCACCGTGGAGGACCGGGAGAAGGCCCTCGCCGCCGGGATGGACGACTTCCTCGCCAAGCCCATCGACGTGGACGTGCTGCTGAAAAAGCTGAACGATACTTTTTCTTGAAAGAAAAAGTATCAAAAAGAACTTTAATATCGCTACCAACATGCTGCGATATCTGCATTTTCCGCACGGTGACGATACATTGATCTGATTGAAAGAGAAAATGAGCGCCCCCGGTACGCAGGGAGGGATCGTCATGGGCGACTGGCGCGGACATCTGAAGACCATCACCGCCCACAAGCTGCGGGTCATGGAGCTGTGCTTCCGGGTGGGGCTCTACCGGCAGGGGCTCCTGCACGACCTGAGTAAGTACGGCCCCACGGAGTTCCTGGTGGGCGCCAAATACTACCAGGGGGACCACAGCCCCAACGAGGCCGAGCGGCTGGCCACCGGCGTGTCCTCCGCCTGGCTCCACCACAAGGGCCGCAACAAGCACCATCTGGAGTACTGGATCGACTACGCCCCGGAGCTGGACTACCACATGGGCGGCATGGAGATGCCGGTGAAGTATGTGGCGGAGATGTTCTGCGACCGGGTGGCGGCCAGCAAGACTTATCTGGGTGACAGGTACACCGACGCCTCCCCCTGGGAATACTACGCCCACAGCGCGGACCACTACATCATCCACCCCAAGACCCAGGCGCTGCTGGAGAAGCTGCTGCTGATGCTGCGGGACAAGGGCGAGGACAAGACCCTCGACTATATCCGCAGGGAAGTGCTGAAGAAAAAATGAAAGAGAGGGGAAGCGCGCCGCACTTCCCCTCTTTGTTTGTTCCCGTTTTGCAGCATGGCAAAGTTCCTTGATCCTTTTCTTCCAGGGAAAAGGATCATTTTTTTTCGCCTCCCGGCGCGGGTCCCATGGACTCCCGCTCGATCAGCTCCGCGTGGAGCAGCAGGGTGCTGATGGGCACCTGGTTGATCTGGCTGGACAGGGCGTAGAATGCGCACTTGCCCAGCTCCGTCCGGTTCTGCCGGATGGTGGACAGGGGCGGGGAGGTGTACCGGCACAGGGGGATGTCGTCGATGCCCACCACACTCAGGTCCGCCGGCACCCGGAGGCCCAGCTCGGCGCAGTGGATCAGCAGGGTGTGGGCCAGCAGGTCGTGGCTGCAGATGATGGCGGTGCAGCCCCGGTCCAGCAGCCGGGGCAGGTGCTTTTCCAGACACTCGGAGATGCGGTAGGAGTACCCGGCCATGTACTGGTGGGCGTCCAGCCGGTGCTGGTGGAGGGCGTGGAAGAAGGAGGCGTAGCGGGTCTGGTAGACATAGGCCCCCAGGGCGCTGCTGAGATAGCCGATCTTCCGGTGGCCCAGCTCCACCAGCCGCGCCACCGCCATCTCCATGCCCTCGTCGTTGTCGATGCCCAGGTGGGTGACGGAGGGATTGCCCTGGATGTGGTTGTCGTAGAGCACCGCCGGGGTGGAGGAGGTCCTGAAGTCCTGCATCCACGGGTCCGTCAGGGTGAGGCCCAGGAACACCGCCCCCAGGTAGTGGTTCATCAGCATGTACTCGTCGTAGCGGGTCGCCTTCTGCATCTCGGCGGTGAAGGGCACCACGTCCACCTGGTAGTCCGCCGGCTCCGCCATCTTCCGGAAGCCGGTGATGATATCCCAGCCGAAGTCGTCCGGCTTCTCGTAGGCCATGTTGCTGACGAAGACGGCCAGCTGCTTGCCGGAGGCGCTGCGAGAGATGCGGGAGTAGCCCAGCTCCACGGCGGTCTCCACCACGGATTTTCGCATTGTTTCGCTCACATCGGCGGCGCCGCTGAGGGCTTTGGACACAGTGCCCTTGGTGATGCCCAGCCGTTTCGCAATATCGTCCATCGTTGCCACATCAGGTCCCCCCTTTTCAAACGGATTTTTCTCTATTATAAAGCATGGGGCGGCAAAATGCAATGCCGGACCGGTAGGATTTTCTGTTTTGAAAAGTTTCGTAAAACCATATTCTGTCAGTTTCACCAAAAAACACGGGATAACAGTGTGCAAAACGGATAAAAGTAAAAAATGCCAACTTATTTTCTTGACTTTTCCGTAAACAAGTGATACATTTTCAGTCAGCGAAACTTTCCGAAACATAAAATCTGAAAGTGAAGGGAGAACATCATGAGCAAAAGACCTAAACGGCTCCTCGCGCTGCTTCTCATTGCCCTGCTTCTGCTGGGTGTCACCGGCTGCGGCGGCGGGGAGAGCGGCGGCACGGACGGAGCGGAGGACATCCGCCTCCTGGTGTGGGCGCCTTCGGAGGACCAGGCCCAGGCCAGCGGCGAGTGGCTCCAGACCTGCTGCGAGAACTTTGCGGCCCAGCACCCCGAGTGGAACATCACCTTTAACTACGGCGTGGCCGACGAGGCCACCTCCGCCAGCACCGTGGCCTACGACCCGGAGGACAGCGCTGACGTATTCATGTACGCCAACGACAACATCACGGTCCTCACCGACGCCAAGGCTCTGGCCAAGATCGGCGGCAAGTACGCCGACCAGATCAAGTCCTTTACCAGCGAGGCCCTGGTGGACTCCGTCTCTCTGGACGGCTATCTCTACGGCGTGCCCTACACCACCAACACCTGGTACATGTTCTACGACAAGAGCGTGTTCACCGAGGAGGACGTGAAGAGCCTGGAGGCCATGCTGGCCAAGGGCAAGGTGGCTTTCCCCTTCACCAACTCCTGGTACCTGCCCGCTTTCTATGTGGGCAACGGCTGCACCCTCTTCGGCAACGCCAACCAGGAGGACCTGGGCGTTGACTTCGGCGGCGACAACGCCGTGGAGGTCACCGACTACCTCATCGACCTGGTGAACAACCCCAACTTTGTGGTGGACGCCGACGGCGCCGGCATGGCCGGCCTCCGGGACGGCAGCATCCACGCCATCTTCACCGGCTCCTGGGATGCCCCCAGCATCAAGGAGATCCTGGGCGACAACATGGGTGCCGCCGCGCCGCCCACCTACACCCTGAACGGCGAGACCAAGCAGATGCTGGCCTACGCCGGCTCCAAGGCCATCGGCGTCAACGCCCACTCCGAGAACATGGTGGCGGCGGTGGAGCTGGCCATCTATCTGGGCTCCGCCGAGGCCCAGAAGCTCCACTACGACCTCCGCAGCACCATTCCCAGCAACACCGAGCTCATGACCCACGAGGATATCGCGGCCGACCCGGTGGTCATCGCTCAGAACGACACCTTTGACCGCACCTCCATCCTCCAGCCCACCGTGTCCGCCATGGGCAACTGCTGGACCCCGGTGGAGAACATGGGCAAAGCCATCCGCAACGGCACCACGACCCACGACAACGCCGCGGAGCAGACCCGCGGCATGAACGAGGCCATGAACAGCAACGGCATCAGTTGAAAGGGGTGAGGGACAAAATGACATCAACGACAACATTACAGAAGCAGGCGCTTATCGGCACCCGCGAGACCATCCGGGTCAAGAGCTGCATGGAGGCCCTCCGCAGCGGAGGGCCTGAGACCAAGGCATCCGCCTTGGTCATGGGCCTTGGCAACATCGTCCACAAGCAGGTGCTCAAGGGCATCCTGTTCCTGGCCGCCGAGGTCGCGTACATCGTATTCATGATCACCAACGGTTTCCACAACCTGGCCATGCTGGTCACCCTGGGCAGCGTGGAGCAGCAGGAGGTGTGGAACGAGGAGCTCCAGGTGTACCTGTACACCAAGGGCGACCAGTCCGTGCTGCTCCTGCTGTACGGCGTGGCCACCATCCTCCTGACCGGCTTTATGTTCTGGGTCTGGCGTGGCTGCCTCAAGAGCGCCTACAGCGCCGAGCTCACCGACAAGGCGGGCCGCCATGTGGCCAGCCTCTACGAGGACCTGCTGGACCTGCTGGATGAGAACCTGTACCGGCTGCTGATGACCCCGGCCATGTTCTTCATCGTGGTCCTCAACATCCTGCCCCTGGTCTTTATGATCTGCATGGCATTCACCAACTACAGCAAGATCGACGACCATCTGGTGCTCTTTGACTGGGTGGGCCTGAAGAACTTCGCCACCCTGTTCGACAGCGGCAGCGTCCTGGGCGGCACCTTCTGGTCCGTCCTGGTGTGGACCCTGGTGTGGGCTTTCTTCGCCACCTTCACCAACTACTTCGCCGGCATGGTCCTGGCCATCATCATCAACCGCAAGGACACCAAGGCCAAGGGCTTCTGGCGCTTCTGCTTCGTCATCTCCTGCGCGGTGCCCATGTTCGTGTCCCTGCTCATCATGCGGACCATGCTCCAGCCCGAGGGCGCGGTGAACGTGCTGCTGCGGAACATGGGCCTCATCGACGGCAGCCTGCCCTTCTTCACCAACGCCACCTGGGCCCGGGTCACCGTCATCGTCATCAACATCTGGGTGGGCGTGCCCTACACCCTGCTCCAGCTCACCGGCGTGCTCCAGAGCATCCCCGGCGACCTCTACGAGGCCGCGGACCTGGACGGCGCCAGCAAGGTGCAGCAGTTCTTCAAGATCACCCTGCCCTATATGTTCTACGTGACCACCCCCTACCTCATCGCCACTTTCACCGGCAACGTGAACAACTTCAACGTCATCTACCTGCTCTCCGGCGGCGACCCGGTCACCAACTTGGCCTCCACCGCCGGCTCCACGGACCTGCTGGTCACCTGGCTCTACAAGCTGACCATCGACAAGCAGTACTACAACATCGGCTCCGTGGTGGGCATCCTGACCTTCGTGATCCTGGCCATCGGCTCCCTGCTCACCTACCGCAACAGTAAGTCCTACAAAGAGGAAGGAGGATTCTAAGCATGAAAGAGAAGAAACTCAAGAGCGCCAAGGCCGCCCGCACGCGCAACAACATTCTGATCCATATCCTCCTGGCCGTCCTGGCCTTCATCTGGGTGTTCCCGGTGCTGTGGGTCATCATGACCAGCTTCCGGGCGGAGAAGGGCTCCTACATCTCCACCTTCTTCCCCAAGGCCTACACCTTGGACAACTACATCAAGCTGTTCACGGACACCACCATCCTGAACTTCCCCAAGATGTTCGTGAACACCCTGATCATCGCCATCTTCTCCTGCCTGCTGACCACCTTCTTCCAGCTGTCCGCCTCCTTCTGCCTGTCCCGGATGCGGTTCAAGATGCGGAAGCCCTACATGAACATGGCCATGATCCTGGGCCTGTTCCCCGGCTTCATGTCCATGGTGGCCGTGTATTTCATCCTGAAGGCCGTGGGCCTCACCGAGGGCAACCTGATCCGCTTCGCCCTGATCCTGTGCTACTCCGGCGGCGCGGCGCTGAGCTTCCAGATCGCCAAGGGCTTCTTTGACACCACGCCCTACGCCATCGACGAGGCGGCCATGCTGGACGGCTGTACCCGCTGGCAGGTCTTCACCAAGATCACCCTGCCCCTGTCCAAGCCCATCGTCATCTACACGGTGCTGACCGCCTTCATCGGTCCCTGGGTGGACTTCATCTTCGCCAAGGTCATCTGCCGCGCCAACGCCGACCAGTACACCGTGGCCATCGGCCTCTGGCGGATGCTGGAGAAGGAGTACATCGACAACTGGTACACCTCCTTCGCCGCCGGCGCTGTGCTGATCTCCATCCCCATCGCCATCCTGTTCCTGAAGCTCCAGAAATATTACGTGAACGGGACTGCCGGTGCTGTAAAAGGCTAGTTTCCTCCCCCTTCTTCTTTGGGTGTAGTTCCGACCGGCGCTGCCGGGAGGGGCTGCACCCGCTTTCTTTCTCAGGAGGAATGTGCTACAATAGCGGTATCGGACCGGGGCGGCTCTGCCCCGGGATCTGGACTTTTATACGATTTTTCAATGAGAACCATGCATCGTTACCGGGCGGGAAACATACGGATCGCAGCGCTTTGAGAGCGATGTTAAAGTTCTTTTTGATACTTTTTCTTTCAAGAAAAAGTATGGGAAAGGAGCGGATATGAAACGGCTATCGACGGAATATAAAAACCGAAAAGAATATTTTGATTCCCCGGAATTCCGAGAGGCGTACCACTGCGACGCGCCCCTGGGTTCCTTCTGCTTCGGCGGGGGCACCGTGTTCCGCCTCTGGGCCCCCACGGCGGAGCGGGTGACGCTGCGCCTCTACCGGGAGGGCGCCGGGGGCGAGCCCCTGTGGGAGCCGGACCTGCTCCCCGGAGAGCGGGGGCTCTGGACCGCCGAGGTGGCGGAAAACCTGGACGGCGTCTACTACGACTACCTGGTCACCGTGGACGGCGTGTGCCGCCCCACCGCCGACCCCTACGCCCGGGCCTGCGGCCTCAACGGGGAGCGGAGCATGGTCATCGACCTGCGGGGCACGGACCCGGCGGGCTGGGTGGAGGACCGGGCCCCGGCGAAAAAACCGGAGACGGTCATCTATGAGGTCCACGTCAAGGACTTCTCCTGGGACCCGGCCTCCGGGGTGCGGCCGGAGTGGCGGGGAAAATTCCTGGCCCTGACCCAGGAGGGGACCACCCTCAATGGCGACGGCCTCCACCCCACCTGCCTGGACTACCTGAAGGACCTGAGGGTCACCCACATCCAGCTGATGCCCTCCTTCGACTACGGCTCCGTGGACGAGGGCGGCGCGCCGGACCAGTTCAACTGGGGCTACGACCCGGTGAACTACAACGTGCCCGAGGGCTCCTACTCCACGGACCCGGCCCGCGGCCAGGTCCGCATCCGGGAGATGAAGGAGATGGTCATGGCCCTCCACCGGGCCGGTATCCGGGTGGTGATGGACGTGGTGTACAACCACACCTACCGCCTGGACTCCTGGCTGTGGCGGACGGTGCCCTGGTACTACTGCCGCCAGAACGAGGATGGCACGCCCTCCAACGGCTCCGGCTGCGGCTGCGACCTGGCCAGCGAGCGGAGCATGTGCGCCAAGTACATCCTGGATTCCGTCCTCTACTGGGCGGAGGAGTACCACATCGACGGGTTCCGGTTCGACCTGATGGGGCTTTTGGACGTGGAGCTGATGAACCGCATCCGCAGGGCCCTGGACCGGCGCTTCGGCCGGGGGGAGAAGCTGATGCTGGGGGAGCCCTGGTCCGCCGGAGGCACCGCCGCCCGCCCGGGGACGGCCCTCTGTGACAAGGGGCACCTGTGGGACCTGGACAGCAACGTGGCCGCGTTCTGCGACAACACCCGGGACGCGGTGAAGGGCGACCTGTCCCGGCCCGACGCCCGGGGCTTCGTCAACGGCGGCGGGCTGGACGCGGGGCGGCTGGCCTGCTGCGTCCGGGGCTGGGCCGGGAGCGGCCTCCCCCACCGGGCCCCCTCCCAGACGGTGAGCTACCTCTCCGCCCACGACGACTGGACCCTGTGGGACCGGCTGGTCTGCACCGGGGACCGGCGGCGCCGGTTCGATGCCCGCCACCCGCGGCTGATGCGGCAGAACCGGCTGGCGGCGGCCATCAACTTCACCTGCCAGGGCCACCTGTTCCTGCTCTCCGGGGAGGAGTTCGCCCGGACCAAGGGCGGGATCAAGAACACCTACTGCTCTCCCCCGGACGTGAACCGGATGGACTGGACCAGGGCCTGGGAGAACCGGGAGCTGGTGGAGTACTACAAGGGCCTCATCGCCCTGCGGATGGAGCTGCCGGGCCTCTGCGACAAGTCGCCCCAGGCGTCTGAAAGAATTTCCAACGTCCGCGCCCCGGCCCCCGATTGCGCGGCCATGGAGGTGGACAACACCGGCGGGGACAGCCCCTGGCGGCGGCTGTTCCTGGCCTACAACGCCGGGAAAACGGCGGTGCCCCTGGCGCTGCCGGAGGGCAGGTGGTACCTCCTGGCGGACGGCAAGTCCAGCACGAAACGGCGGTTGAAGGCGGTGGCCGGGACGGTGGTCCTGCCGCCGGTATCTGCCATGATTTTCGCACAGCATTAGACCTGCGAGGAAGCTTTATGAGATTTGCGTTCAACAAACAGGACATTCCCACCGCGGCCCAGGCGGAGTCCCACTGCTGGCTACAGGCCAACGGATTGGGGGGCTACGCCTCCACCTCGGCGGCCTTCTCCGTCATCCGCTGCGACCAGGGGCTGCTGATCGCGGCCATGGAGGCCCCAAGCAAACGGGTCTCCCTGGTCCACCGGCTCTCGGAGCGGCTGACGGTGGGGGAGCGGGAGATGTTCCTGTCCGCCCAGTCCTTTGCTGGGGAGACGCCGCCGGAGGACGGAACGGCGTTTCTTCGATGTTTCACGTGGAACAATCGTTCTGAGTGGATTTATGAGATCGACGGCGTCCGGGTGCGGCGGCGGTGCGCCGTGGCCTACGGCGAGAACACGGCGGCGGTGCTCTACGACGTGGAGAACGGGACAGACACGGCCTGCACCCTGCGGGCGACGCCCTTCTTCCAGTTCTGCCCCAAGGGAGAGGCCCTCCGGGAGAAGCTGCCGCTGCGCTGGGAGCCGGGGAAGATCAGCGCCAACGGGCAGAGCGTGTATGTCCGCACCAACGGACGGCTGGAGGAGACACCGGTGCGCTGGGAGCTGCTGGCCTACCCCGACGACGCCAAGGACGGCCGCGCGGCCTCCGGCTATGCCGGGAGCTGCTGCGCGGCGGTGTTCTCCGTGCCCGCCGGGGAGCGCGCCCGGTTCGAGCTGCTGTTCTCCACGGAGCCGGTCACCGCGGCCGGGGAGTCGATCTTGGCAGACCGGCAGCGGCGGCAGGAGGAGCTGGTAAGAAAAGCCGGGTTCCGGGACCCCATCGCCCAGGCGTTGGCCTGCGCCGCGGATACCTTCATCACCCGGCGGGACTCCACCAACGGGGAGACCATCGTGGCCGGTTACCCCTTCTTCGGCGACTGGGGGCGGGACACCATGATCGCCCTGCCGGGCTGTGTGCTGGCGGCGGGGCGGTACGGCACCGCCCGGAGCATCCTGCGGACTTTCCTGGCCTACGAGCGGGACGGCCTGGTGCCCAACCTGTTCCCCGAGGGTGGGGCGGAGCCCATGTACAACACCGTGGACGCGGCGCTGCTGCTCATCAACTGCGTGTGGCTGTACTACCGCCGCACCGGCGACGGCGATTTTGTCCGGGAGGCGTGGCCGGTGCTGGTCCGCATCGCGGACGCCTACCAGAATGGCACTCGACACGCCATCGGCATGGACGCCGGCGGCCTCATCCACGCGGGAGCGGGCAAGGACCAGGTCACCTGGATGGACGTGTGCGTGGACGGCGTCCTGCCCACCCCCCGCCACGGCAAGCCGGTGGAGATCAACGCCTACTGGTACAACGCCCTGTGCGTCCTCCGGGCGCTGGCCCCCCTGGCGGGAGAGAGCGGGGAGAAATACGGACAGCTGGCGGAGCGGGTGAAAGTATCCTTTTTAAGAGAGTTCTGGATGGAGGACAAGGGGTACCTTCGGGACGTGGTCTCCGGCACCAGTGCGGACGAACAGATCCGCTGCAACCAGATCTGGGCCGTGTCCATGCCCTTCACCATGCTGGACCGGGAGCAGGAGCGGCAGGTGGTGGAGACGGTGTACCGCCACCTCTACACGCCCCAGGGCCTGCGGACCCTCTCGCCGGAGGACCCGGAGTTCCACCCCTTCTACGGCGGTCCCCAGCGGGAGCGGGACATGGCCTACCACCAGGGCACTGTCTGGCCGTTTCCCCTGGGGGCGTGGTATCTGGCCTATCTGAAGGTGCATGACCGCTCCCCCGAGGCGGCCCGGCAGGTGAGGAAGTGGCTGGAGCCCATCGAGGATATTCTACGGGAGGGCTGCGTGGGGCAGCTGCCGGAGATCTATGACGGCGGGACGCCCGGTCCCTCCAAGGGCTGCTTCGCCCAGGCGTGGAGCGTGGGGGAGCTGCTGCGGGTGTATGAGGCGCTGGAACAAATCGAATCAGGCGGGACGGACAGCCCGGCCGGACAGGAGGGACACTATGCTGGATAAGACCAAACGCGGCTGGTGGAAGTCCGCCGTATTCTATCAGATCTACCCCAAGAGCTTCCAGGACACCAACGGCGACGGCGTGGGGGACCTGCCCGGCATCGTCCAACGCCTGGACTACTTGGCGGAGCTGGGGGTGGACGGCATCTGGCTCTCGCCGGTGTACGCCTCGCCCCAGGTGGACAACGGCTACGACATCTCGGACTACCGGGCCATCTGGCCGCCCTTCGGGACCATGGAGGACATGGAGACCCTGATCCGGGAGGCGAAGCGCCGGGGCATCTCCATCATCATGGACCTGGTGCTCAACCACACCTCCGACCAGCACCGCTGGTTCCGGGAGGCGAGAAAGAGTCGGGACGACCCGTATCACGACTACTACGTCTGGCGGGACGGCACGCCGGACGCGCCGCCCAACGATATGCGGGCGGCCTGGGGCGGCCCCGCCTGGGAGTGGGTGCCAGAGGTGGGGCAGTTCTACTTCCACCAGTTCGCCCCACAGCAGCCGGACCTGAATTGGGAGAACCCGGCAGTCCGCCGGGAGCTGTACGACATGATCCGCTTCTGGGTGGACAAGGGCGTGGAGGGCTTCCGGCTGGACGTCATCGACCAGATTGCAAAGGAGCCGGATACAAAAATCACCGCCAACGGTCCCAGGCTCCACGAGTTTTTAGAGGAGCTATCCCGGGAGGCATTCCGGGAGGAGGGACTGGTGACGGTGGGCGAAGCCTGGGGCGCCGATGTGGAGCGGGCCAGGCGGTACAGCGCGCCGGACGGCCGGGAGCTGAGCATGGTGTTCCAATTCCAGCACATGTACCTGGACCAGAAGGCCGGCGGGGAGAAGTGGGACGCGATCCCGCTGCCCCTGGTGGAGCTGAAGCGGTGCGTGGAGCGGTGGCAGACTGGGCTGTTCGGCAGCGGCTGGAACAGCCTGTTCCTGGACAACCACGACCTGCCCCGGATCGTCTCCCGCTGGGGGGACGAGGGGCAATACCGGGTGGCGTCCGCCAAGATGCTGGCCACCATGCTCCACGGCTTGCAGGGCACGCCCTATATCTACCAGGGCGAGGAGCTGGGCATGACCAATATCCGCCTGCCCATCGGCGGGTACGCCGACGTGGAGACCCGGAACCTGTACCGGGACCGCATCGCGGCGGGATACCCGGAGGCGGAGGTGATGGCCTCCATCTACGCCCGGAGCCGGGACAACGCCCGAACCCCCATGCAGTGGTCGGCGGAGAAGAACGCCGGGTTCTCCCAGGGGGAGCCCTGGCTGCCGGTGAACCCCAACTACACCGAGATCAACGCCCGGGCGGAGCTGGCGGACCCGGAGTCCGTGTTTTACTACTACCAAAAACTGATTGCCCTGCGGAAACGGTACCCGGTGTTCCGGGACGGGGCGTTCTCCCTGCTGGAAGCGGAGAGCGAGAAGCTGTTCGTCTACACCAGGGAGACAGAGGACGAGCGGTTGCTTGTCGTCTGCAACTTCACCGGGGAGACGGTGGACTGGGAGCGGCCCCAGGCGTTCGCGGGGGCGGAGCTGCTCCTCTCCAACTACGGTGCGCCCCTGGAGAAACTGCGGCCCTATGAGGCGCAGATGCTGTATCTCGGGAGGCCGTGACCGTGAGGTGGCGGAACTGCATTTTTGATCTGTACGGTACGCTGGTGGATATCCACACCGACGAGGACGCCCCCGTGCTGTGGGTGGAGCTGGCGGAGCACTACCGCCGCCGGGGAGCGGACTACCACCCGGAGGAGCTGCACCGCGCCTATCTCCGCCTTGTGGGAGAGATGGAGCGGGGCATGGCGCCCCTGCGGCGGGACGCCCACGAGGCCCACCCGGAGATACAGCTGGAGTATGTTTTTCAGGCGCTCTACCGGGAAAAGGGCGTGGAGGTAGATTTGGAGGAGGCTGTCGCCGCGGGGCGGCTGTTCCGGCGGATCTCTACGGAGTATATCCGGCTCTACGACGGAGCAGCGGAGCTGCTGGGGGTCCTCCGGGCCAACGGGCAGAACGTGTATCTGCTGTCCAACGCCCAGAGCATCTTCACCATGGACGAGCTGGACCGGCTGGGGATCGCGGACCTGTTTGACGGCATTTACCTGTCCTCCGACTACGGTTGCAAAAAGCCGGACCGGCGGTTCTACGAGGTGCTGCTGCGGGAGCGGGGCATCGACCCGGCCAGCGCGGTCATGGTGGGCAACGACGGGGTGTGCGATATCCGGGGAGCGCGGGCCGTGGGGCTGTCCACGGTCTATCTCCGCTCGAATCTGTCGCCGCGGGAGCCCACGCCAGAGGCGGACTATGCGCTCGGGGAGATGGACCTGCGGCGGGTGCGAGAGATTTTGATGGCCTGATACTTTTTCTTGAAAGAAAAAGTATCAAATTCCCAGCAGCCTCCGTGCGTTATCGCCCAGTATGGCCGCTTTCTCCTCCTCCGCCAGCGGCAGCGCCTGGATCCAGTCGATGCTCTCCCGCTGGCCGCTCCAGGGGCTGTCCGTGCCAAAGAGTATCCGCTCCGCCCCAAAGGCCCGCACCATGCGCAGAAAGCCCGCCTCGTCCAGCATGGCCAGCTCCTCCGGCGCGGAGGCGTCCCCCTCCTGGGGGGACAGCATCCCGGTGGAAAAGGAGGTGTCCAGCCAGATGGAGGTGTCCGCCAGCAGCTCCTCCGCCCGGTCCCACTGCCGCCAGCCGCCCATATGGGCCATGACCAGCTTCACGGGTCCCACCTGCTTTACCGCCCGCAGGGCCATCTCCGGGGTGCAGCGCTCCACCCCCGGATACCCGATGTCGGACCCGCCGTGGGTCACCACCACCAGTCCCAGCTCCCCGGCCCGGTCCAGAATGCGCAAATACCGGGGATCGTCCAGGTCCACCCCCTGGTATACCGGGTGGATTTTGATTCCCTTCAGCCCCAGCTCCGCCGCTCTGCCCAGCTCCATTCGCCACTCCGGGTAGTCCGGGTGGATGCAGCCGAAGGACAGCAACCCGGTCTCCCCGGTGCTCTCATTGGTCCGGGCGGCGAAATCGTTGATGTGTGCCACCTGCCGGGGACTGGTGGCCACGGGCAGGACCACAGACAGGCCCACCCCCGCCGCCTTAGACGCGGCGGAGAGCCCCCCGGCGGTGCCGTCGGAGAAAGGACGGATGTGGGCCATCGCCGCCAGCTTCGCCACCGTGGCGGCGGCGATCTTGTCAGGGAACGTGTGGGTATGAAAATCAATGACCATAAAAATAGTATTCCTTTTCCGAAAAGATACATTCCCCAGGTGCGGGGGGCTCCGCCCCCCGAGGGGGCCTTTGTAGGGACCTGCCGGTCCCTGCCTTCCCCCGGTGACTTTTCCCTCGCAGGAAAAGTCACCAAAAGTGCGTTTAAGAAAACCAGGAATGGTTTTCTTAAAAATCTTTCCTTATTTTTTTGTTTGGTTTTGCGCTCGCCCTGTGGCTGGTTTGGTCTAAACTGTTCTTGCTCCCGTGTATGAGATTTTGCGGCTGTGGGGAGTATGTCCCCAAGGAGAGTGAAGCGCTGGTGCACGGACACATTGGGTGCGCTGGTCGTTTTGTGCTTGTCCGACTGCGTTCTGCTCCGTTCCACTACGCAAAAGAAACATGTTTCGTATACGGCCCGAATAGAACCGCGCCATCAATTGCGTAGTGGAACGGAGCAACCAGCAGTCGGAATACGGACAAAACAACACAGCGGTACCGATGAATGCTTTCCCTGGCCCCTAGTCCCAACACCCATCTGCCCTTAACCGTCACCCCAAGGGATTCTTAAGGGGCCCCAGCCCCTTAAGCAATTTTTTGGTTACTTTTTGTTTGCACAAAAAGTAACCCAGGGTCAGCAGGGACCGAAGGTCCCTACCCAGCCCGGTAGGGGCTGGAAGCCCCTGCGCCCCTGACCAAAGGGCCCGCTGCCCATCGGTGAAGAGCCGCCTTACAGCAAGGCGGCTCTTTACAACAAAATCAGAAGCTTATTTTTTGAGTTCCCCCGTGGCGTTGGCCGTCAGGTACGCGTTGATGAATCCGTCCAGGTCGCCGTCCATGACGGCGTTGATATCACCGTTTTCAAAGCCGGTGCGGGTATCCTTGGCCAGCTGGTAGGGCATGAAAACATAGGAGCGGATCTGGCTACCCCACTCGATCTTCATCTGCACGCCCTTGATATCGGAGATCTTCTCCGCGTGCTGCTGGGCCTTCAGCTCCATCAGCTTGGCCCGGAGCATCTTCATGCAGTTCTCCCGGTTCTGGACCTGGCTGCGCTCCTGCTGGCTGGACACCACCACGCCGGTGGGCCGGTGGATGAGGCGGACGGCGGAGGAGGTCTTGTTGACGTGCTGGCCGCCAGCGCCGCTGGCCCGGTACACCTGCATCTCGATATCCTCTGGCCGGATATCCACGCTGGTGTCCTCGTCGATCTCCGGCATCACCTCCACGGCGGCAAAGGAGGTCTGCCGCCGGGCGTTGGCGTCAAAGGGCGAGATGCGCACCAGCCGGTGGACGCCGTTCTCGCTGCGGAGGAAGCCGTAGGCGTTCTCCCCCTCGATGGAGATGGTGGCGGACTTGATGCCCGCGTCCTCGCAGTCCTCGTAGTCCAGGGTCTTCACGTTGAAATCGTGCCGCTCCCCCCAGCGGGTGTACATGCGGAAGAGCATCTGGCACCAGTCCTGGGCCTCGGTGCCGCCGGCGCCGGCGTGGAGGGT
>CANQCS010000035.1 GCA_947589745.1 uncultured Oscillospiraceae bacterium
TCCTACCAGTCGGACCCGGAGCGGGTATACGGGATGAGCTTTGCGGGGCTGGAGGTCCGCTTCACCGTAGAGGGCGAGACCCTGCGGGTGAAAGACATCCAATAGGGAACGCGCGAAACCGATGAAAAAGAGATTGAAAAGAGGGACGTTCCCCTCCTTTCAATCTTTTTTGCTCCAAATCACGAACAGGGCTGTCATCCTTTTTCTTGAAAGAAAAAGGATCAAAAAGAACTTTTACACCGCTTCCGAGGCGCTGCAGCGCCCGCGTTTCCCGCACGGTAACGATGTATTTTTCTGACCGCAGAGCAGCATCGGGGGCTGTTCAGCTCCGATCCCGCGCCAGCGGCCTAGCCAAATGCCAGTAACAGGGGCGGCAAGCTCATTTTGTCCGCCCGTACAGCTTGGCGTACTGGTACAGCTTTTTGGCCAGGGCGGGGCTGGCCTCGCCGGGCAGCATCCGCCACTGCCAGTTCCCGGAGGGGTTGCCGGGGGTGTTCATCCGCCCCTCGGCCCCCAGGCCCAGGCAGTCCTGCATCTGGACCACAAAGGTGTCCGCCACGCTGGACATACCGCCCCGGATCATGCCCCAGTGGAACCCCTCGGCGTCGCTGAGGCCCAGGTACTTCCGGGCCATGGTCACGTTGGCCTTGTCGGCGGTTTCCCGCCACTGCATCACCGTCTCGTTGTCGTGGGTGCCCACATAACAGACACAGTTGCGGGAGTAGGTGTGGGGCAGGTAGTTGCTGGGCTCCCGGGTGTCAAAGGCGAACTCCAGCACCTTCATGCCGGGGAGTCCCGAGTCGTCCAGCAGCTTGTGGACCGCCGGAGTCAGGAAGCCCAGGTCCTCGGCGATGAAGCGGAGGTCGTGGAACCAGGCCGTCAGCGCGCCCACCAGAGCCATGCCCGGCCCCTTGCGCCAGTGGCCGTTCTTGGCGGTGGGGGAGCCATAGGGCACCGCCCAGTAGCTCTCCAGGCCCCGGAAGTGGTCGATGCGAATCACGTCGAACAGCCGCCCCGCGCCGGCCACCCGGCGGATCCACCAGCCGAAGCCGTCCTTCTGCATGGCGTCGTAGTCGTAGAGGGGATTGCCCCAGAGCTGGCCGTCGGCGGTGAAGTAGTCCGGCGGCACGCCGGAGACCTCGGTGGGCCTGCCGTCCTCCCCCAGCTGGAAGAACTCCGGCTCCGCCCACACGTCGGCGGAGTCCATGGCCACGTAGATGGGCAGGTCGCCGATCAGCTGGATGCCCAGGGAGTGGATGTAGGTCCGCAGGGCCTCCCACTGCCGGAAGAAGATGTACTGGAGGTAGGAGAAGAACGCCACGTCCTCCTTGAGCTCCTCCCGGTAGCGCGCCACGGCGGCGGGCCTCCGCAGGCGGATGTCCGCGTCGGGCCAGTCCAGCCAGCTCTTCATGCCGAAGTGGTTCTTCACCGCCATGTAGAGGGCATAGTTGGGCAGCCACTGGTTCTCCCGGGCGAAGGCGTCCACCTTCTCCCGGTCCCGGGGATACCCCCGCTGGAACGCCTTCCGGAGGATGGGGAACCGGGCGTTGTAGATCTTCCCGTAGTCCACGCGGCGGGGATCGCCGCCCCAGTCGGCGGCCTCCAGCTCGTCGCGGGTGAGAAGCCTGTCCTCCACCAGGGCCTCCAGGTCGATGAAGTAGGGGTTCCCGGCAAAGGAGGAGAAGCTCTGGTAGGGGCTGTCGCCGTAGCTGGTGGGGCCCAGGGGCAGGAGCTGCCAGTACTTCTGTCCGGCAGCCTTCAGGAAGCGGGCAAAGGCGTAGGCCTCCCGGCCCAGAGTGCCGATGCCGTAGGGAGAGGGGAGAGCGAAAACAGGCAAAAGAATGCCGCTGGCACGGTCCATAGTCATCACACTTTCTGATATATTGTCGTCCTCCGCCGGTCCGCGGCGGGACGCGGGCAGCGAAACTTTCCGATACAATCATACCATCCCTGCCGCCCCGTGTAAAGAGGGAAAAACGGAGAAAACACAGGCGGCAAACTGTCAAAAAGGGCCATTGGCCTTTTTTTGACAAAGGGTTTTGCGGTGTGGCGCTTCCCGGCGGTCTATGCGACCCCTGTCATGCTCCGGCCGTTTTCCAGGCAGCTCCCACGCTTGACAACCCGGAGGGCAGCTACTATAATGAAGTCTGGACAACCTCACATGCTTCAAGTGCTCCCGCCGGCGTGTGGCCCGCGGGAGAGAATAGAGAACCGGGTGGGAATCCCGGACGGTACCGCCGCTGTATGCGCCGGGTCCGCGCTCGTTGGCGAAAGCCAGTCACTGGGAAGACCGGGAAGGCAGAGGCGGACCAGAAGGGGGCCTCCCCTTTCCGGCGCGAGTCAGAAGAACTGCTTGAAGAGGTTCCCTGCCCACGACGAATGGGCGGAGGGGGACCTTGTTGCGGAAACACGGCCGCGGCAGCGATTGCTGCCGCGGCTTTTCCTGTGTCCGGCAAAGAGACAGAGATCGCCGCCCTGGCGGCAGAATATCGGGAGGTGCGTTTTGATGAGCGGCAAACTGACGGTAGTGGGGATCGGCCCGGGGGGATACGAGGATATGACCATCCGGGCGGACCGGGCGCTGCGGGAATGCCAGGTGATCGTGGGCTACACCGTGTATGTGGACCTGGTGCGGGACCGGTACCCGGAGAAAGAGTATCTCACCACCCCCATGACCGGGGAGGTGAAGCGCTGCCGCATGGCGCTGGAGGCGGCCAAAGAGGGGAAATCGGTGGCCATGGTCTGCTCCGGGGACAGCGGGGTGTACGGTATGGCGGGCCTCCTCTATGAGCTGCGGGGGGAGGAAGCGGAACCGGAGATTCAGGTGGTCCCCGGCCTCACGGCGGCCTGCTCCGGCGGCGCGCTACTGGGCGCGCCCCTGACCCACGATTTCTGCGTGGTCAGCCTCAGCGACCGGCTGACGGAGTGGGACCTGATTTTGGAGCGTCTGCGCTGCGCGGCGGCGGGGGATCTCTCCATCGTCCTCTACAACCCGGCGAGCCGGACGCGGCAGGAAAATCTGCGGCGGGCCTGTGATGTGCTGCTGGAGAGGCTGCCGTCCAGCCGGCCCTGCGGCGTGGCCCGGAACATCGGCCGTGATGGGGAGAGCTGGCAGGTCATGCCGCTGGCCCGGCTCCGGGACTACCCGGCGGATATGTTCTGTACGGTGTTCATCGGCAACAGCATGACCCGTGTCATCGGCGGCAAGCTGGTGACCCCCAGAGGGTATCGGGACGTGTGATTTGCGCGCCGCCACCAGGACTGTGGAAGGTGGCTCCTGCCCTCATACGGTAACATAGCAATCCGCCCTTCTGGATTGTCTCACGCCAGACAATCCGGAAGGGCGGATATTATTATACGCTCAGAAGGTTCCCAATGGCCGGACGCGGGACGCCGCGCAACAGGATCACGCCTCCGGCTTGACCTTGGGGAAGCCCATGAGCCGGGCGAAATCCTCGCCGGAGATCGTCTCCCGCTCCAACAAGCGGTCCGCCACGGCGATAAGCTCCTCCCGGTGGGCCCCCAGCACCTCCTCGCAGCGGCGGTAGCCCTTGTCGATGATAGCCTTGACCTCCTCGTCGATCTGGGCGGCCACCTCCTCGGAGTAGCTCTTGGCCTGGGCCATGCTGCGGCCGATGAATACCTCGTCGTGGCCGGAGTCGAAGCTGACGGGCCCCAGCTTCTCGCTCATGCCGTACACGGTCACCATCCGCCGGGCCAGGGCGCTGGAGCGCTGGAGGTCATTGGACGCGCCGGTGGAGATGTCCCCCAGGAACATGGCCTCCGCCACCCGTCCGCCCAGCAGGGCGGCGATCTCCTCCTCCATGTAGCGTTTGGAGTAGTAGCCCCGGTCCTCCTCGGGCAGGGCGATGGTCATGCCGCCCGCCTGCCCTCTGGGGATGATGGTCACCTGATGGACCGCGTCCGCGCTCTCCAGACAGTGGTGCATGACGGCGTGGCCCGCCTCGTGGAAGGCGGTGAGCCGCCGCTCGTGCTCCGGCACCACCCGGCTCTTCTTTTCGGGGCCGGCGATGACCTTGATGACCGCCTCCTGGAGGTCGGCCATGGTGATGAATTTCTCGCGCCGGCGGGCCGCCAGCAGCGCGCCCTCGTTCACCAGGTTCTCCAGGTCCGCCCCGGTGAAGCCCGGCGTGGCCTGGGCCAGCACCTTCAGGTCCACGTCCTCGGCCAGCGGCTTGTTGCGGGTGTGGACCTCCAGCACCTCCTCCCGGCCCCTGCTGTCGGGCCGCCCCACGAACACCTGCCGGTCGAACCGGCCGGGCCGCAGCAGGGCGGGGTCCAGGATATCCGCCCGGTTGGTGGCCGCCAGGACCACCACGCCCTCGTTCTGGGAGAAGCCGTCCATCTCCACCAGGAGCTGGTTCAAAGTCTGTTCCCTCTCGTCGTGGCCGCCGCCCAGGCCCGCGCCTCTCTGGCGGCCCACGGCGTCGATCTCGTCGATGAAGACCACGGAGGGCGCGGCCTTCTTGGCCTCCTCGAAGAGGTCCCGCACCCGGCTGGCGCCTACGCCCACGTACAGCTCCACGAAGTCGGAGCCGGAGATGGAGAGGAACTGCACCCCGGCCTCCCCGGCCACGGCCTTGGCCAGCAGCGTCTTGCCGGTGCCCGGAGGGCCCACCAGCAGCACACCCTTGGGGATGCGGGCCCCCAGGTCCAGGTAGCGCTTGGGCTCCTGGAGGAAGCTGACGATCTCCTGCAGCTCCTCCTTCTCCTCGTCGGCCCCGGCCACGTCGTCGAAGTTGACCTTGACCTTGCTGTCGGAGGCGAACCTGATCCTGGCCCGTCCGAAGCGCCGTCCCTGGTCCACGCCGCCCCCGCCCGCGCCCTGGGCGCGGGCCATCATAAACTGCCACACCAGGAAGATGCCGCCGATCAGCAGGCCGTAGAGCAGGATCTCGCTCCACCAGGGCGGGGTATATTCCGGCTTGTAGTCGTAATCCACCAGCACACCCCGGTCCTTCTGGTCCCGGATGACGGGGCCCAGCTCCTCCCGGAAGCGGTCCACGCTGCCCAGCTCATGGCGCACCTGGGTGCCGTCCTTCAGGTTCAGGTACAGGTCCTTTCCGTCCTGGACGAAGAAGCTCTGGACCTGTTCCCCGTGGAACAGCTCCTCCACCCTGGCGTAGGTCACGGCGGCCGCGCCGGTGGAGTGGTACAGAAAGTAGTAGATGCAGATCAGCGCAAGGATCGCGGCCATATAGAGCCCCATCCCGGGGCGGCGGGTTTGTTTTCTCAAACAGGTCATCTCCTTTTTGGCCCGGCTTCGCCGGGCCGGGGGGATCAGGGGGCGGAGCCCCCACAGTGCAATTCAGTAGGGGCCTCCGGCCCCTACCACCTCTTAAACATTTCGCAGCTTCGCCGCGCACCCTGGGTTACTTTTTGTGCAAACAAAAAGTAACCAAAAAGTTGCTCAAGGGGGCTTTGGCCCCCTTGAGAATCCCCTCCGTGTAAGAAGGGCGTTAAGGGCAGATCCGTGTTGGGTAGGACCCAGGGAAAGCATTCATCGGAGGTGCTGGTTTGTTTTTCCGTATTCTTACTGCCGGTTGCTCCGTTCCACTACGCAATTGGAAGTGCGGGTTCTATTCGGGTGCGTGACGAAACATTTGTCTTGTGCGTAGTGGAACGGAGCAGAACGCAGTACGACGCGAACCGTATACGGAAATCCATCAATTGCGTAGTGGAACGGAGCAACCAGCAGTAGGTCAACGGACAAACCGACCAACGCACCCAATGAGCCCCTGCACCAGCGCTTCATTCTCCTTGAGGACATACTGAAACAGCCGCTTCGCCTCATACACGGGACCCGGCCCTGTTTAGACAAAACCAACCACAAGGGGAGCGCAAAACAAAATAAAAATATGAGGAAAGATTTTTAAGAAAACCTTCGGTTTTCTTAAATGCCCTTTTGGGTACTTTTCCGGCACGGGAAAAGTACCCAGGGGCAAGGCAGGGACCGGAGGTCCCTACCAGGACCCGGTCGGGGGCGGAGCCCCCGCCGCATTATTCCCCGCCGTATACGGAGGGCTTCAGCACTCCTATATACGGCAGATTGCGATATTTCTGGGCGTAGTCAAGCCCATACCCCACCACGAATTCGTCGGGCACGACGAATCCGATATAGTCGGCGTTGATGGCCTTGGCCCTCCGGCTGGGCTTGTCCAGCAGCGTGCAGATGGACACCGACGCCGCGCCCTTGGTGAGAAAATACTGCTTCAGAAAGCTCAGCGTGTTGCCGGAGTCCAGGATGTCCTCGATGACCACCAGGTTCCGGCCCGTGATATCCTGCTGGATATCGTGGGTGATCTGTACCGCGCCGGAGGTGCTGGTGGCGTTGCCGTAGGACGACACGGCGATGAACTCCACGTCGCTCTTTACCTGGCAGGCCCGGACAATGTCCGCCATGAAGATGAACGCGCCGCGAAGGACGCTGACGAACAGCGGGTCCTTGTTCTTCAGGTCCTCATACATCTGCGCGCCCATGTCCAGCACCCGCTGGTGGATCTCCTCCTCTGTGTACAGCACCTTCAAAATGTCCTGATCCATCATGCCCATAGCTTCTCTCTCCTTATTCTAAATTTTCAAGAGGTTCCATTGAAACGGTCAGGATAGGCTCTCCGGCGGCGGGACGCTGGCCGTTGTCCGCCGCCACGCCCAGGATAGCCACACATCGGTCCTCCCGGTACAGCGCCGGATATCGGTCCCGCTGTTCCGGCGGGATGCCCCGGTCGGCAAAGAGCCGCTTGATGGTCCGGCTGCCGTTCTCCACCGCCAGACGGCCCGTGCCGTCCCAGACGGCAATGGTGACTGGTGCCCCGGTGTCCCGAAGCGTTACAGTATAAGGATGCTCCGGCGGCGGGGGTACATCCCGCGTCAGCCGGATCCGCCAGGAGCCCCAGGCCTGATCCCCTGGACGCAGCACCTGCGGCGGAGGAGATAGCGGCGCTTTCTCCAGGATCAGCTGGTG
Source organism: uncultured Oscillospiraceae bacterium (assembly GCA_947589745.1). Lineage (GTDB taxonomy): Bacteria > Bacillota > Clostridia > Oscillospirales > Oscillospiraceae > Pelethomonas. Next base: position 6,986 of record CANQCS010000035.1, read on the forward strand.
GGCCTTCCGGACGGCCCGGAGACCGCAGGGCAGATTCTGGATGCCGCCGCTGCCCAGCGACAGCACCGCCTCCGTCTGGCTTCGGCTCAGGGAAACGCCCAGCCGGGAGGCTGCGGCGCGGATGAGGCGGCGACCCATGGCCCCGTCCTGCTTCCGCAGCAGCGGGACCGGCAGCACGGCGCGGCCATCCTCAAGGGCTGGCAGCAGCCCCTCCGCCTCCCGGTCCAGATGGTCCTCGTCCTCCCGCAGCAGAGCCGCGCTGCCGGCGATGCGCTCCGCCGCGCCGGGGGCAATGTCCTCCAGCAGCGGCAGCACCTCCAGCCGCAGGCGGTTGCGGGTGAAACGCGGGTCCGCGTTGGTCTCGTCCTCCCCGTAGGGGATATTGTTTTCTGAAATATAGGCGTCGATGTCCGCCCGGCTGGTCTCCAGCAGAGGGCGGATGATGCGCCCCCGGACCGGCGGGATGCCCCCCAGTCCCCGGAGCCCGCTGCCCCGCAGCAGGTGGAGCAGCACCGTCTCGGCGTTGTCCTCCCGGTGGTGGGCGGTGGCGATGCACTCTGCGCCCAGGCGGTCCGCCGCCTGTTCCAGAAATTCGTAGCGCAGCGTCCGGGCCGCGTCCTCCAGGGATCTTCCGGTCTTCCCGGCAAAGGCTTTCACCTCTCCGCCGCCGCAGACCAGCGGGATGCCGTGGGCCCCGCACCAGTCCCGGACCAGGGCCTCGTCCCGGTCCGCAGTGGGGCGGAGCCGGTGGTTGTAATGGGCGGCGGCTACCCGGAAGCCCCGCCGCTCCCCTATGGCGGAGAGCAGGTGCAGCAGGGCCATGGAGTCCCGCCCGCCGGAGACGGCGCAGAGGACCAGCCCGCCCTCCGGCAGCATCTCCCACCGGCGGCAGTACGCCTCCACCGCCCGCCGGAGGGCCTCACTCCTCGTCATAGCGGAATTCCACGGTGGAGAAGGTGGTGTACTCCGGCTGCCAGCGCAGGGGCACCTTGCCGGTCTCGCCGTGGCGGTTCTTGGCCACGATGCACTCGGCGATATTTTTATTCTCAGTCTCTTCCTTGTAGTAGTCCTCCCGGTAGAGGAACATGACGATATCCGCGTCCTGCTCGATGGCGCCGGAGTCCCGGAGGTCGGAGAGCATGGGGCGCTTGTCCTCACGCTTCTCGTTGGCGCGGCTGAGCTGGCTCAGGCACAGCACCGGCACGTCCAGCTCCTTAGCCATGACCTTCAGCATACGGGAGATATCGCTGACCGCCTGCTGCCGGTTCTCCCCGGCGTAGCTCCTGCCGCCGGAGGCGGTCATCAGCTGGAGGTAGTCGATGACCACCAGCCCCAGGTTGTCCAGCCTGCGGCACTTGGCGTTCATCTCCGCGGCGGTGAGCATGGGGTTGTCGTCGATGCGGATATCCGCCTGGCGGAGGGTCCGGGCCGCCTGGGTCAGCTTGCCCCAGTCCGAGGGGCTCAGCCGCCCGGTCATCAGCCGCCCCAGCTCCACCAGGGCCTCCGAGGACATGAGGCGCACCAGCAGCTGCTCCTTGCTCATCTCCAGAGAGAACACCGCCACGGTCTTCCCGCTCTGCTTGGCCACGTTCAGGGCAATATTGAGGGCGAAGGAGCTCTTGCCCACGCCGGGGCGGGCCGCCAGAAGGACCAGGTCCGACTTGTTGAGCCCGTGGATCTTCTGGTCCACGGCGGAGAAGCCGCTGGGCAGGCCGGGGAGCCCGGTCTTGCCGGAGGCCAGGTCGTTGAGCCGGTTCAGGAAGGGGCCGATGAGCTGGGCCACCGGGATCAGCTCCTGGGCGCTGCGGCCCCGGCGGACGGCGTAGACCTTCTGCTCCGCCGCCTCCAGGATCTTGTCCGCCTCGCCCAGTCCCTCCTGGACCATGGCGGTGATCTCGCCGGAGGCCTGGGCCAGATTCCGCAGCAGCGCCTTGTCCCGGACGATCTTCACGTACTCCATGACGTTGACGCTGGTGGGGGTGACCTCCATCAGCTGGGCCAGGTAGTTCCGGGTGGTCTGCTCGTCGTAGACGCCGTTTTTCCGCATCTCGTCCAGCACCGTCAGCGCGTCGATGGGCTTGGAGTAGCTGAACATGGTGTACAGGGTCTCGAAGATGCTCCGGTTCTGCTGGACGTAGAAATCCTCGGGCCGGAGCTTGTCCATCACGTCCTTGATGCAGCCCGCGTCGATGAGCATGGCCCCCAGGGCGGCCTGTTCCGCCTCCAAACTGTGGGGCATCTGGCGGGAGAGCAGTTCATCTGCCGGCATGGAAGGGCCTCCTTTGATGTAAATAGAGGGGTTACTTGGCCTCCACCACCATCACATAGACGGTGCCCGTGACCTCGTAGCCCAGCTTGGCCTTCACCTCGTAGGTGCCGTAGGCCTTGATGGGGTCCATCACGATCTTCTGCTTGGCCAGCTCGATGCCGTGCTGCTCCTTCAGGGCGTCGGAGACCTCCTTGTTGGTCACCGCGCCGAAGAGCTTGCCGTTGCCCCCCGCCCGGGCGGTGATCTTGACCACGGCGCTCTTCAGCTTCTCCGCGGCGTCCAGGGCCTCGGCCCGCAGCCGGGCGTCCTCGGCCTTCTTGGCCTTCTCCCGCAGCATCATGGTGTTCAGGGCGTCGGCGGTGGCGGGCACGGCCAGCTTCCTGGGCAGCAGGTAGTTGCGGGCATAGCCCTCCGCCACCTCCACCATCTGGCCCTTCTTGCCCTGGCCCCGTACATCCTGCTGTAAAATCACTTTCATGGTAGTAACCTCCTAAAAAGATCAAGCCGATTCAGGTGCGATAGTATGCTTCGATGGCGGCCAGCAGCCTTGTGCGCACCGCCTCCAGCGTGGTGTTGGCCACGTGGCCTCCGGCGGAGGTGGAGTTGCCGCCGCCGCCCAGGCTCTCCAGGATCACCTGCACGTTCATCTCCCCCATGGACCGGGCGGACATGCCCACGCCGTCCCCCTGCCGGTAGAGCACGATGGAGGCCTGGACCCCCTGGAGGGTCAGCAGGTCGTCGGCGGCCTGGGCCGCCGTGACCCGGGCCACCTCCTTCTCCGCCACGGCCACGGCCACGTCGCCGTGGACCATCTTGGCGTTGCGGATGATGTCATAGCGCTGGACCATGCTGCTCAAATCGTTCTGGAAGTACCGCCGCACGTCGGCGGTGTCCGCCCCGGCCCGGCGCAGGAAGGCCGCCGCCTCAAAGGTCCGGCCGCCGGTGCGCATGACGAAGTTCTTGGTGTCCAGCATGATGCCGGCCATCAGGGCCTCCGCCTCCGCCCGCAGCAGGTCGCCGGGCTCCACCAGGTATTGCAGCAGCTCTGTCACCAGCTCGGCGGCGGAGGAGGCGTAGGGCTCGTGGAAATTCAGCGCGGCGTTCTCGATATAGGTGGCGGCCCGGCGGTGGTGGTCGATGACCGCCACCCGGTTGCATGCCTCCAGCAGCTGGCGGCTCTCCACCAGCTCGGGCCGGTTGGTGTCCACCACCACCAGCAGCGCCCCCGGCTGGGCCCGCAGAAAGGCGTCTGGCCCGCTGATGAACACGCCCTCGTACTCCGGCAGTCCCTGGAGCTTCCGCACCAGGGGCCGGGCGTTATTGCCCTCCAGGTCGATGACGATCTGGGCCTTCTTGCCCTTCTTCCGGGCGGCGCAGCAGATGCCCGCCGCCGCGCCAACGGCGTCCATGTCGGCGTAGGAGTGGCCCATGACGTAGATCTGTCCGGCATCGCCGATGAGCTCCCCCAGGGCCTTGGCCATGACCCGGGACTTGACCTTGGTCCGCTTCTCCGTGGCCTTGGACCGGCCGCCGTAGAACTGGAAGTCCAGGCTGTCCCGGACCACCGCCTGGTCGCCGCCCCGGCTGAGGGCCATCTCGATGGCCTTCTCCGCCCAGCGGGAGGCCTCCTCGTAGGTCTCGCAGTCCTTGCCGGTGCCGATGGAGAGGCTGGCGGCCACGCCGTCCTCGCTCTTGATCTGGTGGATGGTCTCCAGGATGGAGAACTTCTGCTCCACGATCTGCTCAAAGCTGTGCTCGTCGCAGAGGAAGAGGTACCGGTCCCGGTCGTACTTCCGCAGCATGCCGCCGGTGCCGGTGACCCACTGGTTCAGCTGCTGGTCCAGCTGGGCCTGGACGGAGGACCGGCCGGCGTCGCCGCCGGACTTCATGATCTCCTCGTAGTTGTCCACCACCAGGATGGAGATCACCGGGCGGCTGGACTCGTAGAGGTTCTTCAGGTTCTGGCTCTCGGTGACGTCCACGAAGTAGGCGGTGATGATCTGCCCCTGGCTGGCGGACCGGCCGCCCATGCGGCTGGCGGCGCCGTACACCCGGTAGACGCCGTTCCCCACCTCGGTCAGGTCCCCGTCCTCGCCGCCGTTGAGGATCCACTGGTAGTCCAGGTTGGGGGCCAGCTGGCTGATGCGCATATCAAAGACGTTGTCCTTGGCGTCGGTGAGGCCCACGAAGCCGTCGTTGGCCCAGATGATCTCCCCGTTGTCCGCCCGGAACACCACCACGGGCAGGGGGGTATTGAGCATACTGTTCTTGCTGATGGAGTCGATGCCGCCGGTGATGGTCTCCACGTACTGCATGACGCTGCGCCGGCGGCGGCGGTTCTGGTTGCGGTAAAACAGATACAGCGCCACCAGGACCACGCCCTCCACCACGCCCAGCACCGGCTGGATGAGCGCCGCGGCCAGCACGAACAGGGCAAGGCACAGAAAATACGGCTGAAGATTGGGTTCGATCAAGCGGGAAAGCTTTTTGTGCACGGCGGCAACTCTCCTCTCCTACCGGGGCTGACGGGAATCATCTCTGTATCGTAATATTATATCACATCTTCCACGGAAAGGTAAAGGAAAATCTCCGGTTCCTCCCAAGATTTTCCGCATTCCACCGCGCCTGGACAAAAATTCTGCCGTGTCCCGGCAGTAAAAACGCCGCAAGGCGTCGCTGGCCAGCAAAAATAGGGAGCTGCCGAGACAGCAGCTCCCTGTTTCACATTCATTTTTTACCCGCTTTAATCCGCGAACAGCGGCGTGGAGAGATACCGGTCGCCGGTATCCGGCAGCAGCGCCACTATGGTCTTGCCCTTGTTCTCCGGCCGCTTGGCCAGCTGGATAGCCGCCCAGACCGCCGCACCGGAGGAGATGCCCACCAGCACGCCCTCGGCCCGGCCGACCCGCCTGCCGGCGGCAAAGGCGTCGTCGTTCTCCACCGGGATGATCTCGTCATACACCTTGGTATTCAGCACCTCGGGCACGAACCCCGCGCCGATCCCCTGGATCTTATGGCTGCCGCTGACGCCCTTGGTGAGCACCGGGGAGCTGGCGGGCTCCACGCCCACCACCTGCACGGCGGGATTCTTCTCCCTCAGATACTCGCCCACGCCGGTGATGGTGCCGCCGGTGCCGATACCAGCCACAAAGATATCCACCTGGCCGTCGGTGTCCTCCCAGATCTCCGGGCCGGTGGTGGCCTTGTGGGCAGCGGGGTTGGCGGGGTTCACGAACTGGCCGGGGATGAAGCTATTGGGGATCTCCGCCGCCAGTTCGTCGGCCTTGGCGATGGCCCCCTTCATGCCCTTGGCCCCCTCGGTGAGCACCAGCTCCGCGCCGTAGGCCTTCATCAGCTGGCGGCGCTCCACGCTCATGGTCTCAGGCATGACGATGATGATGCGGTAGCCCCGGGCGGCGGCCACAGAGGCCAGGCCGATGCCGGTGTTGCCGGAGGTGGGCTCGATGATGACGGAGCCGGGCTTCAGCAGGCCCTTGGCCTCCGCGTCGTCGATCATGGCCTTGGCGATGCGGTCCTTGACGCTGCCGGCGGGATTGAAATACTCCAGCTTGGCGAGGATCCTGGCCTCCAGGCCCTCCTCCTTCTCGATATGTACCAGCTCCAGCAGCGGAGTCCGCCCAATCAGCTGGTCCGCGGATGTGTAGATGTTGCTCATGACAAATACCTCCCAATATGGTAGAGTGTTTAATTTGATGATGCCGCGAGGGAAAGCGGGTACGCTTCACGCTTCTCCCCGCCGGCACCGGATGCGCGGCAGTTATTTTTACCATACCTTTCAGATAGGTTTGTAGGGATTATAACGCTTTGCCTCCCTCTTGTCAAGTGCTTTCCCAAAAATATTTTGGTAGCCCCATGGCCGCCCCGATGGGCGCGGTAAGGGGCCGCTGTCCGATATCAGGCGGCGCCATACCGCTCATTCTGTAATCCCCTGGATCGCCAGCACCTCCAGCACGGCCTGCCCCCTGGCGGTGAGGGCCATGCTGCCCTGGCAGGGATAGCGCTCGTAGCCCGCATAATCAAAGTGCAGCAGCGGCATATCGTAGTCTAGCCGGATGAGCCGCTTCTGCGCCAGCCCCGTGATCGCGGCGCTGAACGCCGCCGCGTCGCCGCCTTCCTCCTCCAGCCAGACCGGCGTCTCGCTGTCCCACCGCCGGACCACCGGCAGAAAGGGCAGCTCCGCGAACCGCCGCAGCAGCTCCAGCTCCTGCCCCGTCAGCTCCAGCGCGCCGCCGCAGCCCATGCAGCTTCCGCCGCAGCAAGCCCCGCATGAATCGTGTCCGCAGTCCATCGTCGTTCTCTCCTTATATCCGTATGTTTCTCAAGGTACAAATCAGTACCAGTATATGCATCGGGCGTATCAATATACAGCGCTAGGGTCCACAGAAGGCGAATCCCTTATTGCAGCGCCTGCCGGGCGTGCAGGATCCACTTGGCCCGGTCCCTGGGGTCGATGCCCCGGCGCTTGGCGGTCCTCCCCAGCTCCAGCGGGCAGGGCTCATAGCCGGAGAACCGGCTGCTGAGGACGCCCTTGCCGCCCGTGAGGATAGCGAAGTCCACCGGATAGGTCAGCGACGTGGCTACCGGCACCCGGGCCTCCATGGTCATGGCCCCCTTGTGGAGGACCGGGGACTCGAAGCTACCACGCATGGCGATCACGTCCCGGATGAGCCGCCCCAGGTGCTCCTCCTGGGCGGAGAAGCGCAGGGTCACCATGGGCTCCAGCAGGGTGCATCCGGTATGTTCCAGGCTGTTCATCAGGGCCATGGGCGTGGCGGTGAAAAAGTCCAGGGGGTGGGTGTGGATCAGGTGGTGGCTGCCGCCGGTGAGGGTGATCTTCAGGTCCGTCACCTCCCAGCCGTAGAGCCCCTGCTTCAGCGCCTCCGGCAGGGCCTGGGCGATGTGGGCCTGATACCGGGAGAGGATCACCCGGTCGCCCACCACCGACTCAAACTGAAAACCGGTCCCCCGCTCCAACGGCTCGACGGCGAACTCGATACAGGCCCAGCAAGGCTTGGGCCAGGTGTAATATTCCGCACCGGTCCCCGGTTTGGAGGGGGTCTCCTTGTAGATCACCGAGGGGCTGCCGAAGCGGGCTGCCAGCCCGAAGCGGTCCCTCAGGAAGGACGAGATCACCTCCAGCTGGATCATGCCGGTGACCTTGATGTACAGCTCCCGCTCCTCCTTCTCCCACTCCATGTCCAGCAGCGGGTCCTCCTCGGTCAGCTCCCGGACCGCGCTCACCAGCTCCGGCATCTGCTCCGGCGCGGCGGGGAACACCTGGGCCTTCAGCAGCGGCGTGGCCAGGGACACCTCCCGGAGCAGGGGGGCCTCCCCGATGATATCCCCGGTCCGTGCGCCGGAGAGGCCGTACAGCGCGCCGATGTCCCCGGCGGTGAGCCTGCCCATGTCCACGGAGCGGCCCGCCAGCACCCGGCGGATCTGGGTCACCTTCTCCACCGGCTCCCGACCCCGGAGGGGCACCGGGTCCCGGTTGGAGATGGTCCCGGAGAACAGCCGCACATGGGCCGCCTTGCCCATGGCCTTGTCGTGTTCCACCCGGTAGACCACGCCGGAGAGGGGGCCATCCTCCTGCCGGGAAGCTCTCGGCAGCAGCAGGACGCCGTCCAGCACCTCCCGCACCCCCACGCCCAGGGCCGCCGCCCCCACGTACACCGGGAACACCCGGCAGGCGGTGATCTGCTCTTTCAGCACCCGCAGCAGCACCGGCTGGGGGATGGGCCTGTCCTCCAGGAAACAGGTCTCCGCCTCCGGGTCATTCTCCGCCGCCAGCTCCGTGAGGAAGTCGGCCAGCGGCTGCTCCGTCCAGCCCAGGGGGAACACTTGGCAGCTCCGGTCCTCCGCGTGTTCCCAGCGGGTCATCACCGCCAGGTCCGGCGAGAACCGGGCGGACAGCTCATCGATCAGCTCCCGGGGCGCCGCGCCGGCCCGGTCGATCTTGTTGAGGAACAGCAGCGTAGGGATGCCCAGCTTTCGCAGGGCATCCCACAGCACCTCGGTCTGCCCCTGGATGCCCTCCGCCGCCGACACCACCAGCACGGCGGCGTCCAGCACGGCCAGGCTCCGCTGGACCTCCCCGGCAAAGTCCACGTGGCCGGGGGTGTCGATCAGGTTGATCTGGCAGTCCTTCCAGAAGAGCCGGGTGGAGGCGGCCTTGACAGAGATGCCCCGCTGCCGCTCGATGTCCAGCCAGTCGGTCTGGGCGTTGTGGCCGTCCACGCTGCCCAGGCTGCGGAGCTCCCCGGCCGCGAAGAGCATCTGCTCTGTCAGGGTGGTCTTGCCCGCGTCCGCGTGGGCTACGATGCCGATGTTGATGATCTCTCCCGCCATATGTTCTCCCCCCGTATCCCGTCTTTTGGTAGCGGTTCCCTGCTTTGCCGTCTGTCATTTGCCCCTATGATACCGCACTCCGCGGAAAATAGCAAGGGCGGACAGACTGCGGAGTTTACCGAAAAGAGGCCGCGAATGGGCATATCAAAAAGCGGCGGCCCCCGTCAACAGGTGGCCGCCGCTCACTATGTTTCTTCCATCAAAGGCCTCTCATGCCTGCTCCCCATCTAAAGGCCGATGTTCCCTCAGCCGCCGCAGAATTTCTTCATCGGCGGGGCAGAAGGCGTACTCCGGGATCTCCGCCGCCGTGATCCATCGGATATCGTTGTGCTCCAGCTTCTGGGGCACGCCCTCCGCGATGGCGGCGTGGAACAGGGTCAGATGGACCGTCAGGTCCGGGTACGTGTGGACCACGTCCATGAACACTTCCCCCACCGAAACGGTCACCGCCAGCTCCTCCCGGCACTCGCGGATGAGGGCCTGCTCCCTCGTCTCGCCGGGCTCCACCTTGCCGCCCACGAACTCCCAGAGCAGTCCCCGGGCCTTGTGGGCGGGGCGCTGGCAGATCATGAACCGATCGCCCTCCCTGATGAGGGCCGCTACCACTTCCGTCATGTCTGTTCCCCCTTGTCTGACGGCTCTCGCTCCTTCACGTAATAAAGCAGATCCACCGCGCCCAGCTCCGGGTGGGAAAAGCCCTTGGTCCTCCGCCCCTCAAAACGGAAGCCCAGCTTCTCCAGCAGATGGAGGGACGCGGTGTTCCGCTCGATTGCTCCTGCGATCACCATGTCCGCGTACAGCTCGCCCAGAAGACAGCCGCACAGGGCGGACACCGCCTCATAGGCATAGCCTCTCCTTCGATATCCGGGGCTGACCACATACCCGATCTCGTAGGTCTCCACCACCCTGTCCGGGGCATCAAACAGGTTGACCGTGCCGATCACCCGTCCGCTGTCCTTTAGGACCAGCATTTTTCTCATGTCCTGGTGGACAAGTTCATCCATGAGACGGCCATATGCCTCGTCCCGCTCCCGGAAGGGCTCATAGCCGCCGTCGTCATAGCAGGTACGACGGTCGCTCAGAAAGGCGAAGCAGTCCTCCGCGTCCGAGGGCCGGGCCCGCCGCAGGAGCAGGCGGTCCGTCTCAAGGACCATCTGCGGGAGCAGCACTTTTCGGATATCGTGCGCCAGATACGCCTCGAACGCATCCGCGGGGATCTTGTCCGTATTCAGTATGATATGGTCTCCATGGACCGTCTGCCGTTCCCCGTCTCCGCATGTCAGCGTGATCTGTACCTCAACGCCGTATTTGTGGCAGATAGATATATATTTCTGGATAATCGGATCAAAATTCGACATCATAAAATACCCTGTGAAAGAGGCCGGGCGCAGCGCGTCCGGCCTCTTTTTTCAGTTGTGCGGTGTGATTACTTCCCGAAGCTCTCGATGATATCCACGATCTCCGCGCCGATGCGCTGCTGGGCCTCCTTGGTGGCCGCGCCGATGTGGGGGGTGCAGGAGACATTGGGATGGCTGTACAGGGCCGCGTTGGTGGCGGGCTCGTCGGCGTACACGTCCAGGCCGGCGGCGCGGACCTTGCCGGAATTCAGGGCCTCCAGCAGGTCGTCCTCGTTGACGTTGTCGCCGCGGCTGGTGTTGATGAATACCACGCCGTCCTTCATCTTGTCGATGTTCTCCTTGCAGATCAGCTTCACGCCGTTGAGGGAGGGGGTGTGGAGAGAGATGAAGTCGGACCGCTCCAGCAGCTCGTCCAGCTCCACATACTTCATGCCCATCTGCTCCTCGATGCCGGGGACATGGAAGATATCCTGGGCGATGACCGTCATGCCCACGCCCATGGCCATGCGGCCCAGGGACTGTCCGATGCGGCCGAAGCCGATGATGCCCAGGGTCTTGCCGCCCAGCTCGATGCCCTTGCCGTAGGCCTTCTTCTCCCACTTGCCCTCGCGCATGGAGTGGCCGGCGGCGGAGATGAAGCGGGCGCAGGAGAACATGTGGGCCATGGCCAGCTCCGCCACGGAGTTGGAGGAGGCCCGAGGGGTGTTCTTCACGGTGATGCCGGCGTCCTCGGCGTACTTCACGTCGATGTTGTCCACGCCCACGCCGCCGCGGATGATGAGCTTGAGCCTGCCGCCCTTGGCCTCGTCGATCTGCTTGGCCCGGACCTTGGTGGCGGAGCGGACCACCACCACGTCAAACTCACGCAGGGCGGTGCCCAGCTCGTCGGGACCGTAGAACTGCTCCACTACCTCGTGGCCGTTCTCCTTCAGCTTCGCCAGGGCGGTCTTATCCATGCCGTCGGTAACCAGAATCTTCATCGTCGTATCTTCTCCTTTTATGTTTTGTTGTATCGTAGTTCCCCGCCCCGTCACCGTGGGGATGCCCCGTCAGTGGGCGGGGATAAGCGTTCTTTTCGCAGCTCGTTCTGTCGAGAAATAGTTAAGAATTCTCGGCCTCGAACTTCTTCAGGAACTCCACCAGGGCCTCCACCCCCTCCTTGGGCATGGCGTTGTAGACGCTGGCCCGGAGGCCGCCCACGCTCTTGTGGCCCTTCAGGTTGTCATAGCCCGCGGCCTTGGTGGCGGCCACCACCTTGGCGTCCAGCTCCTTGCTCTCGGTGACGAAGGGGATGTTCATGAGGGAGCGGTCCTTCTTCTCCACGGTGCCCCGGAACATCTTGGAGCTGTCCAGGAAGTCGTACATGACCTTGGCCTTCTCGATGTTCCGCTGCTCCATGGCCTCCAGGCCGCCGATGCTCTTCAGGTACTTGAACACCTTGCCGCAGACGTAGATGGCCCAGCAGTTGGGGGTGTTGTACATGGAGCCGTTGTCGGCGTGGGTCTTGTAGCTCATGTAGAGGGGGACCTTGGGGTCCAGGTCGTCCCGGATCAGATCCTCGCGGATGATGACCACCACCATGCCGGCGGGGCCCACGTTCTTCTGGACGCCGGCGTAGATGAGGCCGTAGTCGCTGACGTTGCAGGGCTTGGAGAGGAACATGGAGCTCTGGTCGCTGACCAGGATGTGGCCCTTGGTGTTGGGCAGCTTCTGCCAGGTGACGCCGTGGATGGTCTCATTCTCGCAGATGTAGACGTAGTCCGTGTTCTCGGGGATGTCCAGGTCGTCGCAGTCGGGGACATAGGTGTAGTTCTTGTCCTTGCTGGAGGCCACCACGTGGACCTCACCGTACTTCTTGGCCTCGGCGATGGCCTTCTTGGACCAGGCGCCGGTTTCCACGTAGCAGGCCACGCCGTTCTTCATCAGGTTCATGGGGATCATGGCGAACTGGAGGGTGGCGCCGCCCTGGATGAACAGCACCTTGTAGTTGTCGGGGATGCCCATCAGGTCCCGCAGATCCTGCTCCGCCTCGTCGATGATCTGCTGATAGACCGGGGAGCGGTGGCTCATCTCCATGACGCACATACCGGAACCCCGGTAGTTCATCATTTCGTCCCGGATCTCCTCCAGGACCGGCTCGGGCATGGTGGCGGGACCGGCAGAGAAGTTGTACGTGCGGTTGTATTTCATTGTTTTTTCCTCCTAAAATCGGGGCCGAAGCCCAACTTTCTCCGTGCACCTCCAGTATACCTTATTTGTAAGAAATAATCAACCCGAAAATAGAAAAAATTTTTGTGGTACCCTGAAAATTTTTCAGGGTACCGCAAACAGAAAACCGGATCATTGGAACGTCACGTCCACCTGGGCGCTGATCTCCGTGCTCTGTCCGTCCGCCTGGGCGAAGGTCACGGTATAGTCCACCGCCTGGGTCTGGCCCGGGCTGCCTTGGGAGAGGAAGCCACCGGCGCTGACGCTCTCCACGATGTACCGGTCCGCCAGGCCCGCGCTGTCCAGATTGGCCCGGACCGCATCCACGAGCATATCCGTACCAAAGGATTCTCCGGCGGGGACGGTGATGGGTCCCACCTGGGCGCAGGCGGCCAGGGCCTGATACGCGGCCTGTCCGGCGGCAAAGGCCTCGTCCGACGGACTTCCTACCCGGCGGCCGGAGAAGGTGACCTCCGCCGTCAGCGCCGGGGTGGTGGAGCGGAGGGGATAGACCCTGCCGGAGGGCAGATCAATGTCATGGCCATAGGTGGCGGTAAAGGGCACCTGGACCACCAGCCCGTCCGTCTGGCCCTCGGGGCACTGGAAGGCGGGGGATATCTCTACGCCGATCAGCTCTCCCGCCAGCGGGGTGCCCGCCACAGCGTCCTCCACCGCCGCGAAGATGGCGGACCGGAGGGTGTCCAGGCTCCAGTCGCCGTTCAGCGCCGCCGTCAGGCCCTGGGGACTGCCCGTGCTGTAGACGGTAGGCCCATAGGTCCGGCTGCTGCCCATTACCATCTGCCGGTCCGCCTCCACGTAGGGGTCGTCCTCGGACCAGTCGCAGCGGACGAAGCACCGGAAATCGTACAGATCCGTATTTTCCTGGCGGCAGTGGAGGGTGACCACCGCCTCGCCGGGGCCGATGGGGGTGATGACGCCGTTCTCGTCCACGCTGACCACAGAGGAGGAGCCGGTATCCATGACGGTGCCGTCCGGGCCGATGTCCGCCACGGTGTAGGTAGCTGTGGGGGCGGGCCCCTCGCCGGCGATCCAGATCAGTTCAAAGGCGGTGGATTCGGCGGGGGAGGTGAGGACCACAGGCTCCTCGGCGGTGGTGCCCCGGGGCGAGCAGTCCACCTCCATGTATACCGGTCCCCAGGCAAGGCCGCGGGTGATGCTGCCGTCCGGCTCCACGGTCCACCCGCAGTGGACGCGGCAGGTGAAGCTGGACAGATCCCCGCCGCCCTCACATTGGACAGCGATCGTGGTATAGCCGGGGGAGACGGCGGTGACCAGGCCGTCGCTGTCCACCGTGGCGATGCCGGGATCGGCGGAGGTATAGGTGACTTGGCCGACGCCGGGCAGCTCACTCACATGGAACCGGGTGGTCGCGCCGGGACTGGTGAGCTCGACGGAGTAGCGGGCAGAGACCTCAGCCGCCTCCTCCCACTGGCAGTCCACCCAGCAGGTAAAATCTTTCTCCCCAGCACCGCTCTCGTAGTGGAGGCGGACCCAGGTCTGGCCCGGTCCCACGGCGGTCACGACACCGTCCTCGTCCACCGTGGCCACGGCGGGGTCGTCGGAGGTGTAGGCGGCGGTGTAGGTCCCGTCCGCGCCCTCCAGCAAAAAGCTCTGGCTCTCGCCGGGGGCGGAGAAGGACATAGAGTAGGGCCGGACGGTCACGGAGGTGATGGACGCGCGGAGCAGATCCAAGACCTCCTGGTCCGTGAGCTGGCTGCCGGGATCGGCGTAGCCCTCCATGATCAGGCTGCCCCGCATCCAGTTGAGCACACCGGCGCGCTCCTCCTCCGTGATGTATTCGCTCTCCAGCACGGAGAGGAACTGTTCCGGCTGCTTGGTGTACAGCCCCCACAGAGTGCTCTCATAGCTCTCGGCATAGGCGCCGTCCAGAGCCCGGTCCCCCCAGGCCCGGTTGGAGAGGATATCGTGGTACTGGCTCCAGGTCAGGTCGTGCTGGTCCACATAGGACCACAGGGCGTCCAGAAGGGAGAACACCTCGTCTCCGTCGTAGGCCGCCCGGTAGTCGCTCCAGTTCAGGTAGGGGAGATAGGCCACCGCCAGGGGCATATTGGCCGGATAGGTGTCATGTACCAGGCGGCAGATGAAATCGGAACTGCCCAGCAGCTGGAAGCTGTCTGCCGTCTCCTGGACGTGGGACATGAGCTGGAGGATCAGCGGCCGGTCCTCCTGTTCGTGGTCCCGCTCCAGGACGTAGACATAGGGACTGCCATTGTAGTTGAACTCCTCCAGAAAGATGTCCTGCCGGTGATAGGTCTCCGCCCACCCGGCGGGCTCGGGGACCACGGACATGAGCCAGGTCCGCTCCTGGGCGCCGGGGGAGGATGCCTGATAGAAGGCCACGGCGTCCTCCGTCTCCGCGTAGATGACCACATCCACCCACTCCTGGGGCAGGGTCAGGGAGAAGAGGCCGCTGGCGTGGGTGTAGCTGGTGCCGGTCACCATCTGGGAGGACAGGGGCCGGGTGTCCAGCCCGTCCAGAGGATCGGACTGCCGGTAGGCGCGGAAGTCCTCGATGGCCCTCTCCACCGCCTCGTAGGCGCCGGGGGCGGTGTACCACACCGGCTCCGGCGGCGGCGGGTCGTCCGCCGCATGGCCGCTCACATAGGCCTCCGGGTTCCAGCAGACCAGGTCGCTGCCCTCGTAGAACACGAAGGGCCACAGGACGATCCAGCGCGCCGCGTCCGGCTCTTCCTGCTCCCCGGCCCGCTCCCAGGTCACGGAGGACAGGGCATCCTCCAGGAAGGGGGCGAAGCCCTCGTCCAGAATGTTGGTCCCCGGCGCGCCCTCCCGGGCGTACCAGGTGATGCCGAAGTCCTCCCGCTCCAGCTCCGCCAGGGCCAGGACCTCCGCCAATACCTCGTCCGCCTCGGGGACTGTTTCCAAGGCGAGGTCATCCGATGTGGGATCGTCCCCTCCGGCGGCGTCCGCCTCCTTCCCGCCGAAGGCCACAGCTGCCGCCAGCACCGCCGCCAGCAGCACCAGCACCAGGGTAATCTTCAGCATCCTGGGCCGCTGGGCGATCAGGGCGATGCGCTCCTTCATGGTGCGCTTGCTCTCGCTCATGGCGGTGGAGGTCCGCATGAGGCCGCCCAGCCGGGTCCGGCCCGCCGCCACGGTCAGGAGGGTATCGCCGTAGTCCAGCCGCTGGTCCTCCCCCAGCCGGGCGATGACCCCGGCGTCGCAGGCCAGCTCGCAGTCCCGGCGGCTCAGCACCGCCGCCCACCACACCAGGGGGTTGAACCAGTGGACCACCAGGCAGGCGCTCCGCACCAGCACCCACAGCTGGTCGCCGTGGCGGTAGTGGGTGTACTCATGGGTCAGAATGTGCCGCAGCCGCTCCGGGGACTGGTCCCGGCCGTCCACGTACACCGCCGGGCGCAGCAGCCCGAAGAGGCATGGGCTCTCCAGTCCCTGCACCGCGTAGACCCGCAGACTTCCGGCCCCCATCTCCGGCGGCAGGTCCAGCCGCCTCCGCCGGGCGAAGAGCCCCATGTAGAACCGCCAGTTGTCCAGTAGCAGCCACAGCACCATCACCGCCATCCCGCCCACCCAGGCAGTGGGCGCCCAGGCGCGAAAGAGGCCGGTCCAGTCGATATGCGGCGGATTTGATGCATTCGCCTGGGGACTGCCGTGGACCTGACCGGGCAGCTCCGCCTCCGGCGCATGGGAGGGTGCTGCGGTCTGCTCACTGTTCGGATACTGCGGCAAGGGCATCTCCCTGTCCCAGTCCGGCACCTGCTCCACGGTCTCCCCGACTACCGCCGTCGGGCCCACGCTCTCCACCGCGGGAAGGCTCACCGGCGAGACGAACAGCGCCCCGGGGATCAACAGGCGGGCCGCTACCAGCAGCCAGAGGGCGTACTGGAGCCGGGGGTCCAGCCGCCCCCGCAGCACCCGCCGCAGCGCCGCCAGCGCCAGGATCAGGATGCTGCCGCCCAGCACCATCTCTTTCATGTCTGTTCCCGCCTCGCTTTCTCCAGGATCGCGGACAGCTCGTCAATGTCCTCCCGGCTCAGGCCCCGGCTGTCGGCCAGGGTGTTCACCAGCAGTCCCAGGCGGCCCTGGTAGACCCGGCTCAGCAGGGACTCCGTCTCCCGCAGCGCCGCCTGGTCCCGGCTGATGGCGGCGCGGTAGAGCCGGGGCCGCCCCTCCTCATAGGTGAGGGCCCCCTTGCTCTCCAGGCGGCCCACCATGGTGACGATGGTGGACTTGCTCCAGTCGCTGGCGGCCATCACCTCCCGCACGATCTCCATCAGCGTCCTGGGGGATTCCGCCCACAGGCACTCCATGATCCGCCACTCCCCGGCGGAGAGGGACACTTGTTTTTCCGGCATGTCGGCTGCTCCTTTCCGGCCGGCGGTCCCGCCGCCGGCCCTGTCCTTTTGCACAACATCACTATAGCACACAGTTCTACAAATGTCAACTTTTCGATGATAGTTTTACGCATGACTTATACATGGTATAATATGAAAAATATACATGGTAATTTTTAGGCGTATCTCCCATTAGGGGAAATGATTCGGCAAGTTCACGGACTTTCCCCTCAATTTTTGTGTGAAATGGAGATAAAAGAAGCGGGGATTCGGTGAAAGAAATGTGTATAGATTGCCAGTTGACAATCGGGACCTCCGGTTTTATCATATATCTAATTCCCGTGCCTGTCTGCATGGGAAAAACAAATCCGTCCCCGGAAAGGGGCGGAGAGATCAAACTGTAAGTAAAAGGAGTATCAGACAAATGAAAAAGTTTTTGGCTCTGCTTCTGGCGCTGACCATGGCCCTGGCTCTCGTGGCCTGCGGCGGCAACAGCGGTAACAGCGGCAGCACCGGCAACGCCGGCAACAACAGCGCCTCCGACAACGGCGGCTCCACTGACAACGGCGGCGCGGCCAACAATGGCGCTTCCACCAACAACAGCGGCTCCACCGATAACAGCGGCGACACCACCGCCACCGCCGGCGGCACCTTCAAGCTGGGCGGCATCGGCCCCATGACCGGCGAGAACGCCCAGTACGGCCTGGCCGCCATGACCGGCGCCCAGATCGCCGTGGACGAGATCAACGCCCTGGGCGGCGACATCCAGTTCGAGTTCCAGGCTGAGGACGACCAGGCCGTGGCCGACAACGCCGTCAACGCCTACAACACCCTGAAGGACAACGGTATGCAGATCCTGGTGGGCGCTGTCACCACCGGCTCCTGCATCGCTGTGGCCTCTGAGGCCAACACCGACCGCATCTTCGCCCTGACCCCCTCCGCCTCCTCCACCGACGTCACCGCCGGTAAGGACAACATGTTCCAGATGTGCTTTACCGACCCCAACCAGGGTATCGCCGGTGCCAGCTACATCCAGGAGAACTTTGACGGCAAGAAGGTCGCCGTGATCTACAAGAACGACGACGCCTACTCCACCGGCATCTATGAGGCTTTCAAGGGCGAGATGGGCGATGCCATCGTCTACGAGGGCACCTTCACCAGCGACACCCAGACCGACTTCTCCGTCCAGGTCACCGCTGCCAAGGACGCCGGCGCCGAGGTCGTCTACCTGCCCATGTACTATCAGCCCGCCACCGTCATCCTGACCTATGCCAAGTCCATCGGCTACGCCCCCACCTTCATCGGCGTGGACGGCATGGACGGCATCCTGGATCAGGAGGGCTTTGACGCCTCCCTGGCCGAGGGCGTTCTGGTCATGTCCCCCTTCTCCGCCTCCGCCACCGACGACCTGACCGTCAGCTTCGTCACCGAGTATGAGAACCGCCTGGGCCAGCTGCCCAACCAGTTCGCCGCCGACGGCTATGACTGTGTCTACGCCATCTACAACGCCATCCAGGCGGCCGGCATCACCTCCGACATGAGCAACGAGGAGATCTGCGACGCCCTGATCGGCGTGTTCACCTCCGGCAGCTTCTCCTACACCGGCCTGACCGGCTCCGGCATGACCTGGGGCACCAACGGCGAGGTCACCAAGCTGCCCATGGCCTTCATCATCCAGGACGGCATCTATGTCAAGCCCTGATGGAAGGGACCTTTTCCACAACGTAAAACAGGACGGAGTGAGCTGCCGGGGAGGGATCTCCTCCCCGGCAGCCCCTCCCGTTTCTATGGCGGAGACGCGGAGAGCGGCAAAGTGCCGCTGTCCGGGTCTCTGCCATAGAGAAACAAAGGAATGCGAGGTGACCGTATGGTCTTTTTCTCCTATCTGTTCAGCGGCATCAGCCTGGGCAGCATCTACGCCATCATCGCCCTGGGCTATACCATGGTCTACGGCATCGCCAAGATGCTGAACTTCGCCCACGGCGACGTCATCATGGTGGGCGGCTATATCTGCTACTGCTCCATGACCTACCTGGGCCTGCCCGCCATCGTGTCCATCCTGCTGTCCATGGTGGTCTGCACGGTGCTGGGCGTGGTCATCGAGGGCCTGGCCTATAAGCCCCTGCGGCAGGCGGGGTCCCTGGCGGTGCTCATCACCGCCATCGGCGTCAGCTACTTTCTCCAGAACGCCGCCCAGCTCATCTGGGGCGTGACGCCCAAGATCTTTACCCCCGTCGTCAGCTTCCCCATGCCCGAGGGCCTGGCCGCCATGGGCCTCAGCAGCGTGGCCGTCGTCACGATGGTCACCTGCGTGGTCATCATGATCGTGCTGACCACCTTCGTCAACCACACCAAGCTGGGCAAGGCCATGCGGGCCTGCTCCGAGGACAAGGGCGCAGCCCAGCTCATGGGCATCAACGTCAACCGCACCATCTCCCTGACCTTCGCCATCGGCTCCGCCCTGGCGGCCATCGCCGGGGTGCTGCTGTGCTCCTACACCCCCACCCTGATCCCCACCACCGGCTCCATGCCCGGCATCAAGGCCTTCACCGCCGCCGTGTTCGGCGGTATCGGCTCCATCCCCGGGGCCTTCATCGGCGGGCTGCTGCTGGGCATCATCGAGGCGCTGGCCAAGGCGTATGTCTCCACCAACCTGGCCAACGCCATCGTGTTCGCCGTGCTGATCGTGGTGCTGCTGGTGCGGCCCACGGGCCTGCTGGGCAAGTACGTGCCCGAGAAAGTGTGAGGTGGCCGGTATGAAGAAGCTGAACCGCATCAAGGCCACCACCAAGGTGGACTTCGCCACCTACCTGGGCGTGACCCTGGCCTTTCTCATCGTGTCCGCCCTCCAGAGCGGCGGGATGCTCTCCAACGCCATGAACTCCTGGCTGGTACCCATCTGCTGCTTTATCGTCATGGCCGTCAGCCTGAACCTGGTGGTGGGCATCTCCGGCGAGCTGAGCCTGGGCCACGGAGGATTCATGAGCGTGGGCGCCTTCTCCGGCATCGTGGCCGGCATGAGCCTGGCGGAGGCCATCCCCCTGGCGCCCCTCCGGCTGGCCGTGGCCATCCTGGTGGGCGCGGCCTGCGCCGCCGTGGCCGGGTTCCTCATCGGCATCCCGGTGCTGCGGCTCCGGGGCGACTATCTGGCCATCGTCACCCTGGCCTTCGGCCAGATCATCAAGGACCTCATCACCTGCCTGCTGGTGGGCTACGACAAGGACGGGCTCCACATCGTCTTCAACCTGGACGGCCTCCGCACCGTCAGCGACCTCCACCTGGAGGAGGGCGGCGTGGCCATCATCAAGGGCGCCCAGGGCGCGGTGGGCATCACCAAGATGTCCTCCTTCACCGCCGGGTATATCCTGGTGATGGTGACCCTGGTGATCGTGCTGAACCTGATCCGCAGCCGCACCGGCCGGGCCATCATGGCCATCCGGGACAACCGCATCGCCGCGGAGAGCGTGGGCCTCAACGTCACCAAGTACAAGATGATCGCCTTCGTGGTGTCCGCCGCCCTGGCGGGGGCCGCCGGGGCCCTCTTCGGCCTGAACTACAGCGGCCTGGTGTCTAGCCGGTTCGACTTCAACACCTCCATCATGGTGCTGGTGTACGTGGTGCTGGGTGGCTTGGGCAACATCTGGGGCTCCGTCATCGGCGCGGCGGTGCTGTACGCCCTGCCGGAGGCGCTGCGCGGGCTCCAGGACTACCGAATGCTCATCTACGCCATCGTGCTGATCCTGGTCATGCTGGCCACCAACAGCGACCAGCTCAAGGGCCTGCTGGGCCGCCTGATCCCCGGGAGAAAGGAGAAGACCAATGGCTGACAAGAAACCCACCCACAAGGGGAAGATGGTCCCCCTACCCAGCCGGTCCATCGTGCCGGAGCGGGACGTGCACACCCGTCCGGTGCTGGAGACCCGCCACCTGGGCATCGACTTTGGCGGCCTCACCGCCGTGGACGACTTCGACCTGACCATCGGCCGCACCGAGATCGCGGGCCTCATCGGCCCCAACGGCGCGGGCAAGACCACGGTCTTCAACCTGCTGACCAAGGTGTACCAACCCACCCGGGGCACCATCCTCATCGACGGCATGGACACCGCCGGGAAGACCACCTCCCAGATCAACCGCATGGGCGTGGCCCGGACCTTCCAGAACATCCGCCTCTTCTCCAACCTGACGGTGGAGGAAAACGTGAAGGTGGGCCTCCACAACCAGATCCGGTACTCGGGGCTGGAGGGTGTGCTGCGGATGCCCAGCTTCTGGAAGAAGGAGAAGCTGGCCCACGAGAGCGCCATGGGGCTCCTGAGCCTCTTTGACATGCAGGACCTGGCCTCCCACCAGGCGGGCTCCCTGCCCTACGGCGCCCAGCGCCGCCTGGAGATCATCCGGGCCCTGGCCACCAACCCGTCCCTGTTGCTGCTGGACGAGCCGGCGGCGGGCATGAACCCCTCGGAGACGGCGGAGCTGATGGAGAATATCGTGAAGATCCGGGACACCTTCCACACCGCCGTGCTGCTCATTGAGCACGACATGAGTCTGGTCATGGGCGTCTGCGAGGGCATCTGTGTCTTGAACTTCGGCCGCATCATCGCCAAGGGCACCGCCGAGGAGATCCAGGCCAACCCGGTGGTCATCGAGGCGTACCTGGGCAAGAAGAAGGAGGCGTGACATGGCGGCAGTATTGAAGGTGGACGACATCCACGTGTACTACGGCAGCATCCACGCCGTGAAAGGCGTATCCTTCGAGGTCAACGAGGGCGAGATCGTCACCCTCATCGGCGCCAACGGCGCGGGCAAGTCCACGGTGCTGAACACCGTCTCCGGCCTGCTCCACCCCCGGACCGGGTCCGTGACCTTCCTGGGCCAGGACCTGAAAGGCATCCCCGCCTATAAGGTGGTGGAGAAGGGGCTGGCCCAGGTGCCGGAGGGCCGCCGGGTGTTCCTTCAGATGACCGTGGAGGAGAACCTGGAGATGGGCGCCTACACCCAGGCCAAGAGCACCATCGCCCCGTCCCTGGAGGATGTGTACCAGCGGTTCCCCCGCCTGCTGGAGCGGAAGAACCAGATCGCCGGGACCCTCTCCGGCGGCGAGCAGCAGATGCTGGCCATGGGCCGGGCCCTTATGAGCAAGCCCAAGCTGCTGATGCTGGACGAGCCGTCCATGGGTCTGGCCCCCATCCTGGTGGAGCAGATCTTCAGCATCATCAAGGAGCTCCACGCCGCGGGCACCACCATCCTCCTGGTGGAGCAGAACGCCCAGGCGGCCCTCAGCGTGGCGGACCGGGCCTACGTGCTGGAGACCGGCAAGATCTCCCTCAGCGGCACTGGCGCGGAGCTGCTGGCCAGCGACCAGGTCCGCAAGGCCTATCTGGGCGGCTGACTTACTTTTTCTTGAAAGAAAAAGTAAGCAAAAAGAACTTTATCCTCGCTCTGACGGGCGCTGCTGCATCTGGTGCGGCGGCCCGGTGACGGAGAGCGCGGTCACACCAAAACAAAAAAAGCGCGTTTCCATGGCCCCGCGGGGCGTGAAAACGCGCTTTTCATTTCGCATATGCTCATTCTGCTACAGCATCATTCGATGGTGAAATCCACCGCCAGGACAAAATCGTGGTGGAGCATCCCCGGTCCGTCTATAATATCGACGCTCTTAAAGAACCGGTATGTGCCGGCGGGGAGCTCCCCCAGCCACCCGCTCCAGTCCACCGAAAGCGTGATCTCCTCCCCCGGCGGCAGAGTGTATCCGATGGCGTTGAAGCCGGCGTTCTCGACGGCGGGCGGGACCTGGATCCAGTATCCGCCCACCTGGCGCAGCACGGCATACTCCTCCCCGTAATCCATGGCGTACTCCGAGCGGTTGGACAGCGTCATCTGGGCGCCTGACGGCGTGATCGAGTCCAGCGCCATGGTCAGGTCCTCCCGCTGATTGACCTCCACCTGGTATCGGAGGCCCACCGCCTCCTGGAGGGCCTCCTCGTCCCGCTCCAGTTCCTCCCACCACTGCGTCTCCTTTCCGCAGCCCGTCAGGGCCAGCAGCAAGGCCAGCAGGAGGATCGCGGACAGTTTCTTCATGAAGCATGCCTCCTTTCCGTTGATGGAAAGATCATAGCATATCCGGCTGGCGAAAGCAACAAAAAGTGAAGAAAGCGGGAGCAGGCTGCCCTGCTCCCGCGTTTTCTGTATCAGAGTTTCGGTTTAGAAGATGCCCTGCTCCATCATGGCCTCGGCGACCTTCTTGAAGCCCGCCAGGTTGGCGCCGGCCACCAGGTTGTAGCCCAGGCCGTACTCTTCGGCGGCCTCCATGCTCACCCGGTGGATGTTCTCCATCATCTTCTTCAGCTGCGCGTCCACCTCGTCGGCGGTCCAAACCAGACGCTCACTGTTCTGGCTCATCTCCAGCGCGCTCACGCCCACGCCGCCGGCGTTCACCGCCTTGGACGGCGCCACGATCATGCC
>CANQCS010000036.1 GCA_947589745.1 uncultured Oscillospiraceae bacterium
TCACTGCCGCTCTCCCCGAGCGCCTCCTTGTCGCTATTGCTCTTTCTATTCCTGCTGATTCAAAGGGATAACCATATAAAATTTTTTATCCATAAAAAATTTTGAGCCTGATCCTCCCTCCGCATTTCGGCCGCGCCGCCCGCCGGGCCCTGTCCCGGCGTCGGAACGCCGGGGGACAGCCGCCCGCTGTGCGCTGCTCTCAAAAGTCGTAACAGCTTCTTAACACTTTGTTCAAAGTTAGTCCACATCCTGTTCTTAAATTTTGGATATATTGACCATACCAAAAAGGGGGATGCCATATGACGATGACACGCACGTACCGGCGGCACGTCCGCTACCGCGTCACCGGACAGGAATGCCGCGCCTTGCGGGAACAGCTTGCCTCCATCCGGCAGACTGACAACCGCGTCCACACCCTCCGCTTTACCAGCTACCGGCTGGATGCTGAGACTGAGAAACAGCGGGGACGCTACGCCCTGCACTACTTTGATAACGACCCCAGCTACCTCTTCCTGGAGCGCCGGGGAGAGCACGCGCAGAACAGCGCCATCCTCACGGAGGCGGAGTGCCGCGCCCTGCTGGCCGGGGATACGGACTGGCTGCTGGGACGGCGGGACCCGCTGCTCCACGACCTCCACGACAGCATCACCCGGCAGATGCTCCTGCCCAGCGTGCTGCTGTCCTACCGGCGGGAGCGGTTTGACCTGCCGGACAAGGGGGCGTGGCTGGCGCTGAACACGGATATCCGCACGACCCTGGAGCACATGGATTTCCTGGACCCGGAGCAGCTGGCCGTGGTGACGGCCAAGCAGCCGGGGGAACAAATGCTGGAGGTGGGCTGCCAGGAGGAGCTGCCGGAGGAGCTGGCGAAAGTCCTGAATGAGACGGTCCCCCAGCGGGAGCTGTACCCCACACGGTGAGTACATAACGGGGACAGACGGAATACTGATGGAAAAGACGGGAGAGGCAGCAGCCTCTCCCGTCTTATTAAATGATAAGTTGTGCGGCTAGGAATTCAGAGCCTTCACGGCGGCGAACCCCTTCTCCAGGTCAGCGATGATATCGTCGATGTGCTCGGTGCCGATGGACAGGCGGATGGTGTTGGGCTTGATGCCCTGGTCCAGCAGTTCCTCCTCCGTCAGCTGAGAGTGGGTGGTGGTGGCCGGGTGGATCACCAGGCTCTTCACGTCCGCCACGTTAGCCAGCAGGGAGAAGATCTCCAGGCTGTCGATGAATTTATGGGCCTCTTTCACGCCACCCTTGATCTCAAAGGTGAAGATGGACGCGCCGCCGTTGGGGAAATACTTCTTGTACAGCTCGTGGTCCGGGTGGTCCGGCAGGCT
Organism: uncultured Oscillospiraceae bacterium; assembly: GCA_947589745.1. Taxonomy (GTDB): domain Bacteria; phylum Bacillota; class Clostridia; order Oscillospirales; family Oscillospiraceae; genus Pelethomonas. The sequence goes on from CANQCS010000036.1 coordinate 1,344, forward strand.
GGGGTGGTTCACGTGCTCCACCTGGGGGTGGTTGGCCAGATACTCCACCACCTTCTTGGTGTTCTCCGCGTGGCGGTCCAGGCGCAGGGACAGGGTCTCCACCCCCTGGAGCAGCAGGAACGCGTTAAAGGGGGAGATGCAGGCCCCAGTGTCCCGCAGGAGGATGGCGCGGATGTAGGTGGCGAAAGCGGCGGGGCCGGCGGCCTCGGTGAAGGTGACGCCGTGGTAGCTGGGGTTGGGGGCGGCCAGGTTGGGGTACTTGCCGGAGGCGGCCCAGTCGAAGGTGCCGCCGTCCACGATCACGCCGCCCAGGGTGGTGCCGTGGCCGCCGATGAACTTGGTGGCGGAGTGGACCACGATGTCCGCGCCGTGCTCGATGGGCCGGATCAGATAGGGCGTGCCGAAGGTGTTGTCGATGACCAGGGGCAGGCCGTGGGCGTGGGCGATGGCCGTGATGGCGTCAATGTCGGGAATGTCGGAGTTGGGGTTGCCCAGAGTCTCCAGATAGACCGCCTTGGTGTTGGGCCGGATGGCGGCGGTGAGTTCCTCCAGGTTGTGGGCGTCCACGAAGGTGGTCTCCACGCCGTACTGGGGCAGGGTGTGGGCCAGCAGGTTGTAGCTGCCGCCGTAGATGGTCTTCTGGGCCACGATGTGGTCCCCGGCTTGGGCCAGGGCCTGGATGGTGTAGGTAATGGCCGCTGCGCCGGAGGCGGTGGCGAGAGCGGCCACGCCGCCCTCCAGGGCCGCGATGCGCTTCTCGAACACGTCCTGGGTGGAGTTGGTCAGGCGGCCGTAGATGTTTCCGGCGTCAGCCAGGCCGAAGCGGGCGGCGGCATGGGCGGAGTTGCGGAAGACATAGCTGGTGGTCTGATAGATGGGCACCGCCCGGGAATCGGTGGCGGGGTCGGGCTGCTCCTGGCCGACGTGGAGCTGAAGGGTCTCAAATTTATACTGGCTCATAACAGATACCTCTTTCAAATTTCAAATATAATAAAATGAGTGGCGGACACAAAAGTCCGGGGCAGAGCGGGGGGCTCCCAGACTGCGTATGGCCGCAAGCGGGCCCGCCCTATTGACAGGAACGTCCCGGAGGCGCAAAGAGCTGCCCGGCCACAGAGGTAGTCCGGGAGTGCCACATTCGTCCGCAGCGGAAGTTCCCGCGCAGCAGCTTCTCAAAGAGCGCGCCCATGCTGTCACGCCTCCTCACTTTGAAAATCAACCAACTATATTTATTGGTTGGTAGGTATCATAGCATCGACCCGCCGGATTGTCAATAGTTTTTTTCGGTCACGGGGAGTTTTTTTTAAATCGGGGGACCGGAGGAGGTCATTTTGACGGAAAAAGCGCCGCAACTTTTTTCTCCCAGGCTATGGAAAAATGGAAAAGGCTGTGATATACTGCTATCGGTTTTTTACGACACCAACGAACAGGAGGCGGCAGAGATGCGGGAGAGTACGGTCTATCTGGCGGGTGGGTGCTTCTGGGGGACCCAGCGGTACTTCGACTGCCTGCCCGGCGTGACGGCCACGGAGGTGGGCTACGCCAACGGCAAAACGGCCAACCCCACCTACGAGCAGGTCAAGTACGAGGGCGCAGGCCACGCGGAGACGGTGAAGGTCACCTACGACGAGGACGCCATCTCCCTGGCGGAGCTGCTGGAGCAGTACTACAAGGTCATCGACCCGGTGTCCGTGAACAGGCAGGGCGGGGACGTGGGCGTCCAGTACCGCACGGGGATCTACTACACCGGCGAGGACCAGCGGGCCGTGGCCGCCGCCTCCCTGGCGGAGCTGCAGAAGCGGTACGACCGGCCCCTGGCCGTGGAGCTCCTGCCCCTGGAGCACTTCTACACCGCCGAGGAGTACCACCAGAAGTACCTGGAGAAGAACCCCGGCGGGTACTGCCACATCCCCCAGGCCATGTTCGAGGCGGCCCGGAAGTACCATCAATGAGCGCACCACACCGGAGGCGTCCGGAGACATAAAGAAGAATTTTAGGAGGACTATCCCATGAGACGAACCAAGATCATCTGCACCCTTGGCCCCGCAGTGGACAGCCCGGATATGATCCGCGCTTTGATCCGCGGCGGCATGAACGCGGCCCGCTTCAACTTCTCCCATGGCAACCACGCCGATCATCTGAAGCGGCTGCAAATGTTCGCCGGCGTCCGCGACTCCATGGGCCGCCCGGTGGCCACCGTCCTGGACACCAAGGGCCCCGAGATCCGCATCAAGACCTTTGCCACCAAGAGCGTGGAGCTGGTGGCCGGCGGAACCTTCACCCTCACCGCCGAGGACATCGTGGGCGACGAGACGAGAGTCTCCGTCACCTATCCCAACCTGCCCGCGGAGCTGGAGATCGGCCAGCAGATCCTCATCGACGACGGCCTGGTGGCCATCCGGGTGGAGGAGATCAAGGACCAGGATATCATCTGCACCGTGATCAACGGCGGCACCCTCTCCGCCAACAAGTCCATCAACATCCCCGGCGCCCACATCCAGCTGCCCGCCCTGACGGAGCGGGATATCTCCGATATCCGCTTCGGCATCGAGAACGACTTCGACTATATCGCCGCCTCCTTCGTCCGCAAGGCCGAGGACGTCAAGGCCATCCGTGAGGTGCTGCATACCTACGGCGGCGACAAGATCAAGATCATCGCCAAGATCGAGAACCAGGAGGGCGTGGACAACCTGGACGCCATCCTGGACGCTGCCGACGGCATCATGGTGGCCCGCGGCGACCTGGGCGTGGAGATCCCCGCCGCCCAGGTGCCCGTGCTCCAGAAGCAGATGATCCGCAAGGGCCTCCACACCGGCAAGCTGGTCATCACCGCCACCCAGATGCTGGACTCCATGATCCGCAATCCCCGTCCCACCCGCGCCGAGGTGTCCGACGTGGCCAACGCCGTGTTTGACGGCACCAGCTGCGTGATGCTCTCCGGCGAGACCGCCAGCGGCAAGTATCCCCTGGAGGCCCTGGCCACCATGGACAGCATCGTCACCGAGGCCGAGGACTCCATGGACTTCTGGGCCCTGATGCACCAGTTCCTGGAGGGCCCGGACACCATCGCCCCAAACATCAACGACGCCATCACCCACACCTGCTGCCTCACCGCCAAGGACCTGAGCGCCGCCGCTATCCTCACCACTACCAACTCCGGCCACACCGCCTGGATGATCTCCCGGATGCACCCGGCCTGCCCCGTGGCCGCCCTGACCATGCACGAGAAGGTCCGCCGCCAGCTGGCCCTGTGCTGGGGCGTGTACCCCTATCTCACCGGCGAGGTCAACTCCACGGACCGCATCTTCTCCCTCTGCGCCGAGGTGGCGCTGAAGGAGGGCATTGCCAAGAACGGCGACACCATCGTCATCACCGCCGGTGTGCCCCTGGGCCAGGCCGTGGCCACCAACCTCATCAAGGCCCACGTGATCGAGGACACGGATATGTAATACTTTTTCTTGAAAGAAAAAGTATCAAAAAGAACTTTAACATCGCTCTCAAAACACTGCAATACCTACATTTCCCACACGGTAACGAAGTATACTTCTAATGGAAGAATCGTATAAGCCTCACACCAGCGCCAGCGCGAACACAAAGGAGAAACATCACATGGATTACGCGAAAGAGTCCCTCCGCCTCCACCAGGAGTGGAAAGGCAAGATCGAGGTCATCGCCACCGTGCCCGTCGCCACCAAGGACGACCTGAGCCTGGCCTACACCCCCGGCGTGGCCCAGCCCTGCCTGGAGATCCAGAAGGACCTCTCCAAGAGCTATGAGCTGACCCGGCGCCACAACCTCTGCGCCGTCATCACCGACGGCTCCGCTGTGCTGGGCCTGGGGGACATCGGCCCCGAGGCCGGGATGCCCGTCATGGAGGGCAAGTGCGTGCTCTTCAAGGCCTTCGGCGGGGTAGACGCTTTCCCCCTCTGCGTCAGGACCAAGGACGTGGACGAGTTCGTCAACGCCGTTTATCTCATCTCCGGCTCCTTCGGCGGCATCAACCTGGAGGACATCTCCGCCCCCCGGTGCTTTGAGATCGAGCGGAAGCTGAAGGAGAAGTGCGATATCCCCATCTTCCACGACGACCAGCACGGCACCGCCGTCATCACCCTGGCGGGCCTGACCAACGCCCTGAAGGTGGTGGGCAAGCGGAAGGAGGACGTGCGGATCGTCACCTCCGGCGCCGGGGCCGCCGCCGTGTCCATCGTGAAGCTGCTGCTCTCCGCCGGGTTCCGGCACGTGACCATGTGCGACCGGAAGGGCGCCATCTACGCCGGGCGGGACGGCCTCAACTGGATCAAGGAGGAGATGGCTCAGGTCACCAACCTGGACCGCTGCACCGGCACCCTGGCCGGCGCCCTGGTGGGCGCGGACGTGTTCATTGGCGTCAGCGCCCCCGGCACCGTCACCACGGAGATGGTGAAGACCATGGCCAGGGATCCCATCATCTTCGCCTGCGCCAACCCCACCCCGGAGATCTTCCCCGACGACGCCAAGGCCGGCGGCGCGGCGGTGGTGTCTACGGGCCGCAGCGACTTCCCCAACCAGATCAACAACGTCCTGGCCTTCCCCGGCATCTTCCGGGGCACCTTCGACGTGCGGGCCAGCGACATCAACGAGGAGATGAAGATGGCCGCCGCCCACGCCCTGGCGGATCTGATCTCCGACGAGGAGCTCTGTGCCGACTACATCATCCCCAAGGCCTTCGACCCCCGGGTGGGTCCCGCCGTGGCCAAGGCCGTGGCCGAGGCCGCCCGGAGAAGCGGCGTGGCCCGTCTCTGATTCTTTCGTTTCACGGTCAAAGCGCCCCGCCTGTGCACCCAAAGCGTACAGGCGGGGCGCTTACCGCTTTGGTGCCGCAGCGTGATGCAAACCAGACCAGGCCGCAGTACCGCCGAGAAAAATACAGAAAAAAGAGAAGGCACTCGCAAGGAATGCCTTCTCTTGTGCTTTTTCAGGAAGACTTCCTTGCCGCGGAGTCATCCTATTCTCCCATTAGAAGTATCCTCCGTTACCGTGCGGGAATCGCAAGGATTGCATCGCTTTGAGAGCGATCATAAAGTTCTTTTTGATACTTTTTCTTTCAAGAAAAAGTATCAGGGTAAAATCCGCCGGGTAATCGCCATTCCGAACGCCCCGGGCCCGGTGTGGGTGCCGATGGACAATGTCAGCGGGTTGTACTGGATCTCCTCCCCGGGGAACGCCGCGTGGGCCGCGGCGATCCAGTCCCCCTCCTCCTGCTTGTTGTCGAAGCTGCCGGCGGCGTCGATGCGAATGGGAATCTCCTTGGCGCGGTACTCCTCCACGCTCCGGCGCATCACCTCCAGGAGCTGGGCCTTGCAGTGCTTCACGCCCCGGACCTTGGCGTACACGTCCAGCTTCTGTCCGCGGATGACCAGCAGGGGCTTGATGCCCATGATGGACCCCACGGCAGCGGCCGCCGCCGTGATCCGCCCGCCCTTGCGGAGGAACTCCAGGGTGTCCACGCCAATGAAGATCAGCGTGTCCTCGCCGCCCTTCTCCAGTTTCTCCTTGATCTCCGGCGCGGTGTATCCCGCCTGGGCTAGGGTCAGGGCGTCCCGGATGGAATTCTTCTGGGGCACCGAGATCTGGTGGTTGTCCGCCACCACCACCCGCCCGCCGTAGTCGGCGGCCAGGGCGTTGGCGGTCTGGCAGGAGGAGCTGAGGCCGCTGGACATGGGGATATACACCAGCTCGTCGTGGTCCTCCAGCACCTGGTCCCAGACCCTCAGAATGTCCTCCGGGGCGGGCTGGGAGGTGGTGACGCTGGCGTGGACATGGCCCTTCAGCTCCCGGTAGAACTGGTCCGGGAACAGGTCCACGCCCTCGTAGTGGGTGACGCTGTCAATAATGATAGGCATGGGCACCACACGGACGCCCCAGGCAAGGGACTCCTCCCGTGTGACGCCGCTGTTGCTGTCAGTGACAATAGCCGTTGACATAAAACGAAAACTCCTTCGTGATAGTGCATGTCTTCTCCCGGTCTGCCGGGACTGCGCGGGAGTGGGGGAGAAGAGCGTGAGTAAAGTCTTTTTGCCTCGGTTTCTTTCAGGAAGAAGAGCGGGCGTCGAGCCGGTCGAAGGCGTGGAGCCAGTCGGCTTTTGCGTAGTAGATGAAAAAGAGGATCAGGCTGACGGTCCAGGTCATGGGGTAGGCCACAAAGACCACGGTGATGGTGTGCCACATCCGCACCGCGAAGGTGATCCAGGTCACCCGCAGCACACACCACACGGCCATCATAATGACCATGGGCACTACCGCCCGGCCCGCGCCCCGGAGGATACCGGCCACACAGTGGTTCAGCGCCACCAGCCCGTAGAAGAGGGAGATCACCCGGGCCTGCCGGACGCCGAAGGCCACCACCTCCGGGTCGGAGTTGAAAAGGGAGATCAGGTGCGGTGCGGACAGCCAGATGGTGACGCCGATGAGCTCCGCCATGAGCCCCGCGCAGACCAGGCCGAAGCGGGCCCCGGCTTTGGTGCGGTCGTACTGCTTCGCCCCCAGGTTCTGGCCCACAAAGGTGGCCAGGCCCATGGAGAAGCAGGTCACCGGCAGAAAGGCGAAGCCCTCGATCTTGGCATAGGACCCACAGCCGGCCATGGCGCTGTCGCCAAAGGCGTTGATGTTGGCCTGGACGATGACGTTGGCCAGGTTGATGACCGAGTTCTGCACCCCGGAGGGTACGCCCAGGCGGACGATCATCCGCAGCATACCGCCGTCAATGCGAACCTGGCGCAGGTTCACCCGGCAGTTTTCGTCCGCCAGATGGGTGAGAAGCAGCAGGCAGAGGACGGCGGAGATGACCTGGGAGATCACCGTGGCCCCCGCCGCGGAGGCCACGCCGCCGTGGAACACGCCCACGAACAGCAGGTCCAGTCCCACGTTTACGATCGAGGACAGGATCAGGAAAAACAGCGGGCGGCGGCTGTCCCCCATGGCCTGGAGGATGCCGGTGGAGATGCTGTACAGGAACGAGGCCATGCTGCCCAGGAAGTAGGTGCGGAAGTAGGCGATGGAGGAGGGCAGGACGTTGGCGGGCGTACCCATCAGCCGGAGCAGGTGGGGGGTCAGCAGCACCCCCGCCCCGGTGAGGAAGATCCCGCACAGGAGGCCGAAGGCCAGGTCGGTGTGGATGGCGATACGCATCCGGGGGTAGTCCTTGGCCCCGTAGTACCGGGAGATCAGGACGCCCGCGCCCATGGCCATGCCGTTGAAGAAGCCCACCATGAGGAAGATCAGGTTGCCGGAGGAGCTGACCGCCGCCAGGGCCTCCTTGTTGATGAGGTTGCCCACGATGAGGGCGTCGGCGGTGCTGTAGAACTGCTGAAACAGGCTCCCCACGAAGATGGGGAAGGCAAAGGACAGGAGCCCCCGCCAGATGGGGCCCTCGATCATGGAGGGCTGGGTATGGGGGTGGGGGTGCAGATGTTCATGGGTCAACTGGTGCAAGTGTGACGCGCCTCCTTGAGAGGTCAACAGGAGTTCCGCTGCCGCGGAGAATCGTAACAGATAGTGTACCCTATTTCTGGCAATCTGGCAAGAGGGGGAGAGAGAAAAAAGTAAAAATTGTACAATATTTTATTACGCTCGACCGAATGGGCGGCGGGCGGGGCGAAAATTTCCCTCAAACGAGAAACTTTTTCCCCGTTTTTTCCCTCTATAAGGACAGAGGCACCGGAAGGAGGTGAGGCGGTGAGGGACAGTGAGATCGTGGCGCTGTTCTGGCGGAGGGACGAGAAAGCCCTGACCGAGACGGAGCAGGCCTACGGCGGGCGGCTGGACGGTCTGGCCTTCGGCCTGCTGCGCCGGAGGGAGGACGCCGAGGAGTGCGTCAGCGACACCTATTGGAAAACCTGGGAGACCATCCCGCCCCAGAGGCCGGAGCGGCTCTTTGCCTATCTGGCCAAAATCTGCCGCTTCCTGGCCTTCGACCGGCTGGACCGGGCCGGGGCGCAGAAGCGGAGCGCCCAGGTGGTGGCCCTCACCGAGGAGCTGGCGGAGTGCATACCGGACCGCCTGGCGGAGCGGGAGGCGGAGAGCCGGGAGCTGGGGGAACTGCTGGACGGATTCTTGGCGGGGCTCCCCAGGGAGGAGCGGACGCTGTTTCTCCGGCGGTACTGGTACGGCGGCACCACGGCGGAGCTGGCGAGACAGTACCGGCTGACGGAGAGCGGCGTCAAGTCGCGGCTGCGGCGGACGCGGGAGAAGCTGCGGACTTATTTAAATAAGGAGGGCATCGAGGTATGACGGGAAAGGACCTGCTGTTGGGGCTGGGCAATGTGAGCGACATCTATATCGAGGAGGCCGGGGCGGACCGGCCCGGGAGGGCGCGGCCCTGGCTGGCCCCGGCGGCGCTGGCGGCGTGTCTGGCGCTGCTACTGGCGGCGGGGTCGCTGCTGCCGGGGCGGCAGGGGCACGTGGTGCTGCCGCCGGACGGAGGACAGCCGCCGGTCACAGACGGCGGGGGAGGGGAGACGGTCCCGCCTCCGGCGGCCGATGACCGGGACCAGTCCCGGGAAGAGAAACCTCTGGTCATTGCCATGGAGAACGTGGCGTTGAACGGTCTGGGGGTCCAGCTGGACGCCCCCCGGCTGTGGCCGAACCCGGAGAAGTACGACGAGCTGCGGTGGACCCTGGAGGACGTGACGGCCTACTACGGCCGGGACCCCTTCCCGGCCTACATGCCGGCAGGGCTGTCCGGCGGGGCGGCGGCGGAGGACGCCCGCTGGACGGTGTACGCTGCCAAGGACGGGACCATGTGGGAGGACACAGTGGGCTGCGTGTACGCCGCCAGGTTCTGGCCGGACGGCGGCGCGGTCAGCGGGGCCCTGGGGGGAAAGACGGTGCGGGTGTCGTGCAGCCGGTTGGGGCTGCTGGCGGACCGCATCTACCTCCTGCCGGAGAATGAGGTGAAGACCACCGATATTTTCGGCACCGCCGTGACCTTCGGATACCGGCAGATGAGCCACGGGCCCTATGACCCGGACACCCACGAGCCAGCAGGGTACTTCGACCTGTACACGGCGGAATTTACCCTGGAGGGGACGGAATACGAGATCGTCACCGAGGGCCTGCCGGCGGAAGAGATCGTCAAGGTGGCGGCCTCCGTGGTCACCGGCCGGGCGGACGTGGAGGCCAGATAGCGTGGAAATGGCGCGGTCTAGTATTACAAGTTTGTAACAAGCGGCGGTCCCCACTTCCTTTTCCGTGTCGAGTCTGGTAAACTGTTGACGAAATTAGTCGTCCGCAACCCCAGCGGCCCGGGAAAGTGAGAACACCGCCTATGAATGTACAAAGAAAATGGAAACGCTGTCTGACCGCATGCCTGTGCCTGCTGCTGGCCCTGGCCATGCTGGCGCCGCCGCCCGCTCTGGCGGCAGATATGCAGGCGGGGCTGGGCGCGGAGACCTTCGGCTACACCCTCAGCCAGGCGGGCGTGGACCTCATCAAGGAGTTTGAGGGCTTCCGCTCCATGGCCTACTACGACAACGGGAGCTGGTACATCGGCTACGGCTGCCTGTGCGGGCAGGACGAGTACCCCAACGGCATCGACGAGTTCCAGGGTGAGATCCTCCTCCGAAGGGCCGTGGCCGACGCGGAGGGCAAGGTCAACCGGCTGCTCAGCGAGCAGCTGGTCCCGGTGACCCAGTACCAGTTCGACGCGCTGGTCAGCCTGACCTACAACATCGGCAACCAGTGGATAAAGCAGGGCGTCCGGCTGTACGACTACCTCATGAATGGGGTCCAGTACTACACGGAGCAGCAGGTGGTCAACGCCTTTGGTACCTGGTGCCATCAGAACGGCCAGGTGCTGAGCCATCTGGTGGGCCGCCGCCTGCGGGAGGCGTTCCTGTTCCTGTACGGCGAGTACAGCAACAGCGGGTCCTCCGCGTATACCTATATTAAATTTGACGCCGCCGGAGGGGTCATCTCCCCCAGCAGCATCTGGTTCTACCCGGTGGGCCGCCCCTACGGGCAGCTCCCCGTGCCCACCTATGAGGGACACGACTTCCTGGGCTGGTACACCGCCGATGGCGCGGCCCTGACCGAGTTCGACCTTGCGGACAAGACCGTCAACGTCACCGCCAAGTGGTCCGGCGTCACGGAGCTCCCGGGCACCACGGCGCCGTCCGGCACCGGTGTGAATGTCGGAGAGACTATGAATTTCGGTGAGCTGTTCCCCACCTACGACCCTTTCGCCCCCAAGGGCTCCATTGACAACACCGCGGACTACTCCGCCTGGGTGAACCCCTTCACCGACGTGAAGGAGGGGGACTGGTACTACCCCTACGCCCGGGAGCTGAACGCCAAGGGGATCATGGTGGGCTTCTCCGACAAGACCTTCCGCTCCACCAGCGTGGTCAGCGCCGGTGAGGCGCTGAAGCTGATCCTCCTGGCCGCCGGTCAGGAGGACCCGGGCAACGCCAAGGACGGGCGGGGCTGGGCGGCCCTCTACCTGGATCTGGCGGAGTCCCTGGGCTGCGTGGCGGCGGGGGAGATCCAGGACCTGTCGGCCCCTCTGGACCGGCAGACCATCGCCCGCATCACCGCCGTGGCCCTGGGCCTGGAGAGCATGGAGGGGCTATACCCCTTTGCGGACACCGAGGACGGCTACGCGCTGGCCCTGTACATTGAGGGCATCTTCCAGGGCGTGACCGTGGGCGGCCAGCGGTACTTCAACCCCACGGACAGCATCAGCCGCGGTGAGCTCTGCGCGGTGGTGGCCCGGGTCAGCGACTGGAGCCGCCTCCCCGTCACGACCCAGGACCCGCTGACCCCGGAGCAGCCGGGCTCCACTGTCCCCGAGGGGAAGAACCCCAGCCAGACCGAAACCAACACGCCGGTGAACGACCCGGCTGTGACCGGCTATATCCAGTACGGCAATCAGAAGATCCCCGTCCTGCCCAATGTGCCCGCGACGCCCTATGACCCGGACCTCTTCCAGCGGGTGGGCAGCCTCATGTACTACAACGACCCCTTTGTGACCACGGAGACCGGCATCGACGTGTCCCGCCACCAGGGGCAGATCGACTGGCAGAAGGTGGCGGCCTCCGGCATGGTGGACTTCGCCATACTGCGGGTAGGCGGCCGCTACGCCGGCACGGACAACGGCACCATCTACGCCGACGAGCGCTTCCAGGAGAACCTGGCCGGGGCCAAGGCCGCCGGGCTAAAAACCGGCGTGTACTTCTACTCCCAGGCCATCACCGTGGAGGAGGCCGTGGAGGAGGCCCGGTATGTCATCGACCAGCTGGGCGGGACATACCTGGAGTACCCCGTGGCCTTTGACTGGGAGGTCTACAGCTCCAGCGCCAGGACCAAGGGCCTGGGCGTCCAGGAGCTGACCGATTGCGCCATCGCCTTCTGCGAGACGGTGCGTGCGGCGGGCTACGACCCCATTCTGTACCTGGGCTTCGAGGTGGCCTACAAGCGGATGGACCTGAGCCGCCTCACTGACTACCCGTTCTGGTTCGCCCAGTACAAGTCCGACAACAGGCCGGATATGTACTACGACTACCGCATCTGGCAGTACAGCAGCAAGGGCGAGATCCCCGGCATCAGCGAGAAGGTGGACATGAATATCGCCATGGTCCCCTACGAGGCGGGCGGATTCTGGTAAAAAAGAAGGAATACAGGCGCACAGCCCCGGCTGTGCGCCTGTATTTTTGCCGCCGCGCCCACTTTCTACGTCCCACACAAACTTTTTTGAAAAATTTTAGGAAAAACAGAGAAATTGTGCTTGACAATCCGCAAAGGATGCGGTATGATAATCAGGCTTGTGCAGGGTTTGCCATGCCCTGCGGATAGCGTCTGCGATGATGCGGGAGATTGCGGCCCCGGGCCGGTAACTTCCGCGGAGTATGTCCGTCAATCGGGCGGCTGAGAAGGTCCTCTCCGCGGCGTAGATCGCCGTGCCATGGACACGTACCGGCCATTCGTGCCGGTATTTTCTATGAGCAGGAATGATACGCACGGAACCGTGGAGAGAAACTTCCCGCCGTACAGAGTCAGGGACAGACGAAACTACTTTGTACAAATCAATGGAGGAACGAACAAATGGCTAAGGAAATGATCCGCATCCGCCTCAAGGCCTATGACCACCAGGTCATCGACCAGTCCGCCTACAAGATCGTCGAGACCGCCAAGCGCACCGGCGCCACCGTCTCCGGTCCCATCCCCCTGCCCACCAAGAAGGAGGTCGTGACCATCCTCCGCGCCGTCCACAAGGATAAGGACAGCCGTGAGCAGTTCGAGCGCCGCACCCACAAGCGCCTGATCGACATCACCAACTCCACCCCCAAGACTGTCGAGGCCCTGATGAACCTGGAGCTCCCCGCCGGCGTGGAGATCGAGATCAAGCTGTAAGGAAAAGCGGTCTCATCATTATTTTGCAACCCATCAGCTTACCGACTTGCGTGAGGTAGGCGGGGTCATGTCGGCAGAGCAATGGAGGGGCGCCCAATGTCCCGTCCAACTATGTCGACCAATAACCTTTATAAAAGGAGAAAAACAATGGAGAAAGCAATCATCGGCAAGAAGGTCGGCATGAGCCAGATCTTCGACACCGACGGCAAGGTGATCCCGGTCACCGTCATCGAGGCCGGTCCCTGCGTCGTGGTGCAGAAGAAGACCGCCGAGAAAGACGGCTACGAGGCCGTCCAGCTGGGCTTCGAGGATGTGCCGGAGCGCAAGCTCACCAAGCCCGAGAAGGGCCACCTGGCCAAGGCCGGCGTGTCCCCCAAGAAGCACCTGAAGGAATTCCAGCTCAAGAAAGCCGCCGAGATGAACGTGGGCGACATCGTGAAGGCCGACACCTTCGCCGTGGGCGACCACGTGGACGTCACCGGCGTCAGCAAGGGCAAGGGCTACGCCGGCGTCATCAAGCGCTTCGGCGCCCGCAGCCTGAAGGCCAGCCACGGTACCGGCCCCGTCGCCAAGCACCCCGGCTCCATGGGCTCCGGCACCGATCCCAGCCGCGTGTGGAAGGGCAAGATCGAGGCCGGCCATATGGGCGTCGATCAGGTCACCATCATGAACCTCGATGTCGTCAAGGTGGACCCCGAGCTGAACATGCTCGTCGTCCGCGGCGCGGTGCCCGGCCCCAAGGGCGGCCTCGTCACCATCCGCTCCACCGCCAAGACCATCATCGAGAAGAAGGGCGACGCCGGTATCAGCGCCAACCCGCAGAAGGCTTCCGCCCGTGTCAATCCCCAGAAGGCATCCGCGAGACGCTAAGGGAAAGGAGAGAGCTGAACAATGACGAAAGTTTTGAACATGGCCGGCACCCAGGTCGGCGAAGTGGAGCTGAGCTCCTCCATCTTTGGCATCGAGCCCAATATGGCCGTTGTGCATGAGGTGGTCAAGAACCACCTGGCCAACTGCCGGCAGGGCACCCAGAGCGCCCTGACCCGCGCCGAGGTCTCCGGCGGCGGCAAGAAGCCCTGGCGCCAGAAGGACACCGGCCACGCCCGCCAGGGCAGCACCCGCGCCGTCCAGTGGACCCACGGCGGCGTCGCCTTCGCCCCCAAGCCCCGCACCTACCGCTACGTGGTGAACAAGAAGGTCCGCCGCCTGGCCCTCAAGAGCGTCCTCAGCGCCAAGGCCGCCGAGGAGAACGTGATCGTGGTGGACTCCATCACCATGGACACCATCAAGACCAAGACCTTCCAGGGCTTCCTGGACGCCGTGAAGTGCGACGGCAAGGCCGTCGTCGTGACCCCCGAGGTCCGCGAGACCGTGGTGAAGTCCGCCCGGAACATCCCCGGCGTCGTTACCACCACCGCCAACATGCTGAACGTCTACGACATCCTCAACGCCAAGTATCTGGTGGTCGATCAGGCCGCCCTCGCCACCATCGAGGAGGTGTACGCATAATGGTCTCTTACGACATCATCATCCGCCCCATCATCACCGAGCGCTCCATGGCCGGCGCCGCCGACAAGCGGTACGTCTTCGAGGTGGCCCCCAGCGCCGGGAAGATCGAGATCAAGAAGGCCGTGGAGGAGATCTTCGGCGTCAAGGTCGCCAAGGTCAACACCATGAACGTCCCCGGCAAGGCCAAGCGCATGGGCGCCGCCCGCCCCGGCCGCACCAAGGACTGGAAGAAGGCCATCGTGCAGCTCACCGAGGATTCCAAGACCATCGAGATGTTCGAGGGTATGGTGTAAGGAGGAAGCAGAACAATGTCTATCAAATCTTTTAAGCCGACGACCCCGTCCCGCCGTCACATGACGGTCTCCGGCTTCGACGGCGTCGATAAGCACGCCCGCCCTGAGCACAGCCTCACCGAGGTCCTGGAGAAGCACGCCGGCCGCAACAGCTACGGCAAGATCACCGTCCGCCACCGGGGCGGCGGCAACCGCCGGAAGTACCGCGTGATCGACTTCAAGCGGGACAAGAAGGATATGCCCGCCACGGTCCTCCGCCTGGAGTACGACCCCAACCGCTCCGCCAACATCGCCCTCGTGGAGTACGAGGACGGCGAGCGCCGTTATATCCTGGCCCCCGTGGGCCTGAGCACCGGGGATAAGGTGGTCTCCAGCGCCAACGCCGATATCAAGCCCGGCAACGCCCTGCCCCTGGCCAACATCCCCGTGGGCACCGTGATCCACAACATCGAGATGCACCCCGGCAAGGGCGGCCAGCTGGTCCGCTCCGCCGGTGCCGCCGCCCAGCTGATGGCCAAGGAGGGCAGCGACGCCCAGATCCGTATGCCCAGCGGCGAGGTCCGCATCATCCGCCTCAACTGCCTGGCCACCATCGGCCAGGTGGGCAACATCGACCATGAGAACGTCCAGATCGGCAAGGCCGGACGCAAGCGCCACATGGGTTGGCGTCCCACCGTCCGCGGCTCCGTCATGAACCCCAACGACCACCCCCACGGCGGCGGCGAGGGCAAGAGCCCCGTGGGCCGTCCCGGCCCGGTCACTCCCTGGGGCAAGCCGGCCCTGGGCTATAAGACCCGCAAGACGAAGAACCCCACCAACAAGTTCATCGTCAAGCGCCGTAACGTGAAGTAAGGAGGAGGCCAGAACATGAGCAGATCCATCAAGAAGGGCCCGTATGTCGCTCCCGAGCTCCTCAAGCGGGTCAACGAGATGAACCAGAAGGGCGAGAAGAAGGTCCTGAAGACCTGGAGCCGCAGCTCCACCATCTACCCCGCCTTCGTGGGCCACACCATCGCCGTCCACGACGGCCGCAAGCATGTGCCCGTCTACGTCCAGGAGGACATGGTGGGCCACAAGCTGGGCGAGTTCGCCCCCACCCGTACCTTCCGCGGCCACGCCAAGGGCAAGTAAGCAAGGAGGAAACAGAGAAATATGGAAGCTAAAGCCTATCTGAAATACCTCCGCATCTCCCCCCGCAAGGTGCAGATCGTGGCCGATCTCATCCGCGGCAAGGATGTGAATACCGCCGTGGCCATCCTCATGCAGACCCCCAAGGCTGCCTCTGAGCCCCTGACCAAGCTCCTCAAGAGCGCCGTGGCCAACGCGGAGAACAATCACAACATGGATGTGGAGAAACTCTACGTCTCCCAGGTGTTCGCCACCCCCGGCCCCATCCTCAAGAGAGTGATGCCCCGGGCCCAGGGCCGCGCCTATCGCATCAACAAGAGGACCTCTCACGTCACCATCGCGGTGGCCGAGAAGGAGTAAGGGAGGAAGAGTATGGGACAGAAAGTCAATCCCCACGGCATGCGCGTGGGCGTTATCAAGGACTGGGATTCCCGCTGGTACGCCAGCGAGGAGAAGGTCGGCGACCTGCTGGTCGAGGACAAGAAGATCCGCGACTATCTGAAGAAGACCCTCTACGCCGCCCAGGTCCCCAAGATCGAGATCGAGCGCTCCAACGGGGGCGTGACCATTTACCTGCACTGCGCCCGTCCCGGCATGGTCATCGGCAAGGACGGCAAGGCCATCGAGGAGACCCGCCAGGCCGTTGAGAAGATGATCGGCAAGAAGACCAAGCTGAACATCATCGAGGTCCGCAACCCCGACATGAACGCCCAGCTCGTCGCCGAGAACATCGCCCAGCAGCTGGAGAAGCGCATCTCCCACCGCCGGGCCATGAAGAACGCCATGGGCCGCGCCATGCGCGCCGGCGCCAAGGGCATCAAGACCTGCTGCTCCGGCCGTCTCGGCGGCCGCGAGATCGCCGGTGTGGAGCACTACCACGAGGGCACCATCCCCCTGCAGACCCTGCGGGCCGACATTGAGTACGGCTTCGCGGAGGCCGCCACCACCTTCGGCCGCATCGGCGTGAAGGTGTGGATCTACAAGGGCGAGGTCCTGACCCAGACCCTGCGCTCCACCCCCCGCACCATCGACACCTCCAAGCCCTACGAGGAGCGGCGCGAGCGCCGTCCCCGCCGTGACGGCGACCGCCGCGGCGGCTTCAACCGCGACAACAACCGCGGCGACCGTCCGGGCTTCAATCGCAGCAACGACAACCGCGGCCCCCGCCGCGACGGACAGGGCGGCGGCATGGCCCGCGGCCCGCGCCCTGAGAAGAAAGAAGGAGGCGCTCAGTAATGCTTCTGCCCAAGAGAGTCAAATACCGCCGCGTTCACCGGGGCCGTATGACCGGCAAGGCCATGCGGGGCAACACCGTCACCTACGGTGAGTTCGGCCTGGTGGCCACCGAGCCCGCCTGGATCACCAGCAACCAGATCGAGGCCGCCCGTATCGCCATGACCCGCTACACCAAGCGCGGCGGTCAGGTGTGGATCAAGATCTTCCCCGACAAGCCCGTCACCGAGAAGCCGGCCGAGACCCGTATGGGCTCCGGCAAGGGCGCCCCGGAGTACTGGGTGGCCGTGGTCAAGCCCGGCCGCGTCATGTTCGAGATCGCCGGCGTCGGCGAGGAGACCGCCCGCGAGGCCCTGCGCCTGGCCAGCCACAAGCTGCCCATCAAGTGCAAGATCGTGGCCCGCGAGGAGGCCCAGTCCCAGGAAGTAGGTGAATGAGATGAAGGCAAAAGAGATCCGTAAGATGAGCTCCGCCGAGCTGGAGACCAAGCTGGGCGACCTGAAGAAGGACCTGTTCTTCCTGCGTATGCAGCACGCCACCAACCAGCTGGACAACCCCCAGAAGATCGTGGACGTGAAGCGTGACATTGCCCGAGTCAAGACCATTATCCGCGAGCAGCAGATCGCTGCCGCCAAGTGAAGGAGGTAAATCGAAATGAGTGAAGCGAGGATTTCCTCCCGTAAGACCCGCGTGGGCAAGGTCGTGTCCGACAAGATGGATAAGACCGTGGTGGTCGCCATCGCCGACCGCGTGGCCCACCCCCTGTACAAGAAGATCGTCGGCCGGACCTACAAGCTGAAGGCCCACGACGAGAACAACGAGTGCGGGATCGGCGATACCGTCCGCGTCATGGAGACCCGTCCCCTCAGCAAGGACAAGCGGTGGCGCGTGGTCGAGATCGTTGAGAAGGCGAAGTAAGGAGGTGCCGACAACATGATTCAGCAGGAAAGTTTTCTGAAGGTCGCTGACAACACCGGCGCCAAGGAGATCAAGTGCATCCGTGTCCTGGGCGGCTCCAAGCGGAAGTACGGCAACATCGGCGACGTGATCGTCGCCTCCGTCCGCAAGTCCCAGCCCGGCGGCACCGTGAAGAAGGGCGAGGTCGTCAAGGCTGTCATCGTGCGCTCCGCCAAGGGCGTGCGCAGGGCCGACGGTACCTATGTGCGCTTCGACGACAACGCCGCCGTCCTCATCAGGGACGACCGGAACCCCAGAGGGACCCGTATCTTTGGGCCCGTCGCCCGCGAGCTGCGCGACAAGGACTACATGAAGATCCTGTCCCTGGCTCCCGAGGTCGTGTAAGAGGAGGGCAAACGAGAATATGGCTATGAATGTGAAGAAGGGCGACACCGTCGTCGTCCTGTCCGGCAAGGATAAGGGCAAGAAGGGCAAGGTCCAGCGCACCGTCCCCAGCGAGGCCAAGGTGGTGGTGGAGGGCATCAACATGGTGACCTGCCACACCAAGCCCCGCCGCCAGGGCGAGGAGGGCGGCATTGTCCGCCGCGAGGCTGCCCTGTACGCCAGCAAGGTCCAGGTCGTCTGCCCCAAGTGCGGCAAGGCCACCCGCGTCGGCCACAAGGTCGAGGGCGGCAAGAAGACCCGCGTCTGCAAGAAGTGCGGCGCTGAGCTTTAAGAAGGGAGTAGGAAAGAGATATGCCTAAAATGCCGAATCTGAAGGCCAAGTATACCGAAGAGGCCGCTCCTGCTCTGATGAAGAAGTTCGAGTACAAGAGCGTCATGCAGATCCCCAAGATCGACAAGGTGGTCGTGAACGTGGGCTGCGGCGAGGCCCGGGACAACGCCAAGGTCCTGGAGGCCGTGGTCCGCGACCTGACCGCCATCACCGGCCAGAAGGCCATCATCACCATCGCCAAGAAGTCCGTGGCCAACTTCAAGGTCCGTGAAGGCATGCCCGTGGGCGCCAAGGTGACCCTCCGCAGCGACAAGATGTGGGAGTTCCTGGACCGCCTCTTCAACGTGGCCCTGCCCCGTGTCCGCGATTTCCACGGCATCAACCCCAATTCCTTTGACGGCCGCGGCAACTATGCCCTGGGCATCAAGGAGCAGCTGATCTTCCCCGAGATCGAGTACGACAAGATCGACAAGATCCGCGGCATGGATATCATCATCTGCACCACCGCCGAGACCGACGAAGAGGCCCGCGAGCTCCTGACGCTCGTCGGCGCCCCCTTCGAGCGCTGATAGGGAGGGTTCAACACCATGGCTAAGAAGTCTATGATTCTCAAGCAGCAGGGCGAGGCCAAGTTCTCCACCCGCAAGTACAACCGCTGCAAGATCTGCGGCCGCCCCCACGCTTATCTCCGCAACTACGGCGTGTGCCGTATCTGCTTCCGCGAGCTGGCCTACAAGGGCGAGATCCCCGGCGTCCGCAAAGCGTCTTGGTAATCGGCCAGGACGATTCCATCAGTTGACTGCGGGCGGTGACCCGTGGCCATATAGGACGGCGAAAGGTCACCGCGAATTACGCGGCGTGCCGCTCCAAATTCGTGGTGATACCTCGCCGCCTCAACAGCATACGCTGTAACTTCAAATGAGGAGGAAAACCATCCATGCACATCACCGATCCCATTGCGGATATGCTGACCCGCATCCGCAATGCGAACAACGCCAAGCATGAGACCGTCGACGTCCCCGCTTCCAACATGAAGAAGAGCATCGCTCAGATCCTGCTGGACGAGGGCTATATCAAGAGCTTCCAGCTCATCGACGACGGCACCCAGGGCGTCATCCGCATCACTCTCAAGTACAACGCCGGCAAGGAGAAGGTCATCACCGGTCTCCGCCGCGTCAGCAAGCCGGGCCTCCGCGTGTACGCGGGCGCCGACGAGCTGCCCCGGGTCCTCCGCGGCCTGGGCATCGCCATCGTATCCACGTCCAAGGGCGTCATGACCGACAAGAAGGCCCGCGAGGCCCATGTCGGCGGCGAAGTCCTGGCATTCGTCTGGTAAGGAGGGGATAGGAAATGAGTCGAATCGGCAGAATGCCCATTACCATCCCCGCCGGTGTGGAAGTCACCGTCGGCGCGGACAACGTTGTCACCGTCAAGGGCCCCAAGGGCACCCTCACCCACCAGATGCACCCCTCCATGAGCATCGAGAAGGACGGCGCTGTCATCCATGTCAAGCGCGCTTCCGATGACAAGGAGCACCGCGCGCTCCACGGCCTCACCCGCTCCCTCATCCACAACATGGTGGTGGGCGTCCACGAGACCTACAAGAAGGAGCTGGAGATCAACGGCGTCGGTTACCGCGCCGTCAAGGAGGGCAACACCCTGGTGATGAACCTGGGCTACTCCCACCAGGTAAAGGTTCCCGAGGTCCCCGGTATCACCATCGAGGTCCCCGCTCCCAACAAGATCGTCGTCATCGGCTGCGACAAGCAGCAGGTCGGTCAGTTCGCCGCCGAGATCCGCGAGAAGCGTCCCCCCGAGCCGTACAAGGGCAAGGGCATCAAGTATGTGGACGAGGTCATCCGCCGGAAGGTCGGTAAGACCGGCGCGAAGAAGTAAGGAGGCGTGCTGAGAATATGATCAAGAAACCCAACACCAACGCCCAGCGGCTCAAGAGGCACAAGCGCGTGCGTGCCAAGATCTCCGGCACCCCCGAGCGTCCCCGCCTCAACGTGTTCCGCAGCGAGAAGAACATCTACGCCCAGGTGATCGACGACGTCAACGGCGTCACCCTGTGCTCCGCTTCCTCCCTGAAGCTCGACCACGGCGGCAACAAGGCCGCCGCCCGGCAGGTGGGCAACGCCGTTGCCAAGGCCGCTCTGGCCAAGGGCATCGAGACCGTGGTCTTTGACCGCGGCGGCTATCTGTACCACGGCCGTGTCGCCGAGCTGGCCGAGGGCGCCCGCGAGGGCGGCCTGAAATTCTGAGGGAGGAGGAAGAGACAATGCCTAGATTTGAGAAACCCCAGAGCGAGTATATCGAGAAGGTCGTCTACCTCAACCGCGTCAGCAAGACGGTCAAGGGCGGCCGCGTCATGAAGTTCTCCGCCCTAATGGTCGTCGGCGACGGCAAGGGCAAGGTGGGCTACGGCCTGGGCAAGGCCGCCGAAGTTCCCGAGGCCATCCGCAAGGGCCTGGAGGACGCCAAGAAGAACATGATGACCGTCACCACCTCCGGCACCACCATCCCCCACGAGATCATCGGCGAGGCCGGCGCCGGCCGGGTCATGCTCAAGCCCGCCAGCGAAGGTACCGGCATCATCGCCGGCGGCCCGGTCCGTGCCGTCATGGAGGCCGCCGGGATTCAGGATATCCGCGCCAAGTGCCTGCGCTCCAACAACCCCCAGAACGTGGTGGCCGCTACCTTTGCGGGCCTGAAGGCCCTGCGCGGCCCCGCCGAGGTGGCCCGGATCCGCGGCAAGGACGTGGAAGAGATCATCGGTTAAGGAGGGCTGTGAGATGGCAAATCTGAACATCAAGCTCGTCAAGAGCCTCAACGGCAGATTGGAAAAGCACATCGCCACTGCCAACTCCATGGGACTGCGGAAGATCGGTGACACCACCGTGCAGCCCGACAATGCACAGACCCGGGGCAAGATCGCCAAGATCGGCTATCTGCTCTGCGTCGAAGAGACCAAGTAATTAGGAGGTACCGGAAAGATGAAACTGAATGAGTTATCTCCCGCCGCCGGCTCCACCCACGCTGGCAAGCGCAAGGGCCGCGGCGCCGGTACGGGCAACGGCAAGACCGCCGGCCGCGGCCACAAGGGCCAGAAGGCCCGCAGCGGCGGCGGCATCCGCGCGGGATTTGAAGGCGGCCAGATGCCTCTGGCCCGCCGGCTCCCCAAGCGCGGCTTCCACAACATCTTCGCCAAGCCCCTGGAGATCGTAAATCTCAGCGCTCTCAACGCCTTCGAGAACGGTGCCACCGTCACCGCCGAGGCCCTCCTGGAGCGCGGCATCCTCAGCAAGTGCCCCTACGGCTACAAGGTCCTGGGCAACGGTCAGCTCACCGCCAAGAAGCTTAAGGTACAAGCCACCGCATTCTCCAAGTCCGCTCAGGAAGCCATCGAGGCGGCCGGTGGGAAGGCGGAGGTGAAGTAAACATGATCCAGACAGTACGCAAAGCATGGGGTATTCCCGAGCTGCGGAAGAAGATCCTGTTCACCCTGCTGATCCTCGTTATCTACCGCATCGGCGCCGCCATCGCGGTGCCCTATGTCAACACCGAAGTCCTGAGTGCCTACCTCAACAGCATGGGCACCACCATCCTGGGACTGTACAACGTGATGAGCGGCGGCGCCTTCGCCAATGCCACCGTGTTCGCCATGGGCATCCAGCCCTATATCAACAGCTCCATCATTATCCAGCTGCTGACCGTGGCCATCCCCGCCCTGGAGCGGATGGCCCGGGACGAGGGAGAAGAGGGCAAGAAGAAGATCCAGTCCATCACCCGCTACTCCACCGTCGCCATCGCCCTGCTCCAGGCCGTGGGCTACTACTTCATCATGAAGAACCAGACCGGCATTCTCAGCAATGACAGCATCTGGGCGGCCCTGGTCATCATCGTGTCCTTCATCGCCGGCTCCAGCTTCCTGATGTGGCTGGGCGAGCAGGCCACCGAGTTCGGTATCGGCAACGGCATCTCCATGATCCTGTTCGCCGGCATCATCTCCCGTGTGCCCAACATGATCTCCACCCTCATCGGCAGTGTCCGGAACTGGGCCGCCGGTGCGGACCCCGAGCAGTACCGTGTGCTGCACCCCGCGTTCATCCCCTTCATCCTCATCGGCATCCTGCTGCTGGTGGTGCTCATTGTCTTCGTCAACGACGCCGAGCGCCGCATCCCCGTGCAGTATGCCAAGCGGCAGGTGGGCCGCAGGATGTACGGCGGCCAGACCAGCTCCCTCCCCATGAAGGTGAACATGTCCGGCGTGCTGCCCATCATCTTCGCCCAGTCCATCGCCTCCATCCCCGCGACCATCGGCGCGTTCCTGCCCGCCCCCAAGGAGGGCAGCTTCTGGGCCGGTGTGCTCAACGCCATCGACACCAAATCCGTGCTGTACCTGGTGGTCTACTTCCTGCTGATCATCGCGTTCAGCTACTTCTATGCTACGATCCAGTTCAACCCCGTTGAGATCTCCAACAACCTGAAGCGCAACGGCGGCTTCATCCCCGGCTTCCGTCCGGGCAAGCCCACCAGCGACTTCATTGCCAAGGTCCTCAACAAGATCACCCTCTTCGGCGCCATCTATCTGGGCATCGTGGCGATCCTGCCCCTCATCGCCGGCAAGCTGCTCCCCACCGTGGAGGCCCTGGCCATCGGCGGTACCTCCGTCATCATCGTGGTGGGTGTGGCCCTGGAGACCGTGCAGGCCCTGGAGAACCAGATGGTCATGCGCCAGTACAAGGGCTTCCTGGGATAATAGGATAATAAAGGAGAACGGAAATGAAGCTGATCTTATTAGGCGCCCCCGGCGCCGGGAAAGGCACCCAGGCCGAGATCCTCTGCAAAGAGCTGAACATCCCGACCATTTCCACCGGCAATATCCTCCGTGCCGCCATCAAGGACGGCACGCCCACCGGCCTGAAGGCCAAGAGCTATATGGACGCGGGCAAGCTGGTGCCCGATGAGGTCATCATCGGCATCGTCAGCGAGCGCCTGGAACAGGATGACTGCAAGAACGGCTATATCCTGGACGGCGTGCCCCGGACCATCGCCCAGGCCGAGGCCCTGGAGAAGGCCGGCATCACCTTTGACGCCGTCGTCTCCCTGGAGATAAGCGAGGAGGAGATCCTCCGCCGCATGACCGGCCGCCGGGTCTGCGAGTCCTGCGGCTCCAGCTACAATGTCAACGCCATCCCCCCCAGGGTGGAGGGCATCTGCGACAACTGCGGCGGCAAGCTGATCCAGCGCAAGGATG
Source organism: uncultured Oscillospiraceae bacterium (assembly GCA_947589745.1). Classification (GTDB taxonomy): domain Bacteria; phylum Bacillota; class Clostridia; order Oscillospirales; family Oscillospiraceae; genus Pelethomonas. Next base: position 24,787 of record CANQCS010000036.1, read on the forward strand.
ATACGCCCGAGACCGTTCGCGCGCGCCTCGAGGTCTATCATAAGGAGACGGAGCCCCTGGTGGACTTCTACGCCCAGCGGGGCCTGCTCCGTCCGGTCCAATCCTCCGACACCAAGGAGGGCACCTTCCGCGCGATCCTGGCGGTACTTGGGATTGAGAAGAAATGATTACCCTCAAGTCGCGCCATGAGATCGAACTGATGCGCCAGGCGGGGAAAATTACCGCGGCGGCTCGCGCCTTGGCGGGAGCAATGGTAGCCCCTGGCGTTACAACCCGAGAAATTGACAGAGCGGTATACCGGTATATCAAGTCGCAGGGCGCCGAGCCCTCCTTCCTGAACTATCAGGGCTATCCCGCCAGCGTGTGCATCTCGGTGAACGATGAGGTCATCCACGGCATTCCGGGCAGCCGGGTGCTGCGGGAGGGCGACATCGTCTCCGTGGACGTTGGCGCGTACAAGGACGGCTACCACGGCGACTGCGCGGCCACCTATCCCTGCGGCCAAATTTGTGCTGAGGCCCAGCGGCTCATCGAGGTGACCAGGCAGAGCTTCTTTGAGGGCCTGCGGTACGCCCGGGAGGGCTACCGCCTGCCGGACCTGTCCGGCGCTATCCAGCGGTACGTGGAGTCCAACGGATTCTCGGTGGTCCGGGATTACGTGGGCCACGGGATCGGGACGGAGATGCACGAGGCCCCGGAGATCCCCAACTATGTGGACCCCCGCATGGGCAGGCCCCGGTTCCTCCGGGGAATGACCATCGCGGTGGAGCCCATGGTCAACGCGGGTACCCACCGTGTCCGCGTGATGAAGGACGGCTGGACGGTGAAGACCGCCGACGGAAAGCTGTCCGCCCACTACGAGAACAGCATCCTCATCACCGATGGGGAGCCGGAGCTGCTGACAGATCCGGACGCGCGTGCGGAGTGACCGTATGGACATCGCGCAGGCAGACATTGTGAGATCCACAGCCGGCAGGGACAAAGGGAAACTCTTCTTCGTCCTGGACGGGGAGGGGGAGTACCTCCTGCTGGCAGACGGTAAGACCCGGAAGCTGGAGCGCCCGAAACGGAAGAAGCGGCGTCACGTCCGCTTCGTTTCCCACGGCGACTGCCGGGTGGCCGAGAAGATCAGACGCGGGGAGTCGCTGACGGACAGCGAGCTCCGCAGGACCCTCGCCCGAATGGGCGGGGAGGGTAATCCAGACCAGGGAGGAATGAGCACTTGGCAAAATCCGATATGATCGAGGTTGAGGGCGTCGTCGTGGACGCGCTGCCCAACACAACATTCCAAGTAGACATTGGAAATGGCCATACGATCCTGGCCCATATTTCCGGAAAACTCAGAATGAATTTCATCAGAATTCTGCCTGGTGACAAAGTCACGGTCGAGATGTCTCCCTATGACCTGACCCGTGGCCGGATTACCTGGCGTACAAAGTAGGAGGTTACGACACCATGAAAGTAAGACCGTCCGTGAAGCCCATGTGCGAGAAGTGCAAGATCATTCACCGCAAGGGCCGCCTGATGGTGATCTGCGAGAACCCCAAGCATAAGCAGAGACAGGGCTAAGTAATTTGGAGGTGCTTAGAGATGGCAAGAATTGCCGGCATTGACCTGCCCAAGGACAAGCGCATTGAAATTGGGCTGACGTATATCTACGGGATCGGCCGCAAGAGCGCCAAGGACATCCTCGACAAGACCGGGATCAACCCCGACACCCGTGTCAAGGATCTGACCGAGGCCGAGGAGAACAAGCTCCGTGAGGCGATCGACCACGGCTACACGGTGGAGGGCGACCTGCGCCGCTCCGTGGCCCTGGATATCAAGCGCCTGACCGAGATCGGCTGCTACCGCGGCATCCGCCACCGCCGCGGCCTGCCTGTCCGCGGCCAGCGCAGCAAGACCAACGCACGTACCCGCAAGGGTCCCAAGAAGACCATTGCCAACAAGAAGAAGTAAGGAGGGAGAGTAAGTTATGGCTGCACCGAAAACCGGCAAAAAGGTGGTCATCCGCCGCCGCCGTGAAAAGAAGAACATCGAAAAGGGCCAGGTCCATATCCGTTCTTCCTTCAACAACACCATGGTGACCGTCACCGACACCCAGGGCAACGCGATCTCCTGGGCCTCCTCCGGTGGACAGGGCTTCCGTGGCAGCAAGAAATCCACGCCCTTCGCCGCTCAGACCGCCGCTGAGGTGGCCGCCCGCGCCGCGATGGAGCACGGCCTGAAGACCGTCGAGGTCTATGTCCGTGGTCCCGGCCAGGGCCGTGAGGCCGCCATCCGCGCCCTGCAGGCCGTCGGCCTGGAAGTGACCATGATCAAGGACGTCACTCCCATCCCCCACAACGGCTGCCGCCCGCCCAAGCGCCGCCGCGTCTAATTCGGAAGGAGGAAATTTGTAATTATGGCTAAAAATACCCAGCCCATTGCCAAGCGCTGCAAGGCTCTGGGCATTTCTCCCGCCGCCATGGGCTACGCCAAGAAGACCACCGAGCGCAACTCCGCCAACCAGACGCGGAAGAAGAAGAGCGAGTATGCCCTGCAGCTCCAGGAGAAGCAGAAGGTCAAGTTCGTCTACGGCGTCATGGAGAAGCAGTTCCGCATGTACTACGAGAAGGCCGCCCGGATGCCCGGCAAGACCGGTGAAGAGCTGCTGGTCCTGCTGGAGCGCCGCCTGGACAACATCGTGTACCGCATGGGCTTCGCCGCTACCCGCCGCCAGGCCCGCCAGCTGGTGAGCCACGCCCACTTCACCGTCAACGGCAAGAAGGTCAATATCCCCTCCTACCTCGTCAAGGCCGGCGATGTGATCGCGGTCAAGGACAGCAGCCGCTCCTCCGCGCAGTTCAAGCGCCTGCTGGGTGAGGACGCCCCCATGGTCCTGATCCCCCAGTGGATGGAGCGGGAGAAGAACGATCTGAAGGGCACCGTCACCCGCCTGCCCGTGCGTGAGGACATCAACGATATGCCCATTGAGGAGCATCTCATCGTCGAGTTGTACTCCAAGTAATAGGAATCTGCCCTCGAGTAACAAGCGAACGGAATTTAGAGCGGGTCGGCCTTTTGACCCGCCGAGAGTAAGGAGGGTAACTACTGGATGATTGAAATTGAGAAGCCCCAGATCGAGTGTATCGAGACCCCTGGTGATGATTCCTATGGTAAGTATGTGGTAGAGCCCCTGGAGCGGGGCTACGGCACGACGCTTGGCAACGCGCTCAGGCGCATCATGCTCTCATCGCTGCCCGGAACGGCGGCGACCGGCATCAAGATCGCCGGTGTGCAGCACGAGTTCACCACCATCCCCGGTGTGAAGGAGGATGTGACGGAGATCGTGCTGAACATCAAGCAGCTCATCACAAAGCTCCACAGCGAGGGCGTCAAGACCGTGTTCATCGAGGCCACCGGTCCCTGTGAGGTGACGGCCGGCGACATCAAGAGCGACGGCGAGGTAGAGGTCCTGAACCCCGAGCTGCATATCGCCACCTTGGGCAGCGGCGCTTCCCTGAACATGGAGATCACCCTCAGCCACGGCCGTGGCTATGTCCCCGCCGACCGCAACAAGGCCCAGCAGAACGTGATCGGCGTTATCCCCGTGGACTCCATCTACACCCCGGTGTACAAGGTGAACTACACGGTGGAGAACACCCGCGTGGGCAACATGACCGACTTCGACAAGCTGACCATCGAGGTCTGGACCGACGGCACCATCTCCGCCCGGGACGCGGTGTCCCTGGGCGCCAAGATCCTCTGCGACCACTTCACCCTGTTCACCGACCTGAGCGACAACGTGGGCTCCCGCTCCACCGTGGTGGAGAAGGCGGAGACCCAGCGCGACAAGGTGCTGGAGCTGACCATCGAGGAGCTGGACCTCAGCGTCCGCAGCTTCAACTGCCTGAAGCGGGCCAACATCAACACGGTGGAAGACCTGATCTCCAAGACCGAGGATGAGATGATGAAGGTCCGGAACCTGGGCCGCAAGTCCCTGGAGGAAGTGGTCAACAAGCTGGAGATGATGGGGCTGTCCCTGGCCACCGAAGAGTCCAACTGATTGATCCCTGACGCGAAATGATCCGCCGCTGCGGGCCCGTCGGACGGCGGTCCCGGCGGCGAGAGGAAGATACCGCCCAGAGGGCGGCGTACCAATGCCTTTTAAGGAGGAAACCTACAATGCCCGGAACTCGTAAGCTCGGTAAGACTACCGATCAGCGCAGAGCGATGCTCCGTCAGCAGGTGACCGATTTCCTGGAAAAGGGGAAGATGGAGAGCACCGTCACCCGCTGCAAGGAGATCCGCCCCCTGGCTGAGAAGATGATCACCCTGGGGAAGAAGGGCGACCTGGCCGCGTACCGCCAGGCCATGGCCTTTGTCACCCGTGAGGATGTGGTGAAGAAGATCTTCAAGGAGCTGGCTCCCAACTATTCTGAGCGCAACGGCGGCTACACCCGCATCACCCGCACCGGCGTCCGCCGCGGCGATGCTGCCGAGACCGCTATCATCGAGTTGGTCTGATGAAGCCGGCCGCCGCCAGTCACAGCCGTGCCGTCCCGCCGGACGGACGGCGGAGGACTGGAGGCGTGAGAAAAAGCCCTTTCTCCTGTGGAGTACTACACGGGAGAAAGGGCTTTTATCTATTTTTTCTTTGAAGAAAAAGTATAAATTCTACCGCCCAGGCAGAAATCCCTTTTCAAACGGCATGAACTGTAGTATACTATAAGAGAAATTTGTCGGAAGGGGGAGCCTGCCATGCGTATCATCGTTTGTGAAGACTGCGGGAAGCGCTACAACTACGAGAAGGATGAGTTCTGTCCCCGCTGCGGCGCCTTCAACCAGCCAGTGAAGACTTGGGGGGTAGACGCCAAGGGCAACGTTATCCGTGTGGACGGGGTGAACGAGCAGAACCACGCCGGGTCCTTTGTCCACAAGGAGGTCCACCACGAGAAGGATGTCCGCCGGGCCAAGGGACTGGACTGGAAGACCGCCGGTGGACGGCCGGCCTCCCCGCAGGCGGGGAAGCGGCCTGCGGCCGCCCCGGAGCAAAAGCGCAGTCCGGTGCCGCTGATCGCGGCCATCGTCGGCGCAATTGTTATTATCAACATGTTGATATCCCTGCTGGGAATA
>CANQCS010000037.1 GCA_947589745.1 uncultured Oscillospiraceae bacterium
ATGCCCTGCATGGCGTCGCCCAGGTCGCAGTCCCAGACCATCACGTCCTCCACGCCGCCGCTCATCTCGCTGCCCACCACGATGCCGTGGCCGAAGTGGCTCTCGCAGTCGAAGACCCGGATGTGCTTGGTGGGACGGTTAATGACGTTGCCCTCCGGGTTCTTGCCGGACTTGACGGCCACCATGTCATCGCCGGTGAAGAAGCGGCAGGCGAAGAGGGTGCAGTCCTCGCTGGAGTCCGGGTCCCAGCCGTCGCCGTTCCAGACGCCCTCGGACTTGAAGACGCAGTGGTCGGTGACGATGTTCTTGCTGTAGATGAACTGGAGGTTCCAGCTGGCCCCGTTGGCCAGGGTCAGGCCGGTGATGCGGATGTTGTCGCAGTTGGACATGTTGATGAGCCGGGGGCGGACCCGGCCGGGGATGGTGTGGTCGTTCTCGCAGGTGGCCACCAGGGCGGCGTTGGCGGCCAGGTAGTCCTTCAGCCGCTCCCGCTCACTGTCGATCACCGCCAGGGCCAGGGGCTGGCCGCCGCTGGCGATGGTGCCCTTGCCGTAGAGCAGGACATTTTTGCAGTTGGGCCCCGCCGTGTGGTCCAGATGGCCCAGGTTCAGGAGGCTGGAATAGCACTCCTGCTCGATGCCCTCGAAGCGGCTGGGGATGCGGGGCAGGTAGTCCTCCGGGTCAGCGGTGCCCTGGAGGGTGGCGCCCTCGTCCAGATACACCGCCATGTCACTGTGGAGCCGGAGCGCGCCGGTCCTGTAAATCCCGGCGGGCAGATAGACCTCCTGGTCCGGCCCGCAGGCGTCGATGGCGGCCTGGAGTGCGGCGGTGTCCATGGTGACGCCGTCGCCGGCCGCGCCGTAGTCCCGGACGTTCAGCCGGGTCCGGCGGTCCCCGGTGCGGGCCGTGAGGCCGCCCAGGGCTTTCCCACCGGCGCACACCGCAACGGTGTGCTCGGAGCCGGGATCCAGTCCCTCAAAGGTGATATGCGTCTTCTCCACGGTGTGCTCCGCCCCATCAAAGGTGACGGAGTAGGGACCGGGGACCGTCTTCTCCCACCAGACGGTCACAGAGTCCGGGGTGCTGCGATAAAAGAGTTTACTGTCCATGTTCATCCTCCCGATCTGTTTCGGACCCGCCGCCGGGTCAGGGCACGATGCGGAACGCCGCCACGCTGCACGGAGGCAGCACGGCGGAGAACCGCCCCTTCTCAAATTGAATGCCAGTCATGGCTTTGGGCGTTACCGCCTCCGGCGCGTCAAAGGTGTTGTGGGCCCCCGGCGCGGCGGAGAGCAGCTCCCCGGTCACCGCGCCCTTCTCGCCCAAGCCCTCAAAGAGGCACTCCACCGGCGCGGGGGCGGCGTCGTCCAGGTTCGCCGCCGTCAGGAGCACGCTGCCGTCGCCGGCCTCGCTGGCGGACACGTGGAGGTTGGGAACCTCCCGGGTGTCCCCGATCAGCCTGGTCTCGGCGTAGGTCTCCAGCTGCTTCGCCCCCTGGTGACCCTTGTACATCCGGAACACGTGGTAGGTGGGCGTGCAGAGCATCCGGGGTCCTTCGGTGAGCACCATGGCCTGGAGCACGTTCACCGTCTGGGCGATGTTGGCCATCACCACGGTGTCGCAGTGGTTGTTGAAGATATTCAGGTTCAGCGCCGCCACCAGGGCGTCCCGCATGGTGTTCTGCTGGTAGAGGAAGCCCGGATTGGTCCCCGGCTCCACGTCGTACCAGGTGCCCCACTCGTCCACTGCCAGGCCCAGCCGCCCGCTGGGGTCCGCCCGGCGCAGCACCATGCTGTGCCGCTCCACCAGCTCCTCCATCCGTAGGGTCTTGGCCAGGGTGGAGTAGTACTCCTCCCTGGGGAAGTCCGTGGCCGCGCCCTTGTGCTGCCAGGTGTCCCGGGGGACCGTATAGTAGTGGAGGGACAGGGCGTCGATGGCGAAGCCCGCCTCCTCGGCCAAGATCCGGGTCCACTCGTAGTCGTCCACGTTGGCCCCGGAGGCGATCTTATAAATGGGGTGGTCCCGGTCGTAGTTCCGCAGATAGGTGGAGTACCGGCGGCACAGGTCGGCGTAATACTCCGGCCGCATATTGCCGCCGCAGCCCCAGGCCTCGTTGCCGATGCCCCAGTACTTCACGTTCCAGGGCTCCTCCCGGCCGTTCTGCCGCCGGAGGTCCGCCATGGGGGACTTGCCGGGCATATTGCAGTACTCCACCCAGTCGGAGAACTCCTGGACCGTGCCGCTGCCCACGTTGCCGGAGAAGTAGGGCTCGCACCCCAGCTGGCGGCACAGCTCCAGAAACTCGTGGGTGCCGAAGCGGTTGTCCTCGGTGACGCCGCCCCAGTTGGTGTTGACGATGGTCTTCCGCTGTTCCCTGGGGCCCACGCCGTCCCGCCAGTGGTAGGTGTCGGCGAAGCAGCCGCCGGGCCAGCGGAGCACGGGGATGTCCAGCTCCCGCAGGGCGCCCACCACGTCCGAGCGCATCCCGTTGACGTTGGGGATGGACGGGTCCTCGCCCACGTACAGCCCGCCGTAGATGCAGCGGCCCAGGTGCTCGGAGAAGTGCCCGTAGATGTTCCGGTTGATGGTGCCCTTGGAGCGGTTGGCGTTGATGATGATACGCATGGGATGTTCTCCTTTATCTTGTCTCGATATGGATGCCGTAGGGCGGCAGGGATACGGTGACAGGCGCGGTGTCCGTGGCCACCCGGACCGTCCGGGCCTCGCCGCTGTTGTTGATGACCACCAGCTGCCGCGCCGCCGGGAACCAGGCGCACTCCGCCGCCGGGTCGTCGGTGAGCCAGGGCTGGTCCAGCCCCTTTCCCCCGGCCCAAAGCATCAGGTCCAGCAGCATCCGCGTGTTGGCCGGGCCCACCTGGAAGCTGCTGAGATACACGCCGCATCCCTTGCCGAATGGATGGGCGGTGACGGTGGGCAGGCCCGTCCTCTCATCCACAGCCAGCACCTTCGCCGCGCCGTCCGTGAGGTACAGGTCCTCCAGGCCCCGGACGCCGCAGCCCTCCGGCAGCAGGCCGGGGACGGTCTCCACGTCGAAGCTCCACCGGCCGTGGCACACCCGGGCCCCGGTGTCCCGGTCGATGCCCAGCACCTCCCGCATCCGGAAGCAGCCCCAGCTCCCCGCCAGGGCGCTGGGCTCGCCCACGCCCAGGAACACGCCGCCCTGGTAGGCCCACCGGGTCAGGGCCGTCACCAGCGCCGGGTCGCTCCAGGCGTCCCCGCCGCTCCAGGCGGAACCGGCCCGCCCGGCGTTGACGGCCACGTCCACGCCCTCCAGGGCGCCATTCTTCGCGTCGTCAAAGCTGATAAACTTCACCTCCACCGGCAGGCCCGACAGGGCCTCGTCGATGTGGATGAGGTCGTGCATATACGTCTCGTGGAAGTGGCCGGAGAGGGTCCAGGGCCGCAGCCCGCCCCAGCAGTGGAGCACCGCCACCTTCAGCGGCAGCACCGCCGGACCGCCGCTCTGGTGCAGCGTCCGGATGGCGCGGAACTCGTCCGCGATCTCGGTGATGCAGTCCACAAAGTCCGGGAACCCCTCCACCAGATGGAGGTAGCCCCCCAGGCCGATGCGGTCGATCTTGGCCCGCAGCAGGGCCCGGCGGACGCTGATCCAGTACTCCCGGGCGTCCCTGGTGGGGTCGCCGCCCTCCATGAAGGTGGGCGCGCCGCCCAGGCCCACAGGGAACAGGTAGGGGTGCAGCCGCAGCTCGTGGGTCTCCGCCGGGACACCGGCGCACAGCCGGGCCTCATACCCAGAGAACACGCACTTGATGATGCCGTCGAAGCCGAACTCCGGGAAGTGGGGCCCGTAGGGCTCCACGCCCACCCAGCTGTCGTCGTAGAAGACGTAGGCCTTCTTGCCGTACCGGTGGACCAGCTCCACCAGCCTGCCGCCGAACTCCGCCACGAACTTCTGGGTGAAGGCCATGTAGTCCCGTTTCCGGTCCGTGGGCGGCATATGGGTGACCTGGAGATCGCCCCGGTTGATAAAGTCCTCCGCCGTCAGGGCGTAGCCGTACTCCCGCTCAAAATCCGCCAGGGCCTTCTCGCTGACGGTGAAGTCGTAGCTGCCCCAGTCGGTGAAGAGGTTCCGATGGCGCTCGTCGCCGCCCCACATCCACACAAAGTTGTAGAACATACTGGTGAACCTCACCACCGTGGTGGCGGGGTGCTCCCTGCACCAGTTCTCCAGCCAGCCGTACAGGTACGCCTGGGCCGCGGGTAGCCGGGGGTCAATGGGCATCAGGTGCTCCTTGTCCCAGTGGTTGGTGACGTGGTTGTACATGTTGATCTCTTCCCACACCCGGTAGGCCAGGAAGCTCACCGTGTAGCTGTGGAAGGGCACGGGGGCGGGGATGGTGACCACTCCGTCCGCGTAGCGCCAGGCCGCCGGGGACAGCAGCGCCCCAACCGTCCGGTCCCACACCTGCCAGTAGGAGCGGGATGCCTCCCCGTCATTGACCCGGAACTGCTCCCGGAAGAACCCGGCCAGCAGGTCGATGGTCAGCGCCCCGTCCACCGCCGTCTGCGGCTCGGTGGAGAGGAACGTCTGCTGCAAACACTCCGGGTGCTGCCGGGCGAACTCGTTGTGCTCCCGGATGATGCAGATGGTGGAATACACGCCGTACCCGGCCTGCAGGATATCGTCGGAGAGCTGGGTGCCGTCGCTGTCCCGGATGACGTCCGCCCCCCACTTCTCGGCCAGCTCCAGCGTCAGCGCCTCGTGGCCCGCCTCCCCCGGCAGCGTAAAGCCGCCGGACAACTTCTTCTCCTCCATAAAAATGACCGCCCTTCCACACAATATTTCCGTGAATGGTTTGCAGATACCGATCCGATCAGCCCCGCCCTCACGTGATGGGCCAGGGTGCGCCGGGGATAAGGCCGTAGTCCACCAGGGGCTTCAGCCCGGCCGGGGGCGTTACGCCCTCCGGCAGCTCCGCCGGGGGTTCCAGCCCGCCCAGGGGGCCATGGACCGGCCACGCCGGGACCTCTCGCCGCGCCGCCAGCCCCGCCCGGACCATCTCCGCGGCCACGAACCCCGCCGCCATGTGGGCGCCGAAGTCGTTTAGATGGGTGTAGTCGCAGGGGTGGAACCAGTGCCGGGCCCCGTCCAGGCCCGCCCGGAGGATGGCGTCCTTCATAGCCCCGTGGAGGTCCAGCACCGGCACATTCTCCGATACGCCGATGCGCTCCATAGCCTCCGCAAAGGGGGCCAGCATGTCGTTGTACGCCTCCGCGTCGGCCCAGGTGTTCCGGGCCAGGGAGGTGACCAGCACCGGCCGCGCCCCCAGCGCCCGGAGCTCACGGATGTACCGCACCAGATTGTCCGTATATCCCGTCTCCGCCGCCAGGTGGAGGCGCTTCTGGTCGTTGTGTCCGAACTGGATCAGCACCAGGTCCCCGGGCCGCACCAGCTCGCGTAAAATTCTGTAGTGCCCCTTGTCCCGGAAGGTCTCCGTGGAGAGCCCCGAGTGGGCGTGGTTGGAGACGCAGTATTGCTCCCCCAGGTACAGCGGCAGCGCCTGCCCCCAGCCGGCGTAGGTCTCGCCGGGGGCGTAGGGTGTCTGGGCCGGCTGGTCGGTGACGGTGGAGTCGCCCATGAGGTACACCATCGCCCCCTCCCAGGGCTCGATCCGCACCTCCGCCAGCGCCGCGCCGATGACGGCCACATCCACGCTGGTGTCCTCCGCCCGGCCCAGGTCGCCCACGGCGGCGTCCCCGCCTCCCACGGCCACGATGGGGGACACGTCACAGAGGGCGGACACCGTGACCCGCTCCCCCGGCCCCAGCGTCCCCCGCCAGCAGAGCCTCCGGCGGCTGACAAACAGCAGCGCCTCCCCGCCGTCCTCCGTACCGGCCAGCGTCACCGTGACCCGGAACCTCCCGGCCCCGGTGTCCGCCTTGTACCATAGCGGCAGCGCCCGGCCCTCCATGTCCTCCCGCCGGACGGCGAAGGTGGGGACCGCACGCACTCCGCCGCCGGTGACGGCCAGTTCCGTGAGCGTCCGCCCCTCATACCACCAGACCGGCGCGAAGCCGCTGTTGACCTCCGGCACCCGCAGGGCGGGGAACCGGGCCAATTCGGCCTCGGTCACAAATCCCTGTCCGCCGGGGACATACCGGGGCGGCGTCTCCTGAGAGAACTGTATCAAAAAAGGCGTTTCTACCATCAGGCGTCCCTCTTATAGACTCACCAGCGTTCCGCCGGGGATCTCCACCTTGTCCCGGTCCACCTCCACCCACACCGGGCAAGCGGAGGGGTTGAACACCTTGTCCCCGGCGGCGGTGAACTGGAGCCGGGAGGCGGCCTCCATGTAGTCCACGATCTCGATGTTGGTGGCGTACCAGATGTCGTCCTTGCCCTCCACCATGGCGCAAAAGTCCTCCATCACATCCCAGTTGTCGTGGCTGGTAAACTCGTAGCTGTGGCCCCACACGTACATGAGGTAGAGGTACTGGGTCTTGTGCAGCTCCAGGAACTCCTTTCCCCGCTCCAGCAGGTGCTGGTCGTGGTGGCAGGTGCCCGCCCAGGCATAGAAGTTCTCCGGCATGGCAAAGCCGCCGGTGGTGGGCACCACCCGGGAGTACTTGATCCCCAGCATGGGCAGCAGGTCCATGATCTGTTTGCTGTAGGAGCCGTTGGGGTAGGCCATGCCCCGCACCGGCGCGCCGGTCACGGCCTCCAGCTCGATCCGGTCCTGAAGGATCTGCCGGGCCACTTGCTCCATGGGGCAGCGCTCGATGGTGGGGTGCAGGTAGGTGTGGCAGGCGATCTCGTGGTTTTTGTACAAGGTGGGGTACTCCGCCGCCGGGACCCGCCGGGGGTCGTCCTGGATTCCGGCGTTGAGGTTAAAGGTGCCCCGGATGCCGTGGCGGTCAAAGATCTCCACCAGGCGGCGGTCCTCCTCCCGCCCGTCGTCGTAGCTCATGGTCAGCACCTTGTGCCGTCCACCGGGGAAACAGGTATAGATGTTTTTCAGCTCTGGCATCAGCATGGGACATACCTCCTCAATTCAAATTGATGGAATACCATTGACAACAAAATTATCCTCCGAACACGGTCCGCAGCAGGGAAAGCCGCGCATCTCCGCTCCCCCGCAGCAGCTCCGCCGCGGCCGATGCCGCATGGACCGCGCCCGACTCTGTCAGATGGACGCCGTCCGGCTGGTAGAACGCTCCGCTCCGGCGGGGCCCCAGCTTCTCCAGGGACGCCGCCAGCACCCCGTTCAGGTCCAGGCAGGGGATATTCTCCCGCGCCGCGAAGGCCCGCACGGCCTCGCCGTAGGCGTTGAACCCCGCCGGACACCTGTCCCGCCGCAGCCACGGGATGGGCGTCGCCAGAATGAGCTGCGCACCCCTCCGGGCCGCCGCGTCCGCGTACCGCCGCAGAGAGTCCGCGAACTGCTCCACCGGCACATACCGCTCCGGGCGGTCAGCGGCGCAGTCGTTATGGGCGAACTGGACCAGCAGGAAGTCGCCATATTGCAGGTGGGCCTCGATGTCCTCCAGCCGCCCCTCGCCCAGAAAGCTGCGGCTGCTGCGCCCGGCCATGGCGCAGTTGTCGATGATGAGCTCCGGCAGGGTGTACCGCCGCTCCTGCCCAAAGGGGCAGTCCTCCCGGTGGTCCACGGTGCACAGCGCCCCGCCCACGGCCTGGGCCGCCAGTAGCTGCCCCCAGCCCCGGAGGGCGTCGTCCGGGGCGTAGCTCTGCATGGTGGAGTCCCCGGCCAGATACAGCGTGGGCCGGGACCGCTGCCCCGGCAGCACGTTTTTGAAATCCATGTCGCTGGCATAGTAAAAAGAGGGATACACCGGCTGGTTGTAGCAGTTGTTCTGCCACGCCGCGCCGCACCGGTACTGGGGGTCCTGCATCAGGGTGAACAGCTTGTGGGGCGCGTCCTCCGTGCTGGTGTAGATGCGGATGGCGCTGCTGTCCTCCAGGCGCAGAAGGATCTCCTCCCGCCAGTCCCCGAAGAGGTCCGCCACCAGGCAGGGCACCCCTTTGGTGTGGTGGTTGGTCAGGGTGCCCTCCGGCTCCAGCAGCAGGCCCCGGCGGACGTCCCGGATGCGGCCGATCTGCTCCCGCCGCCGCTGCTCGCCGGTGTAGTCCCAGCCGTCGGTGTGCTGGGTGGTCAGGTCCCCGGCCCAGTAGATCCGCATATTGGTGGACGGCGGCGGCACATCCAGCCTCCGGCCCTTGCAGTCGTACACATCCCTGACCCAGACCTGGAGCCCCCGCACATCCGCGATGTCGCCGATCATGCACCGGCCTATGTCGCCCTCGCAGTGTTCGCCGAAATAGATCTCTCCGGTCTCCGCGTCCCGGAGGGCGTAGCCGTAGGGCACGCCGCCGCCCCCCTCAAAGACGCTGAAAATCTCCTTTCCCGGCCGGTCCGGGTCGATATCCGCCACGTGCATGGCGTCGCCGTGGCCCAGCTTCACCACGCTCTTTCCGTCGGGCATCGTGCCTCGGGCGGAATACAGCAGCGAGCCGTCGTGGTCGATGACCGCCGCGCCGTAGATGACCTCCATGCAGCCGTCCCCGTCCACGTCGGCGGTGGACAGGCTGTGGTTGCCCTGCCGGGCCAGATCGCCCATCACCGGGTCGCTGCCCTTTTCGTCGTAGCGGATGGGCAGGAACGGGTTATCCATCCCCACAAACCCGGAGTCCGCCCGCCAGACCTCCCGGAACCGGTTTTCAAAAAAGTCGTAGGCCACCACGCAGGCCCTGGTGTAATACCCTCGGCATACCAGCAGATAGGGCCGTTCCCCGTCCAGGTAGGCCACCCCCGCCAAAAACCGGTCCACCCGGTTGCAGGGCTCGATCCGCCGCCAGGCGTAGTCCCCCCACATGAGGCCGTCGTCGGTGCGGCCCGGCACATAGGGGATGGTCTCCAGCTCCCGGCCCATGCCGTCGAACATGGTCAGGTACTCGGGCCCCTCGTAGATGAAGCCCTCGAACTGGTCCAGCCGGTTCTTTTCGTCCCTGGCCGGGGCCCACTGGTAGATAAAGTAATCCGCCAGTTCTGCCGCATCCTCCCGGCGGAGGGGGTACTCGTGCCGCCGTGGGATGCCCCAGCAGTCCTCCAGGGTGGCGGGCCAGTGCCCCGCCAGCACCTCCGGGTGCCGGTCCCAGGCGGCGAACATATCAATGAGGTGCTCCCGGTAGTCCGCCGCGGAACACACGTAGTTGTCGCTGTTGCTGTAACCCGCCGCCAGGTCCTCCGGCGGCATAGTGATGTAATTCTCGCTCCGCACGGTCCCGTCCGGGGCGAACCGGGTCATCCTGGTCCCCGGCGCGGTCTTCAGGGCCATCTCGGCCCGGCCGTCGCCGTTGAAGTCGCAGACCATGAACTGGGTGTAGTGGGCCCCGGCCCGGATATTGGGTCCCAGGTCCAGCCGCCACAGCAATGTCCCGTCCAGCCGGTAGCAGTCCAGCAGGCACCGCCCGGTGTAGCCCCGCTGGCTCACGTCTTTGGCGTTGGTGGGGTCCCACTGGACGATGAACTCATACTCCCCGTCGCCGTCCACGTCGCCCACGCTCACGTCCCCGGGCTGATAGGTGTAGCGCTCCCCGGCGGGGGTGACGCCCCCCTCCGGCCGACGCAGCGGCAGGTCGATGTAGTTTTGCTCCCAGGGTGACACCGCCCGGCAGGGGACCTGCTCTACCCCGGCGTACACCGCCGCCACCGCGTAGCGGTCCCCGGCTGTGCCGCTGGCGTCCCGCCAGCTGGTCCGGTCCGTCACCGTGGCCACGGCCTGGCCGTTCTTGTACACCACGAAATCCGCCCCCGCCAGGCCGGTCTCCGTCCAGCCGTTGACCTCCTGACGCAGCAGCCGCCAGCTGAGGAACACGCCGTCCCCGGTGCACACCGCCACCAGTCCGCGCCCCAGCTCCTCCAGCTGAGGCCGGCGGATGCGGCCTACCGGCGTCCGCACGACCGGACTCTCCGCCAGCACCGCGCCGCCGGCGTCCAGCGCCTGTACCTTGATATCATAGGGGATCTCTGTGGACCGCCGGAACCGGAACGCAGTCCCGGTCACGGGCGGTAGCGCCTTGAACAGCCGCGCCGGGGTGTCCCGGTCCGTCCACAGTACCCGGTAGCTCCGGACGCCGGGGTACGGTTTCCAGGTCAGGGTGACCCCGTCCGGCCCCAGGTCCGCCAAGGAGATCCGCAGTGGTTCATCCATCAGAATTTGCCTTCCTTCGCAGACAGTGCCGCGCCCTTACCGCAGCCCGTAGGGCACCGGCCTGCCGTACCGGTTGGCGAGGCTGCCGGTGACCGTCAGCTGCAGCCGGTTCTCGCCCTCCCGCAGGCAGGGCAGCAGGTCGAACCGCTGGGGGGCCCAGAAGCCGACGCCCACCGGCTGGCCGTTGACGCTGAGCTCCGCCATCTCCTCCGCCCGGACCTCCAGCACGGCGGAGGGACCTGCCAGCAGCTCCGGCGTGGCGGTGATGGTCGCCTCGTAGACCTTCTGAACGGCCTCCGCATCCTCGCTCACCAGGGTGAACACGGGGGCGGGCAGCAGAAGCACGTCCCCCCGTTCCTCCGGCAGGGCCTCCCAGTCCCCGCCCTCACAGGCGAAGAGCAGCAGGCTCCCCCGCCTGGGCAGCCGCAGCCGCCCGCCGAACCGGCACACCTGGCCGGTCCACAGGTCATACTGCCCCACAGGCCGGTCCGTGGGCAGGGCCAGCGTCGTGTCGATCATTTCCTCGCCCTCGTTCACCAGGAACCAGCACTCTGTGCCGCACCGTGTAAACCGAGCGGTCCGCAGCATGGGCTGGGGCTCCCCGCACCGGCAGTCCGGCTCCACGGCGGAGAGGTCCCGGTTGGCCCCGGGGAACAGCTCCGCCGGGCCCAGCACGGCCTTGTACCGCCGTTCCCGGCAGGCCAGCGCCCCGTCCTCTACAGTACACTCGCCCCACACGTTCTGGGGCAGATACTGGAAACCGATCTGCTTCTGGAACAACTCCGCCACCGTCTCCGGCACCAGCTCCCGGTTGCGGCAGAGCACCGCCGTCTCCACATGGAGCTCCGCATCGGTCATCAGGCAGGACAGCCGCCGCATATACAGCGACCACTGCCGGTAGTGGGGCCACCAGATGTTGTTGGGCCCCACGTCCGGCGGACGCTCCTGGCTCCGCTCCCCGGCGATACTGTAGTAGAAGGCGTGGGGGATAAAGAGGTTGACCCCCCGCACCGCCAGCCAGTCCAGGAACCACTTGATATCCTCCCCCGGCAGGTGCCAGGGGTTGCTGTCCCGGTTGCAGGCGCCGAAGCACTCGTTGGAGTTCCGGCGGCAGCCCATGAGCCGGGCGGCGTCGGCGCTGCACTTGCCCTGGGTGGAGTCGCTGCCCAGGAGGCCCCCCTTCTCCGGGGATACCTGGCGGTACACCAGGTCCTGGCCGGGGATGTGGAAGCGGGCCTCCCGCTCAATGTCGTCGCTCTTGTCCGGGTGGCCCATGAGGGCGATGCCGTGGTCCCCGCACCACCTGGACAGCGCGCCGTAATATACCTCGTTCTCCCGCTCCAGCAGCGTCCGCCAGTAAAGCCGGGTGCCGTCATTCTCCTCGCCCCGGAAGAGGGCGGTCAGCTCCGCCGCGTTCCCTCCGGCGGCGGCAAAAATTCCGGCAAAGCCCCGGGTCCAGGGGAACACATTCCCCACGTTGCGCCCGGTGATGCTGGGCTCGTCGGTGAAGAACCCCAGCACCGTGCTGCCGAAGTATTCCTGAAATTCCCGGTAGTAGGCGTCGTGGGTCAGGTGGATGAACCGGGCTACCGCCTCCGGGTTCAGAATGTCCGCGCTGGCGGGGGCGTGAGGCGCGCCGTCCTCCTCGTCCCAGTGGACGCCCCGGATGGTGCCGCCGGTGGGCCGGGCCACCAAAACGCCCTCCGCCGTCCCGGCCACCACCTCGTCGCCGGGCTGGGCCTTCTCCACCAGGGCCAGCCCTTGGCTGGCCAGCTCCGGGTGCCCCTCCACCACCTGTCCACTGGCGGAGCCGGAGGGGTACATGGCCTCGTCGTAGAGCACCACCGTCATGTCCAGCTCCCGGGCCGTCTCCAGGGCGGTGCGGATGTAGGAGAAGAACCTGGGGGAGAGATATCGGATATCGTCGGACAGGCCCATGCGGGGGTGCAAAACCACGCCGTACACGCCGTGGTCACAGAAATCCCTGAGCTGGGCGCGGATCTCCTCGTGCGTCAGGTCCCCGTTGAGGAACCAGAAAGGGATGGGCGTGTACTCCCGCCCCGGATTGTGCAGAATTTGCAAAAGCTCCATGAAAGATACGCCTTTCTTTGTTTGCCGTGAGGATTTGGAACAAAATGGGTGCCACATTGTTCGGCTTATTATAGCAGTCTGTAGGCGGAAGTCAACCCTCTTCTTTGTTTTCCCCGTCCTCCACGGCGTCTTCCTCCTCCGCCGTCTCGCCGCCGTCGCCGAACCGGATCAGCCAGCTGTACCGCCGGGCGGTGCGGAAGAAAGTAATGGTCAGAAGCGCGCCCAGCACCATAAAGATCACCGCCACCAGGAACCCGAAGAACTCCACCCCCGGGATAAAGCTCTGGGCGATGAGGCACACGAAGCTGGCCAGCCAGGCCATGCAGGTGAGCTGCTGCCAGCGGCCCAGCAGGATGCTGTTCAGGTGCCGGTCCACCAGGTCCTCCAGGTCCTCCACGCCGTCCACCAGCAGCTTCAGCAGCCAGACCTGCAGGCCCAGCTCCAGCCCGCTGGCGATCAGCCCGAACAGCCCGCCGGGGGCGATCAGCCGGACCGCCACAGAGTAGACCGCCAGGAAGAGGCTCAGGGGAAAGGCGGTGGTAAAGGAGTAGGAGTCCCGCTTCAGCCGCCACAGGTTCACCGCGATGAGGACATACCCCACCACGTCCGGCAGCAGGTCCAGGGATATGCCGCCAACCGGGATGCTGGTGCTGTACAGAATGAAGATCAGTCCGATGGGAATGAGGACCATAGTCGTCCTCCTCTCTGTAAAGTAGCGAACGCGGCGCCGGAAGGCGCAGCGCCCGGAGGGTGGGGCGGGCGGCGGGCCCGTCCCATCCTCCCCGCGCTGCGGGAAGAACAGCAAGGGCGCCGTGAGCGCCTTTCGGCGGTCACGGCGCCCCGTCGTGCTCAGATCAGATGCGCTCTGCCAGATGGGATCAGCCGGCGTGATACTGCTCGTTGACCTCGGCCTTGACCTGGGCGCCGCCCTGGTTCTCCCAGGTGGCGACAGCGGCCTGGAAGCCGTCCCAATCGATCTGCCCGGTGATGTACTGGGTGCGGGCATCGGTCAGGGTCTGGTCCAGAATGGTGCCGTTCAGGGCATAGGTCTCAGACAGGGTCAGATAGGCCTCGGCGGGGTTGAACACGGCCACCTCGGCGCTGCGGAGCATCGCCTCCTCGCAGGCGGTGTAGGGCTCGCCGTTGGCGTTGCTCAGAGCGCCCTCCAGGGTGAAGGGGATGTAAGCCTCAGCCTGGTTCAGGCCCTGGTTGGGCATGGCGTTCTGCTCGCCCTCGTACTCGGGCTTCATCTTGACGACGCCGTCCTCCAGGTCATAGGTCACGCCCTCGATGCCGTAGTCGGCCAGGGCACGGCCCTCCACGGAGCACAGGCGATCCAGGAACTGCAGGCAGGCCCTCACGTCGTCCTCGGTCTTGGCGCCGTCCTTGGTGATCAGGAAGTAGCCGTTATAGACCTGGACAGCGGCGGTGTGGCCGCCCACGGGGCCCACCAGGGCGATGCTGGCCAGCTGGGAAGGATCGGTGACGCTGGCCACATTGTTGGTCTGATAGTACAGCCAGGCGCGGCGGCCGGCGGAGTCGAGGCAGTCCACGATGGAGCCGACCTCGCCACGCTGGATAGCCTGGCCCCAGTCGCTGGTCTGGACGGAGACGAAGTCGCTGCGGATCAGGCCGTCGTCATAGCACTTCTTCAGCCAATCGACAGCGGTCTTGTACTCCTCGGTCTCGTGGACGGGGACCAGGTCGCCATCCTTCTCGACCCACTTGTAGCCGCAGCCGAACCAGGTCATGATGACGTCCATCCAGCCGTAGTACTCGCCGCAGGCCTCCATGCCGAAAGTGTCGTCCTTGCCGTCGCCGTCGGGGTCGTTGTGGGTGAACTTGTCGAACATGTCATAGACTTCCTCCGGGGTGGTGGGATCGGAGGTGATGCCCACAGCCTCGGCCCAGTCCTTGCGGTAGCTCAGGCCGTAGCGGCCGGTGTTCCGCAGGGTGGGGATGGCGATCAGCTGGCCGTTGACCGTCAGGATGTCATAGATGTCCTGGGGCACCTGGGACAGGTAGGGATAGTCGCCGGTATCCAGGAAGGGCTTCAGATCCCAGAACGCGCCCTGCTGGGCGGCCTGGATGACGTTACCGGTGATGGAGCCCTGGGCCTTCAGGACCATGGGCATGTTCTGCCGGTCCATCAGGGTCAGGCCGAAGGTGTCGTTGTAGCCGTCGCTGGCCATGAACTGCCACTCGACCTTGACGCCGGTGAGCTCCTCATAGGCCGCCTTGACCTGGTCAACGCCCTCTTTGCTGTCCTGCAGCTCGCCGCCGAAGAAAGAGGGGAGCATGAAGGTGATGGTGGGCATCTCGGTGCTGCCCTGGGTATCGGTGCTGCCGGTGTCGGCGCTGCTGTCGCTGCTGCCGCCGTTGTTGGCGGCACCGCTGTTGCTGCCGCTATTGCTGCTGCCGCCGGAATTGCTGCTGCCGCCGCTGTTCCCGCCGCCGCCGCAGGCGACCAGGCTCAGGACCATGACGAGAGCAAGGATGAGAGAAAGCGCTTTTTTCATGTTGTATCCTCCTTGTTGACTTATGTTTTTATCAAGCAGCCGCAGCTGCCGGATAACAGGGTGAGGGTGCCCACGGCGCGGGCAGACGGTCCGCGCCGTGGGCGCAGGGGGCGGAGATCAGCCCTTGACGGAGCCGACCATGACGCCCGCGGTGAAGAATTTCTGGATGAAGGGGTACACGATCAGGATGGGCACCGTGGCCACCACCGTGGTGGCCATCTTGACCGCCTTGCTGGGCGGGCTGCCCGCGTCGCCCCAGTCGAAGCCGCTCTCGTTGAAAGAGCTGGTCAGGAAGATGATCCGGCGCAGCACGATCTGCACCACTTCCATGGACTGGTCGTTGATGTACATCATGGCATTGAAGTAGGCGTTCCAGTGGCCCACGGCGTAGAACAGGGACACGGAGGCCAGCACCGGCCCGGACAGCGGGAGGATGACCCGGATGAAGGTCATCAGGTCGTTGGAGCCGTCGATGGTGGCGGCCTCCTCCAGCTCCGTGGGGATCCCCTGGAAGTAGTTCTTAATGATGATCATGTTGAACGCGCTCATGGCGCCCGGGAGCCACAAAGCCCAGAAGGTGTTCCGCAGGTGGAGCAGCTGGGTGATCAGCAGGTAGCTGGGCACCATGCCGCCGCTGAACAGCATGATCACGATGACCATGTTCATCACGAAGTTCTTGCCCTTCAGGTAGGGGCGGGACAGGGGATAGGCCATGGTGCAGGAGACGAACATGTTGATGAGGGTACCGACGACGGTGACGATGATGGAGTTCTTCAGGCCGTTGAACACCGCGCCGTCCCGGGCGATGTACACGTAGGCGTTGAAGGAGAACTCATGGGGGATGATGAAGAAAGGACGCTCGATGATCTCGCGCTCGGTGGCGAAGGACGCGCCGAACACGTAGAGGAAGGGCAGCACGCAGACCAGCGCGCAGGCCGCCACGATGATATACAGGATGACCTGGACCACCTGGTCGCCGGCGCCGCGCTTGTCGAAGCCGCTGGAGGCCTTGGGTTGCTTGTTCGCCATATCTCGCACCTCCTATCAGTACAGGCCCGACTCGCCCAGCATCTTGGCCACATGGTTGGCGCCCAGCACCATGATGAGGCTGACGATGGACTTGAAGAGGCCGGCGGTGGTGGCCAGGGAGTACTGGCTCTGGGACACGCCTCGGTTGTACACGTAGGTGTCGAACACCTCGGCGCGGCTGCGGTTGGACGCGTTCTGCATCAGGAAGATCTGCTCGTAGCCGGTGTTCAGCAGGGCGCCCACCTTCATGATCAGCATGATGACCACGGTGCCGCGGATGGAGGGCAGGGTGACGTGCCACATCAGGTTCCAGCGGCCCGCGCCGTCGATCTTGGCGGCCTCATAGAGCTGGGGGTCCACGCCGGCCAGGGCGGACAGATAGATGATGGTGCCGTAGCCGGTCTCCTTCCACAGGTTCTGGCCCAGGATCAGCCACACGAACATCTTGGGGTCGGACAGGATGTCCGGCGCGTTGCCGAAGACGTTCTTGATGGCGTTGTAGACGAAACCGTCCTGGACGTTGAACAGCTGGAAGGTCAGGGTGGCCACGATGACCAGAGAGATGAAGTGGGGGATGTAGATGAAGGTCTGGCTCAGCCGCTTGAACCACATGAGGCGCAGCTCGTTGAGGATCAGAGCCAGGATGATCGGCGCAGGGAATGCGATCAGCAGATTGGCAAAGGAGATCGTCAGGGTGTTGCGCAGCAGGTTGACGAAGTCGGCGCCGGTGAACAGCATCGTGAAGTTGCCGAAGCCCACCTTGGGGCTCTTGAGCAGGCATTCGACGATACCGTTGCCGGCGTAGGGGCTGAAGTTCTCGAACGCCATGATCAGTCCGCCCATGGGCAGATAGCAGAACACCAGCATCCACACGATACCGGGGATCAGCATGATATACAGCCAGTAGTGCTGGCTGAATGCCTTGCCCCAGGAGTTGTGCTTGCGCTGGAATTCCCGCGCTTCCTTCCTTGCCTGGGCGGCGGCCGCAGAATTGCTCATAGAATTCCTCCCTATTTCTTCTATTTCGCTGTGGAAAAGGGATCACCTCCGCCGCGGTCCCGGCTCCTCCGTCCTGCGCCGCGGAGCGCCGGAACAGATGCGGGGGTCCTCCCGCCTGTCGAAACGGCACACACCGTCTCGAAATGCAAGTTTATTTTATAATTCCCCGGCCCGTGGGTCTATCCATTTTTGATATAATACCAGGCAATTTCGATTTTTTATAATCGTGCACTTTTTCGGAAAAAGCGGCCCATGGATAACAAAATTTTGTCGCATCTGGCTTGGATGAAAAAATATTGCCCTTATTTTTGTGAAATTGTAATATAAATTTAATTTTTTGTTGTGCGATTTCACGAAATAAAATCATTTTTGCAAAACAGTATAGAAAGTATTTGGAAACTGTGCTAAGATGAATTCTTGCAGGAACCGCCCGGGCGGTTCCTGCGTGCGGCGAGAGCCGCACGGCCCCCTGTTTTCACTTTCACGGGAGGGAGGAGACCGCCGTGCCCAGACGCCCCCGAGAGATCATCGAATGCCGCGATTACGCCCTGCCCCCGGACTTTCCCATCATCGTCCTGACCGGCGATGTCTGGCACATCTCCGATATCCGCGCCCACTCCCTCCACTTCCACAACCACCTGGAGATCGGCGTGTGCCACTCAGGGAGCGGCGTGCTGGGGTTCCAGGACGGGGACCGGCCCTTCCGGGCCGGAGACGTCACCGCCATCGGAAGCGGCACCCTCCACACCACCTGCTCCTCCCCCGGCACGTCCAGCCTCTGGAGCTACATCATGGCGGACCCGGTGCGGCTGGCGGACCCGCCCGTTCCCGGCGCGCCCGGCTCCCAGCTGTACCAGGATCTGCTCCAGCGGGGCTTCGCCTACAACTACCGGGTGACCGTCAGCCGGGAGGAGGACCCCTCCTTTTCCTTCCTGGCGGAGGAGATCATCGCGGAGATGCAGGAGCGGAAGCCCAACTACACCACCTGCGTCCGCAGCCTGCTGGCGACCTTCATGTGCAAGCTGTCGCGGCACACCGCGGACATGGCGGGCCTGTCCGGGGACAATCCGTTCCACATCGCCCCCGCTCTGCGCTATGTGGACACCCACTATATGGACAGCTTCAGCATCGACGATCTGGCGGCCATATGCAAGATGAGCACCTCCTATTTCCGCCGGGTCTTCTCGGAGACCATGGGCATGGGCCCCCTGGAGTACGTCAACCGCACCCGCATCACCCGGGCCTGCGCCATGCTCCAGATGTCGGACTCCTCCATCCTGGAGGTGTGCGAGGCGGTGGGCTTCGCCTCCCTCTCCAGCTTCAACCGCCACTTCTCCAGCATCATGGGCCAGACGCCCACGGTCTGGCGGCACCAGACCCGCACGGACCGGCCCGCCATGCTGCTCCGCTATCCCGGCTGGGTGGTGCCGGACGATACGCCCGGCCAATCCGGAAAGTAAAGTAATAATAGAATCCCCTCGCGCCGGACAGTGCGTCCCTCACGGGAACCGGCTGACCGCGCTTTCAGAAAGGAGTACCTCTAATGGGATTGTTCTATCCTGATCTCAACGGCATGGGCCCCGGCGGGACCCCGGACCTGCGGGAGAAGCGTGGCCTCGCCCGCTTCTGGGAAATTCTGACCCGGGACACCTGGGGCCTGCTGGCCTCCGGGCTGCTGGCCGCCGTCAGCGTCGTGCCCTATGTCATCGGCAACATGGTCAGCATCGACAGCCACGCCCTGCTCCCCATGTTCATCACCGCCCCCCTGGGCGGGATGCTGGCCGTGCCCCAGCTCTGCGGCGCGGCGGACACGGTGCTGCGGGCCCTGCGGGACGAGCCCGGCTTCTGGTGGCGCACCTACCGGCGGGCCTGGAAGCAGAACGTCAAGGGCTGCCTGCTCCCCGGCGCGGTGGGCGGACTGCTCTTCGCCATCCAGATCTTCATCCTCTGCCAGATCAACGTGGAGACCGTGGACCTGCTCCTGCTGTTCGCCATGCTGCTGGGTGTCTTTGTGGCCACGGCCATCGCCACGTGGCTGCTGCCCCAGCTGGCCCTCATGGACCTGCCCACAGGCCGGGCGGTCCTCAACGCCATCCTCCTGAGCATCCGGCACCCGCTGAAAACGCTGGTTGCCACGCTGCTGCAGCTGGCCTACTGGGGCCTCATCGTTATGGCCTTCCCGGACACGCTGATCCTGTTCGTGCTGCTCAACTTCTGGCTGCCCACGCTGGTGGTGGAGATGATCCTGTACAGCGACCTGGACGAGACGTTCGGCATCGAAGAGTCCCTGGGCGTGCCGGACGGGGACGGCGAGTAAGAGGTAAGATCGTTCTATGGCCAGTGAATACCTGAAAAAGAAATACAAGGACGTGAAGCCCGACGAGAAAGTGGAGCTCACCCCGTCCCAGAAGCGCCGGAACTGGTGGGACTACAACCTGGGCTGGGTGATCCTGGCTGCGGTGGCGGTCATCGGCGGCATCCTGCTGGTAAAGGACATCTTTTTCCGCCCCGAGCCGGACTACCAGGTGGGCTACGTCAGCCGGACAGAGCTGCCGGAGGAGGTCCGTCAGAGCCTCCAGGACCGCCTGGCGGAGCTGGGCGAGGACGTCAACGGCGACGGCCGGGTCCTGGTGGAGGTATACACCTACGACCTGGGCTTTGACGAGCAGAGCATGATGGACGTGGAGCGCACCACCGCCGCCATCACCAGCCTGACGGTGGACCTGTCCTCCGGCCGGGTGTATCTGTTGCTGCTGGAGGACCCGGAGGGCTTCCAGCGCCGCATGGGCGCGCTGGCCTACTGGGACGGCTCCCGTCCCCCCGTGGAGCGGGAGGACTACGGCGCTGCCGACTGGCAGCAGATGGTCTGCCGCTGGGAGGACTGCCCGGTCCTCGCCGGGCTGGACCTGGGGACCTATGAGGAGTTCATGGCCCCGGATGCGGCTGTCGAGGGACAGTCGGCCATGTCCGGCCTCTATGTGGGCCGCCGGGCCCTCTACGGGGAGGACCAGGAGTCGGCCTTCGCCGCCGACGGGCGGCTCTGGGACGAGCTGACCCGGGGCGCGCAGCCCCTGGCGTGATAGTATCGGAACCCTGTATTCAAAATTCAAACGCTGCTGATAGAAAGGAAGACGACAAAAATGGAGCGTATGGCATGGAAAGGGCGCATCAAGCCCGGCTGCAAGGCCGAGTACGTAAAGCGCCACAACGAGATCTGGCCGGAGATGGTGGAGGTGCTGAAGGCCGCGGGCATCTGCAACTATACCATCTTTGCCAACGGCGAGGAGCTGTTCGGGTATTACGAGTGCGAGAAGGGCGTCGCCTTCGCGGAGAAGACCCAGGCGGAGAGCCCCGTGGTGGACCGGTGGAACGAGTACATGAAGGACATCCTGGAGCTGGAGATGGACCCGGTCACCGGCGCCCAGCCCAAGCTGGAGCCGGTATTCCGGCTGGAGTGAGCGAGGAACTGCCATGGATCTGAATTTTGACCGCCAGCAGGTCCGCGCCGTCATCGACGCCGTGGTGGAGCGCACCATGCGCATGGACATGACCTGGGACTGGCCCTGCGGCGTGGCGTATTACGGCATCTGCGAGGCCTTCGAGGCCACGGGAGAGCAGCGGTATCTGGACCTGGTCCGGGCCCGGGTGGACGAGTATCTGGACCTGGGCCTGCCCACCTGGACCGTCAACACCTGCTCCATGGGCCACTGCTGCCTGAGCCTCTACCAGCACACCGGGGAGCAGAAGTACCTGGACGTGGTGATGAGCAAGGTGGACTACCTGCGCCACCGCGCCCTCCGCTTCGTGGACCACGTGCTCCAGCACACGGTGTCCGCCAAGAACGACTTCCCGGAGCAGGCCTGGGCAGACACGCTCTTCATGGCGGCCTTCTTCCTGCTGCGGGTGGGCGTGGAGCTGAAAGACGAGGCCCTCATCGACGATGCCCTGAACCAGTATTACTGGCACATCAAGTACCTCCAGGACCCGGCCACCGGCCTCTGGTATCACGGGTACAACAACATCACCAAGGACCACATGTCCGGCTTCTTCTGGGGCCGGGCCAACGCCTGGGCGGCCTACACCATGGCCCAGGTGGGCGTCCGCCTGCCGGAGGCGTACCTGTACCCCAAGTTCCTGGACGTGGTGGGCTCCCTCAACGAGCAGCTGGCGGGCCTCAAGCTGTGCCAGACAGAGAACGGCCTCTGGCGCACCATCCTGGACGACCCGGAGAGCTACGAGGAGGTGTCCGCCTCCTGCGGCATCGCGGCGGCCATGGTGGCCAAGGGCAACCCCCTGCACATCAAGTACATCAACAAAGCCATCCCCGGCGTGCTGGCCAATATCAGCGCCGACGGCCGGGTGATGAACGTCTCCGGCGGCACCGCCGTGATGAAGGACCGGGACGGCTACCGGAACATCAGCCGGGACTGGATCCAGGGCTGGGGCCAGGGCCTGGCGCTGGCGTTCCTGGCGGGTGTGCTGACCTTCGGGCAGTCCGAAGGGGCCAACTCTTTGTAACGATAATTTTATTGGGAAAGGAATACGGATATGAAGATCGCTCTCATCAATGAAAACAGCCAGGCCGCCAAGAACGGCATCATCCTGGCCGCCCTCAAGAAAGTCGTGGAGCCCATGGGCCACACGGTGGACAACTACGGCATGTACGCCGCGGACGACGCCGCCCAGCTCACCTATGTGCAGAACGGCATCCTGGCCGCCATCCTGCTGAACAGCGGCGCGGCGGACTACGTGGTCACCGGCTGCGGCACCGGCGAGGGGGCCATGCTGGCGCTGAACAGCTTCCCCGGCGTCATCTGCGGCCACATCGAGGACCCGGTGGACGCCTACACCTTCGCCCACGTCAACGACGGCAACGCCGTGGCCCTGCCCTACGCCAAGGGCTTCGGCTGGGGCGGCGAGCTGAACCTGGAGTACGTCTTCGAGAAGCTCTTCGGCTTCGGCCACGGCCAGGGCTATCCCCCGGAGCGCCGGGAGCCGGAGATGCGGAACAAGAAGATCCTGGACCAGGTTCGGTCCAAGACCATGCGCCCCCTGCTGGACTGCCTGAAGGACCTGGACCCGGAGCTGGTCAAGGGCGCCGTGGCCGGGGAGAAGTTCGCGGAGCTGTTCTTCCCCAGCTGCAAGGACGAGGCCATCGCGGCCTATGTGAAGGGCCTGCTGTGATCCGGCCCGGATCGGAAGAAACAGGGAAGAACAGGCGGGAGCCTATCACAGGCCCCGCCTGTTCTTTTTTGCCCTGCCTATTTATCGCAGTTTTCTATCAATGAATCAAAGCTCATATAAAAATTTAATTTAACATTCCCGTCCGAAAACGGTATACTTATACTGTTCTTCGATTAGAACGGTATAGCGTTACCGGGCAGCAAATGCAGGTATCGCAGCGTTTTAAGAGCGATAGTAAAGTTCTTTTTGATACTTTTTCTTTCAAGAAAAAGTATTAGCTGGAGAAATGATGCGGCAGCGCCAACGGCGGACGCCGCCGGAAAAGGGGGAGCGTGACCTATGCCGGGACCCATTACATTCTGCAAGGGCGGCGGCTGCACCGCCAAGCTGGGAGCCGCGGTCCTGAACCGGGTGCTGGAGCGCCTGCCCAAGGGCCCGCCGGACCCCGATCTGCTCATCGGCTACGACAGCAAGGACGACGCGGCGGTGTACCGCCTGACCGACGATCTGGCCTATGTCCAGACCCTGGACTTTTTCCCGCCCATGGTGGACGACCCCTACACCTTCGGACAGATCGCCGCCACCAACGCCCTCAACGACATCTACGCCATGGGCGGCGAGGTGCGGACCGCCCTGAACATCGTCTGCTTCCCGGAGAGCATGGACCTGAACATCCTGGGGGAGATCATGCGGGGTGGGTCGGAGAAGGTCATCGAGGCCGGCGGCGTCCTGGCCGGGGGCCACTCCATCGCGGACAGCGACGTGAAGTACGGCCTGTCCGTCACCGGCGTGGTGGACCCCCACCGGATGTACCCCAACAACCAGGGCCGCCCCGGCGACGCCCTCATCCTCACCAAGCGCCTGGGCGTGGGCATCATCTGCACCGCCAACCGGGTGGGCGAGGCGTCCAAGGAGGCCCTGGAGGCCGCTGTGGCGTCCATGACCACCCTCAATAAGTATGCGGCGGAGGCCTGCCGCAGCTACACTGTCCACGCCTGCACCGACGTCACCGGCTTCGGCTTCCTGGGCCACCTCCACGAGATGATGGACGGCCGGCTGTCCTGCGTGATCGACCTGGACCACATCCCCTACTTTCCCCAGGCGGCGGCCTATGCGGACGAGTTCCTCCTGACGGCGGCAGCCCAGCGGAACCGGAACCATGTGGGCCGGTTCGTGCGGTTCGAGAACGTCCCCTTCGCCATGGAGGAGGTGCTCTTTGACCCCCAGACCTCCGGCGGGCTGCTCATCGCCCTGCCCCGGGAGGAGGCCGGGAGCCTGTTGACAGAGTTGAAAAACCTTGGCCTGCCGGCGGAGATCGTCGGCAGTATCACAGAGCGCCGCGACCCGGAAATTCTGGTCGCGGGAACGAAATGAAAGGAGGATCACCATGATCCAAGTAAACGCCATCGGCGACGCCTGCCCCATCCCTGTCGTGAAGACCAAGAACGCCATCAAGGAGCTGAACGGCCCCGGCGTGGTGGAGACGGCGGTGGACAATGAGATCGCCGTCCAGAACCTGACCAAGATGGCCAACCAGAAGGGCTACGGCGTCAAGTCGGAGAAGGTGGCCGAGGGCCGCTATCTGGTGACCATGACCGTCGGCGAGGCCGCCTCCGCCCCGGAGGAGCCGGAGCAGGAGACCTGTCTGGTGACGCCGGAGAGCGCCGCCGCCCGGAAGAACGTGGTGGCCATCTCCTCCGCCAGGATGGGCATTGGCAATGACGACCTGGGCGGCGTACTGATGAAGGGCTTCATCTTCGCCCTGAGCCAGCAGGACGAGCTGCCCAAGACCATCCTCTTCTACAACGGCGGCGCCACGATCCCCTGCCAGGAGTCCCCGTCCCTGGAGGACCTGAAGTCCCTGGCCGCCCAGGGGGTGGAGATCCTGACCTGCGGCACCTGCCTGAACTACTACGGCCTCACGGACAAGCTGGCCGTGGGCGAGGTCACCAACATGTACAACATCGTGGAGAAGCTGACCCAGGCCGACCTGATCGTCAAGCCCTGACGCCATGCGGAAGAGAGAGCCGCGGGTGATCCTGTCCTTCCCCGCCACTGTGGACGCCATGTCCATGGAGAGCTACAGCGCCGCCCACGGCGTCCCCGGGCGGCTGATCCCCCTGCCCACCGCCATCTCCGCCGGGTGCGGGATGTGCTGGTGCGCCCCCATCACTGACCGGGAGGCGGTGGAGCGGGCCGCCAGGGACGCAGGGCTCCGGGTGTCCGGAGTCCACGAGATGATGCTGTAAAGGAGCGCCGCCATGATTTATCTGGACAACGCCGCCACCACCCTCCACAAGCCGCCCCAGGTCATCGAGGCGGTGGCGGAGGCCATGCGCTCGTCTGGTAACCCCGCCCGGGGCGCCCACGGCAGCAGCCTCCAGGCCTCCCGGACCGTATACGGCGCCCGGGCGAAGATCGCGGCCCTGTTCCACTGTCCCCGGCCGGACCACGTGGTCTTCACCTCCAACGTCACCGAGGCGCTGAACACCGCCATCAACGGCCTCATCCGCCCCGGCGACCACGTCATTACCACGGACCTGGAGCACAACTCTGTCCTGCGGCCCCTCTACCGCCTGGCGGCGGAGCGGGACGTGGCCCTGGACTTCGTCCCGGCGGACCGGCGGGGAAACCTGGACTACGCCATGTTCTCCCAGCTCATGCGCCCCAACACCAGGGCCATCGTCTGCACCCACGCCTCCAACCTCACCGGCAATCTGGTGGACCTGAGACAAGTCAGCGCGGCGGCCAGAGCGGGTGGGGCGCTACTCATCGTGGATGCGGCCCAGACCGCCGGGTGCCTGCCCATCGACATGGAGGCCCTGGGCATCGACGTGCTGTGCTTCACCGGCCACAAGGGCCTCATGGGCCCCCAGGGCACCGGCGGCCTCTGCGTCCGGGCGGGCGTGGAGATCGCGCCGCTGAAGGTGGGCGGCACCGGCGTCCAGAGCTACAGCCCCACCCAGCCTGCGGAGTACCCCACCCGGCTGGAGGCGGGGACCCTCAACGCCCACGGCATCGCCGGTCTCTCCGCCGCCGTGGACTACCTCAACGAGATTGGCATTCCCGCCATCCATGAAAAGGAGACGGCCCTCATGCGCCGCTTCCTTCGGGGCGTCCGGGACATCCCCGGCGTCACGGTCTACGGCGACTTCTCCGGGGACCGGGCCGCCATCGTGGCCCTGAATATCCGGGACTACGACTCCGGCGAGGTGTCCGACGCCTTGGCCCAGGACTATGGCATCGCCACCCGCCCCGGCGCCCACTGCGCCCCCCGGATGCACCGGGCCCTTGGCACGGAGCAGCAGGGCGCGGTGCGGTTCAGCTTCTCCTGGTACAACACCGAGGCGGAGACGGACCAGGCTATCCGGGCCGTCAGGGAACTGGCCGAGGAATGAACTTTTGATCGTTTGTGTTTTGTGATGTGTGTGTAATAGAAGCGTCCCATCTGCCGGGTGCAGATGGGACGCTTCCATTTCTCTTATGCTTTAGCACTCTGACGTGTTCTCTCGATAGAGTCATAGTGTACAAAACAGAGTCTCAAAAGAGCTGTTCTTTTGTTTGTATCGCCATCCATACTGTGATACACTAGGGACATAGAGCATATGGACTTATGTCGCAAGGGGGCAATACAATGAACGATCCCAAACAGATCAGAGACGTGGTGTTGGATGGGCACAGCCTGACGCTGGAGGCCCTGGTGGCCGTGGCCCGGTACGGCGCGAAGGTATCCCTGTCCGCCTCGGCCCTGGAGGCCCTGGAGCGGTCCCGTGCCCTGGCGGAGAAGATCGCCGGGGAGAAGCGGGTGGCCTATGGCATCACCACCGGCTTCGGCGACTTCGCCAGCGTGGCGGTATCCGACGAGATGAGCAGCCAGCTCTCCACCAACCTGATCCTGAGCCACTGCACCGGCACCGGCGAGCCCTACACGGAGGAGCAGGTCCGGGGCATGATGCTGCTGCGGGCCAACGCCCTCTGCGCCGGGATCAGCGGGGTGCGGCCCCTGCTGGTGCAAATGCTGGTGGAGATGCTGGACCGGCGTGTCACGCCGGTGATCCCCCAGAAGGGCTCCCTGGGCGCCTCCGGCGACCTGGCCCCCCTGGCCCACATGGGCCTGGTGCTGCTGGGCCGGGGCGAGGCGTACTACCAGGGGGAGCGCCTGCCCGGCGGGGAGGCCATGGCCCGGGCCGGTATCCGGCCCCTGGACACCCTGGTGTGCAAGGAGGGCCTGGGCATCACCAACGGCACCTGCGCCATGACCAGCGTGGGGGCCCTGCACCTCTATGATACCCTCCAGGCCGCTCTGCTGGCGGATGTGATCGGGGCCATGACCCTCACCGCCCTGACGGGCCAGCTGGACGCCTTCCAGGAGCGGATGCACACTGCCCGGGGCCACGCAGGGCAGATCCAGGTCGCAAAAAACATCCGCCTGCTGACAAGCGGATGTGAGATATTGGAGCGCAGCCAGGGGGCCCGTGTCCAGGACGCCTACGCCCTGCGGTGCATCCCCCAGGTCCACGGCGCGGTGCGGGACACTTTGGAATTCATCAAAAGCAAGGTGGACATCGAGCTCAACGCCGTCACCGACAACCCGCTGCTGTTCCCTGAGGACGAGGCGGTCATCTCCGGCGGCAACTTCCACGGGGAGCCCATGGCCCTGCCCTTCGACTTCCTGGGCATCGCCTGCGCGGAGCTGGCCAGCATCTCCGAGCGGCGCATCGAGCGGATGGTCAACGCCGCCCTCTCCAACGGCCTGACCCGGTTCCTCACCATCGCCGGAGGCGTCAACAGCGGCTTCATGATCGTCCAGTACACCGCCGCCTCCATGGTGTCGGAGAACAAGGTGCTAGCCCACCCGGCCTGCGTGGACTCCATCCCCTCCTCCGCCAACCAGGAGGACTTCGTCTCCATGGGCACCACCGCCGCCCGAAAGGCGGGGACCATCCTGGAGAACACCCGGTCCGTGCTGGCCTATGAGCTGATGACCGCCTGTCAGGCCATCGACATCCGCCGCAAGCAGGGGCGGTACGGCCAGGGACTGTCCCCGGCGATCGAGGCGGTGTTCGACCATGTGCGGGAGCAGGTGGCCTTCATGGAGGCGGACCGGGAGCTGTGGCCGGATATCCAGGCCATGGAGCGCATGGTCCGCAGCGGTGAGCTTCAGGAGCTGGCGCTGTCCATCCTGCCGGAGCTGGCCTGACGCTCCTCCAGCCGCCGGAGGACAGACCGGTAGCCGCCGGAGCCGAATTGCAGGGCGGTGTTGACACGGGTGATGGTGGCGCTGCTGACGGGGACCTGGCCGCGGATGACCTCGTAGGTCTCCCCGGCCAGCAGCCGCTTGGCCACCTGGAGCCGCTGGGCGAACTGGAGAAGCTCCTGCATGGTGCAGAGATCCCGGAAGAAGGTGCGGCACTCCTCCGCCGTCTCCAGAGAGGCGATCACCTCCAGCAGCTCCTCCACGCTCTCATTCTGATCCCAGCCTGACCGGTCCATGTCTGGTTCCTCCATCCTGTTTTTTCCTATTCTACCCCAAAACTTTCCGGAAATCAACCACACCCACGGTCATCAAAAGGAGGTTTTTATATGGACGCGATTTACGACGCCATGACGATCCGGCTGGACGACGAGCTGCCGGAATATCCCGCCTTCGTTCCCGGCTGCCGCCGGGCGCCCCGCCGGGAGGCCAAGCTGACCGAGGCCGACAAGGCCCTGGCCATCAGAAACGCCCTCCGCTACATCCCGCCCCAGCACCACGCCCAGATGGCCAAGGAGTTCGCCCAGGAGCTCCGGGAGCACGGCCGCATCTACGGCTACCGCTTCCGCCCGGAGGGCCGGCTCTACGGCAAGCCCATCGACCAGTACAAGGGCAACTGCGTCGAGGCCAAGGCCTTCCAGGTGATGATCGACAACAACCTGGACTTCGACGTGGCCCTCTACCCCTATGAGCTGGTCACCTACGGCGAGACCGGCCAGGTCTGCCAGAACTGGATGCAGTACCGTCTCATTAAGAAATACCTGGAGGTCATGACCGATGAGCAGACCCTGGTGGTCATGTCCGGCCATCCCCTGGGCCTGTTCCACTCCCACAAGCTGGCCCCCCGGTGCATCATCACCAACGGCCTGATGGTGGGCATGTACGACAACCAGAAGGACTTCAACCGGGCCGCCGCCCTGGGCGTGGCCAACTACGGCCAGATGACCGCCGGCGGCTGGATGTACATCGGCCCCCAGGGCATCGTCCACGGCACCTTCAACACCCTGCTGAACGCCGGGCGGCTGAAGCTGGGCATCCCCGAGGACGGCAACCTGGCCGGGCGGCTGTTCGTCTCCGCCGGTCTGGGCGGCATGTCCGGCGCCCAGGGCAAGGCCGCCGAGATCGCCGGCGCCGTGTCCATCATCGCCGAGGTGGACTACTCCCGCCTGATGACCCGCTACACCCAGGGCTGGGTCAGCGAGAAGACCGACAACCTGGACGAGGCCCTGGCCATGGCCAAGGACAAGATGGCCAAGAAGGAGGCCTGCGCCATCGCCTACCACGGCAACGTGGTGGACCTGCTGGAGTACCTGCTGGAGAAGAACGTCCACGTGGACCTGCTCTCCGACCAGACCTCCTGCCACGTGCCCTACGACGGCGGCTACTGCCCCCAGGGCCTGACCTATGAGCAGCGCACCGAGATGCTGGATAAGGACCCCGACGGTTTCCGGGTCCTTGTGGATAGATCCCTCCGCCACCACTACGAGCTGATCTGCCGGCTCCACGACCGGGGCACCTACTTCTTCGACTACGGCAACAGCTTCCTCAAGGCCGTGTACGACGCCGGCGTCACCTCCATCTGCAAGAACGGCGAGAACGACCTGGACGGCTTCGTCTTCCCCTCCTACGTGGAGGACATTCTCGGCCCCTGCCTGTTCGACTTCGGCTACGGCCCCTTCCGCTGGTGCTGTCTGAGCCGGGACCCCGAGGACCTGGACAAGACCGACGCGGCCGCCGCCGCGTACATCCTGGCCCACAACCGTCGCTACCAGGACTACGACAACTACGTCTGGGTCCGGGACGCCAAGAAGAACAAGCTGGTCGTCGGTACCCAGTGCCGCATCCTGTACCAGGACGCCATGGGCCGGATGAACATTGCCCTGAAATTCAACGAGATGGTCCGCAAGGGCGAGATCGGCCCCGTCATGCTGGGCCGGGACCACCACGACACTGGCGGCACCGACTCCCCCTTCCGGGAGACCAGCAACATCAAGGACGGCTCCAACATCATGGCCGATATGGCGGTGCAGTGCTGCGCCGGCAACGCCGCCCGGGGCATGAGCCTCGTGGCTCTCCACAACGGCGGCGGCGTGGGCGTGGGCAAGGCCATAAACGGAGGCTTCGGCATGGTGCTGGACGGCTCCGAGCGGGTGGACACCATCCTCCGCATGTCCATGCCCTGGGACACCATGGT